>JBNKYR010000076.1:0-14926 GCA_050300995.1 Crocinitomicaceae bacterium | reverse complement strand
AAGCTCAAATACACCCCGACCGAAGAGCCTTCCACGTTCATAAGGACTGAGTCCTTCGGAGAAAATGGCCATCGCAGCGTAATAGATGAAGGCAATCACCCCAATCACTACTCCAATGACAACTAACACTGCAAGGATAGTCGCAAAGGCGATATCGAATACAAATACGAGTACAAGAATGATGATTACGATAATCAGGATAACGATCCAGAAAAGCAGCGTCCCCATGGCCTCCCAGATGCCTGTTACAAGTGCTACAAAGCCTTCAATGATGCCGTCAATCATTCCTGACAGGAAGTCGAGGACGTCATCCCACCATGAGGAATTTCTGTTGAATTCTTCGTCAAGGTTCGAGCTGAATTGATCCAGAATTTCTGCCTGGTCGCGGAGTCCGTCAGCAACCTTTTCGCGCATATCCGTAATGTCTTCGCTTAGTTGGTCATTCCACTCGGCTTCCTTATCATTGACTTGTTCCTGCAGGCCGGTCTCGAGTTGGTCGGCTACGGAGCATGTGCCAGTTTCGGCGTCACGTGCCAGTTGATTAAGGCCACTTACCGTTTCTGTCATTAATTGATGTGCGGAAGTGCCGTAAGTAGTGGCAGCCTCTTCGATACTTGGTAAGACACGGTCCTGAGCTGCTTTCATTTCATCACGGAATGCTGCTGTGATTGGGCGCAAGGTACTGTCGACTTCCGTCACGTAGTCAGTGACTTCCGTGAGGTGGTCTTCGATGGCAGTTTCAAGGTCAGTCTGTGCTTCGGCAACTTCCTCTCGGTGCCAGTAGATCGCTTCAAGATCTGTTTTGAACTGATCAATTTCGGAGAGTACTGTCGTTTCTTCAGAGGTAATACGTTCATGAACGAGGCGTTTGATGTCGTCGAGTTCCGCATCTGTACGCTCCGGTAATGCACGCAAAATGGTAAGGTTCGTGTCTACGCCACTATTCAGTTCATCTTTGAGGTTTTGAGTTTCAGTGGCCAGAGCATCCAGGGCTTCCTGTGCCGCATCCTGAAGTCCTGTGATCGTTTCGTCTCGGCGGGTCCGGATGCTTTCTTTCGATTCGTCCTGGCTATCTGTGAAACCTTCGGCAAGATTGTGCGCATCCTCCCGGTAGTTGCCCGCAAGATCACCGGCATGTTCGGTAATACTGGTACGAATTGCTCTTCCGGATTCACGGATTTCGTCTTCCGTGGAGGACCTGCTTTCCCATGCGGCTTCGGTCACGTCATCTGCATTGTCGTTGCCGCTATACTGGCTCGACTTCTGACGGATGATCGTACTGACTTCTCCCACTTGATCTTCCGTGATCTGGTCCACACGTTCACTTTCCGAACTGGCAGTGTCCAAAATGCTCTGAGCCTTACTCTCTCCGGTTTGAATTGCCAGTTCCTGTTTTGCACGAATAACCTCATCCACACGAGCAATTTCGGCCTCGGCAAGATCACGGGCAAATTGAATTTCATCGTCCCGTTTCGTACGAATACCATCGCACGCGGTAGCATAATCGGCATCAATTCTCTCGATGCTGCTTCTCCTGGTTTCCTCAAGTCTGGATATCTCTGTCTGGATGGCCTCCCTTGTTCGTGTTTTTTCCTCTTCGATCAGATCGGTAATGGCCTGACGTTTCTCCGTAAAGAAAGTTTGAACAGCTGCTTTCTTTGTCGTGACATAGGTCATAAAGGCGTCCCAGGTAGGGAATCCGCCTTCCGCACTGGAACCTGTTGATGCAGCAGGGACTTCCGGAATACCGCCAGCAGCTTCCCCGGTTTCATCGGTACGTTCCTCTAAATTGGCTTCTACACCTCCCTCATTGCCATTCTGCTCTGGATTCTGCTGGTTTGATGGTTCCTGATTCGAACCGTTATCCTGCTGTCCTGTTTCCGTCTGCGTATTTCCATTGGGAGAATCTGTAGTGTTATCGGGATTGTTGGAAGGAGTATTATTGGTTCCGCTACCATTATTCTGGCTCGTGGGATTGTTTGATGTATTATTGTTACCGCCCGGAGAAGAATTGTTGCCAGTACCGGTTCCATTCTGTCCACCATTCTGATCGTTGTTCTGATCATCACCTGGTGAATGGTCTGTTTCATTGGTGCGGTCGCCATTTTGATCTCCATTCTGATCACCGTTCTGGTCCTCATGTTCCGTTTTTTGAATATCAGGGACTGATGGATCTGCCTTGGATTGTACTGCGCCATTACCGGTTGCTCCCTGTTGAACAGTGTGGGTTAATTCATGAGCAAGCAGGTGTTTGCCTTCCGTCGACTCCGGATTGTATTTTCCTTCGTTAAAGTAAATGTCGCTTCCACTGGTAAATGCTTGTGCACCCAGGTCGCGATTCATTTGAACAGCACGATTGTCGGTGTGTAGACGGACATCACTGAAATCCACTCCAAAGCCGGATTCCATCGTGTTTTTTGTTCCTTCATCCATTGGAGTTCCTCCACCACGTGAAGAAGAAAGGTTCTGCTCAAGATTGCCGTTATCTTCTCCGTCGTCACTTCCGGATTTCATTTGTACTTCGGCCTCCTCTGCAGTACTTTGCGCCTCGTCGTCTTCCTTCATGTTGAGACTGTCCTCATCAGTATTTGACTGAATGGAAGGTGCTTGGGTGATTGAGACAGGCGCCCTCTGTTCTGATTTCGCCTGAACCTGTTCGCCCTCGTTTGAAGTTTCTTTTGCTGAGGAATCAGGCGTTTCTGCTACCGACTCTTCCGGAGTATCCTCGGTAGTGTTTTTTCGTTGGACAGTTGCTGGTTGGAAAAAAGGAGGATCTCCAAAAACGGGGGTGCTTTCAGATTGTTGGACGATCTGATCCGCAACTTGATCTGCTTCATGTTCAAGAGGGTCGTCTGATTTGCCGATATTCAATTTTGGCTGTACCCCAAAAAAAGGCTTGTCACCCTGCTGGCGCGCGGAATGGTGATTCGAATTTCGAGGAATTTTCGAATTGAATAGTGGCATTACAAGTAAAGGTAATCGAGTCCCGTTGTTTTTTTCTCTGGCAAGACCAAAATCGGGTATTTATACCTGATAATTAGGGTGTAAATACCTGTTCTCTCTTCAGAAAATAGCAGTTAAATGAAGGCTTTGTTCAGGGGCAGAATTACCTGAACTCCATCACCATTCCTAATCCTGTGGGCCGGATGGTAACGTTCTTCCAGACAACATCCAGACGTTTGTTGTTAGACCGGTAGATCATAAACATGATGGCGTCGTGCAGAAAGAGATATGCGCCTTGCATTACAAGCGAGTTTCCATACCCCTTCAGGCGCTCTCCGAGTTCACCTTCTTTGGTTTTTCCGAAGTTGTTGAGCGCCCATCCGGAGGCGACATAACCAATGTCCAGACCAGCATTTAGTGCATAGATGGTCTCAAGCCGTTTCTGGTATTTGTAGGTACTTTCGAAGTCACCGGGACGATGCTTGTATGTACCGATCAACCCGGGAATACCGATTCCGAGATTCACGACGTTCCAGAAGAGGTTCATTTGGTGAAAGTAACGTTCCTGTCCCGTGGTCTGTCCCATCATGATCCCGCCGGTGGCCATGTTACCCGCAGCCCATCCTGTGAGCGAGCACATTCCCATACGGGAGATATTGGTCTGACGAAGATTGACGTCTTCCAGGATGCTTCCGACGGATTGCAGGGAATCGCTCTGTGCATTTGTTCTTGCTGAGAGAATGAACAGGGTAAGGAATAAACAGATTCGGCTCATGTGATTAAAACTACGGATTTCGGATGAATTGAACGATCGCGCTATGTATATTTGACGCATGAAACTGAGACGGTTCCGCTTGTTTTTTCTTGCAGCACTCGTGTTGTCCGGATGCTTTGTATCCACTTATTCTTCGAAATGGAACATTCGCTGGGATCAGGATTCGCTGGAGCAGAAGTCTGCGTTTCTGAAAGAAATGGGAGGTGAAGAAAAATCACCGGCACCCAACGTCATTTTGATCATGGCTGACGACCTGGGCAAGTACGAGGTGTCCTCTTATGGTGCAGAAGAGATCAGCACACCAAACATTGATGCCATTGGATCAAACGGCGTTCGCTTTGAAGATGCGTATGTAACAGCTCCCATTTGTGCCCCTTCCCGGGCGTCGATTCTGACCGGACGTTATCAGCAGCGCTATGGCTTCGAGACACAACCGATGGATTTTTATCCAACCAACAAGCTGGAATTCGGTCTTGGAAAACGTTCGGATCTGGGAGATTGGCGTGTTACCTCCGGGCCTGAGTTTCCGACACCATGGATGATGGAACGACAGGGAATTCCACCGAATGAGATCAATCTGGCGGAATTGTTTCAGGCAAAAGGGTATGTTACCGGTTTGATCGGGAAATGGCACCTTGGCTACGGAGAAGAGCATTTGCCAAATCATCGGGGGTTTGATTATCAGTACGGATTTTATGGTGCTTTTTCATTGTACACGCCATCGAGAAAAACGCCGGGATACGTCAATTACATCCAGAACGATATGAGTAGTCACCACCAGTGGAACATGGGGCGGAATGAGAATTCGGCGATCCGTGAGAACAATAAAGTGGTGAAGGAGGGTGAATACCTGACATTTGCATTGCGTGATCATGCGAAGGAATTTATCTCATCGCATCGGGAAGAACCGTTCTTTCTGTATCTGTCGTTCAATGCACCGCACGTTCCTTTCCAGGCACCGCAATCTTATTTTGATCAGTTCGCGCATGTTGCGGATTCCAACCGCCGGGTCTACCTCGCCATGATCAAGGCCCTGGACGATGCAGTCGGAGATGTCATGAAGCATCTGAAAGAAAGCGGTCAATGGGAAAATACGATCGTATATTTCATTTCGGATAATGGGGGAGCCTCGTATACCGGCGCGACCCAAAACGGTCCGTTGAAAGGAGGGAAGCTGACACATTTTGAAGGTGGAGTGAACGTACCGTTCATGATGCAGTGGCCTGGGACATTGCCTGCAGGAAAAACATACAGATACCCTGTTTCGTCAATGGATATTTTTGCCACTTCGGTGTCGGCCTGTAACATTTCGCTGCCACCGAATCTACGGACAGATGGGAAGGATCTGATGCCTTTCCTGCTTGGAGAAAACAATGGAACACCGCATGAACGGCTTTACTGGCGCACAGATCATATTCGTGCGATCCGCTACCGTGACTGGAAATTGATTCTTAGTACGCGTGACGGTTGGTTACATCTATACAATCTGAAGAATGATAAATCCGAACGCATTGATCTGAGTGATCTCAATGCCAGCGAAAAGCAGCAGCTACTGCGCTTTTTTGAAGAGTGGAATGAAGAATTGCCTTCCGAGTACCTGTGGCCGCGGATCATGGACCGCAAGTTTGTGATCGGTGATCGCGAATATTATTTTCCGGCATGAAGAAAGTGTGGATTTTCATAGCGTTGTTCGTTTTTGCCGGGTGCCGGGAAACTGCGGATATTGTCGACGAACCACAATGGATCAGTTTGTCCGGAGGAACGTTTACGTTTGGCCATCGTGACGGTATGGAGAATGAAAAACCGGAAGTAAATGTGAACGTTGAAGGGATTGAAATTTCTTCTACTGAGATTAGCAATGCGATGTTTGAGGCCTTTGTAAATGCAACGGGCTACGTGACGGATGCAGAACGCACGGGGTCATCATTCGTGTACACGGATCGTTGGAAGGAAGTGACAGGAGCGGACTGGCGACATCCGGAAGGGCCACATTCCTCGGTTCTTGAAAAGATGGATCATCCTGTGGTTAATGTTTCGTGGAACGATGCACAGGCGTATTGCCGATGGATAGGGGGAAGATTACCGACTGAAACGGAGTGGGAAAGTGCGTGCAAGACGGGGATTGTTCAGGGCGCAGAAATGAATATTGAAGGAAACGACGCATTTTCACGAACGGCACCAGTGCAGTCGATGAAGTCGGACCGGAATGGAGTGTATCACCTGCAGGGAAATGTCTGGGAGTGGTGTGAGGACAGCTATCACTATGAAATACACGATAGGTTGCTGGCGCAGGGGATTCGTAACACGAAAGCATATACGGGAAAGAGTTTTGATCCCAATGAAGACAGTGAGGATACCTTGCGCGTGATCAAAGGCGGATCATTTTTGTGCCACGACGGCTTCTGTGCGGGTTACCTTCCGTACGCCCGACAACATGCTACTCAGGACGGATCGTACTTTCACATTGGCTTTCGGGTTGTTAAAAAGCGGATCGAATGAGAAGTGTATTGGTGATCTTACTCTTTTTGACCTCACTGCATGGAGTTGCTCAACGTCTGCACCTCGAATTGGGTTCAACTGTTGGTTTCAAGGATGAGTTTTTCAAAAGCCCTGATTTCGATTCGACTTCCGCTTTTTCGGAATTCCATATTTTCGATCTCTACGGATTTACGCGTATCTCCAAAAGACGTTGGGGAGGAGAATTGGGGCTCGGCTTTGAGAAGGCCGGATATTATTTCGTGCGGCATCTTGACAACTCCACTGAAACAAGCTTTCTGCAACTGAACCGTCTGAGCCTGGATCTGTCCGGGTTATTCTACCTGCGAAAGCATACGGCGTCCAAATGGGATTTGCAGGCCGGATTGCGTAATTATGTCAATCTCACGACTACCATGTTTTTGCCGGATCGCTACGAGCAGCAGCGCTGGGCACTCAGTGCACGAATCACAACCAACTACACATACAAATCGTTTTTGACCGGTCTGTATTATGAGCAGCCGTTGCGAAACGCATATTCATTTGCTTCGGCTACAGCCGTTTTCGGAATCCGTTTGGGTGTGATCTACTAGCTTTTTTGCTAACTTTAAGGTCCCGAAAACAGCGACTCACCAGATACAGGATGGTACAGGACGTCACCGAGAAATACCTCTTACGAAACATGCTCTCCAGGAGTTGTGTCAAGTTGGTGGAGTTGTATTTTAAGGAGATGGATGGCGTGGAAATAAAGAAGGTCCGTCTTGGCGAAGTGGTGTTATCCCGTAATCCTTCGAAGGTAACGAGTGCCGATGTGGAAAAGGGCTTTATGGAGCTCGGTTTCACTCCCATCATTGATGAGAATGAAGCGCTCGTAGAGAATATTAAAGTAGCCGCTATCGAGTTGATCCATCACGCGAACAACATGAGCTCTCTGATCCGGAATTCGGATTACATCAGTGACAGGGTGCAGGTTCCTTACGATAAATTGAGCAAGATCTTTTCGGCGGTGACCAACACGACCCTCGAGAAATACATTATTCTTTTGAAGATCGAACGGGCGAAAGAACTGATTGCCAACAGCGAGTTCACCCTGAGCGAAATTTCCTACATGCTTGGTTATAGCAGCGTACAATACCTCAGCAATCAATTCAGGAAAGTGACGGGATACACAGTAAGTCAGTTCAAGAACGGTGCTCCTGTAGAGCGGGTTCCACTTGAAAATATCCTCTGATTCGAAATTTTACACAATCTCTCCAAAATAGTGTGAGAAGTCCTGCGGGCATTCTTTCTAATTTGGCCTTTAAGAACCCGATCCGGAATTTTACACATCTTATTAAAAAAAGTATAAACTATCCGATCCGCAGGTTCCGTTTTTAAAAGTGAAACCCCGCCCGAAGAGAATTGATCAATTTCAAAGGCGCATAAAATTTCAAGGAGATGAAAGTAAGAAAGAATATAGCCATCAGTGATTCAGGGTTCCTTTTCAACCCTTCTACAGGCGATTCCTATTCCATCAATCCGATCGGACACGAAGTTGTGCAGTTGCTGCAGGACGGAAAATCGGAAGAGGACATCACCCAACACATCCTGGATAATTACATGGTGGACAAAAGTACCGTGGAGAAGGATCTGTATGATTTCCTGAATATGTTGAAGAACTACAAACTGACTGAATGATGAGCAAGCCGAAATACACAATTGCGGTAACCGGATTGAATGCCATTGACAGTCCCGGACCAGGTATCGCAGTAATAAGAGCATTACGCGAAGCAGAAAGCTTTGACGTGCGAATCATAGGTCTGTCGTATGAATCGCTTGAACCTGGAATTTACATGCACGAACTGGTTGACAAAACCTATCAGGTACCGTATCCGAGTGCCGGACAGCAGGTGTTGTTTGAGCGGTTCAGCTACATCAACGCACAGGAGAACGTTGATTTCCTTTTCCCCAATTTCGATGCCGAGTTGTTCAACTTCATTTCCATTCAGGAAAAGCTGGAGTCCGAGCTGGGAATCAAAATGGTACTGCCGACGCAGGAACAATTCGATGCCCGACACAAGGCCAATCTCTATGAATACGGACAGGAACACAACATCAAAGTGCCATTCGCAAAGATGGTATTCGGAATGAACGAGATCCCGGCCATTGCAGCAGAAATCGGATTCCCGCTGGTCGTGAAAGGAAAGTTCTATGACGCGAAAATCGCTTACACGGCGGATCAGGCGATGCAGCACTTTAACAAAATCAGTGCACAATGGGGTTTGCCCGTACTGGTACAGGAATTTGTGCACGGATCGGAAGTGAACGTGTGCGGGATCGGTGACGGGAATGGTGTAACACTGGGCGCAGTCCCTATGCGAAAATTGTATATCACTGACAAAGGAAAAGCATGGGCAGGCGTTTCGCTTGATGATGAGAACCTTTTGAAAGTAACCCGTGACCTGGTAGGAGCTACATGCTGGCGGGGACCTTTCGAACTGGAGTTCATGAAGACCAACGAAGATGAGTACTATCTCATTGAAATTAACCCAAGGTTTCCGGCCTGGTGTTACCTGACGGCAGGTGTCGGACAGAATCAGGTGGAAAAGCTGGTCAATATGGCGATGGGGGAGGAAGTAAAACCTTTCGAAACCTACGATGTCGGAAAGATGTTTATCCGCTATTCGTACGACATGATCGTCAACATGAAAGAATTTGAACAGATATCAACAATTGGAGAACTTTAAACTTACGAGCCATGGAAAGAAAACAATATGAAAGACCGATCATCAAGCCGCTGAACCAGGGATTGATGAATAAATTCGGAACCCGCACGGAATATACTCCGGTGACACACATTGAGGGCTGTGCGGTGAATGATTTGCTGGAAGAATACGGTTCTCCGTTGTTTGTTTTATCCGAGCGAAAGATCCGGGAGAATTACCGGAATGCGAAGCGAATTTTCGAGACACGTTATCCGAAAGTCCAGTTCGCATGGTCGTATAAAACAAATTACCTGAACGCCGTTTGCAATGTATTTCACCAGGAAGGCTCGTGGGGAGAAGTTGTTTCGCGCTTCGAATACGAAAAGGCACTGAAGAATGGTGTTCCGGGTAACAAGATCCTGTTCAATGGTCCGGACAAAACCGACGATGATCTCCGCGTGGCTATTGCAAACGATTCGCCAATCCACATTGATCACCTGGACGAACTGTACCGACTGACCGAGATCGCGATCGAGCAGGACGTACATCCGCGCGTGGCGATCCGGGTGAACATGGATACCGGGATTTACCCGATGTGGGACCGATTCGGATTCAACTATGAGAACGGACAGGCATGGGATGCGATCAACAAGATCATGGCGAAAGGTCAGTTGAAACTCATCGGATTGCATTGCCACATCGGAACCTTCATGCTGGCCCCGAATGCTTATGGGATCGCGGCTAACAAAATGGCAGACCTCGCACAAAGTATCAAGAACCGCTATGGAAAGATGATCACATACATTGACATGGGCGGTGGCTTTGCGTCGAAGAACACACTGAAAGGATCGTACGGCCTCGGAGCAGACAGCGTTCCTGAGATCAGCCAGTACGCGGAAGCAATCTGCTCGGCTTTGCTCAATGCAGGATTTGATAATGACGAATTACCCTACCTCTACCTCGAAACCGGAAGAGCTTTGGTGGACGACGCAGGCTTCTTACTGGGAAGCGTGATCTCGAATAAGCGACTTTCCGACGGACGTCGCGCTACCATTCTCGATTTCGGAGTTAATATAATGTTTACCTCGTTCTGGTATGACCATAAGGTTTCTCCGGCTCAGGAATTCGGACAGTACACGGAAGATTGCGTGCTTTACGGCCCGCTGTGCATGAACATTGATGTTGTGCGCGAGAACGTGACACTGCCGCCTTTGAAGGCCGGAGACCATGTGGTCGTGCACAATGTGGGAGCCTACAATATCACGCAGTCGATGCAGTTTATTGCCCTTCGTCCGGCGGTAGTACTGATCGACATGAAAGGAAAACCACATGTGATAAAAACCAAAGAGGAACTCGAAACCCTTGAGCGGGGAGAGGTGGTTCCGGATTATTTGTCTAAATTTTCCTTGTAAGCGAATTGACAGCACTCATCAGATATTACCTGGAAACGTCCTGGGCGGGCTTATTGAACAGTTACGCCCAGGTGTTTTTCTCGAAGAACAAGATCTTCGCCCTGATCCTCCTGCTCGTAAGTTTTTTCGACCTGGGAGCCGGATTGAGTGGGGTGATTGCGATTCTGATCGGGCAGATTACGGCATACCTGTTCAACTTCAATCACGAGAGTATTCGCGATGGAGCATACACGTATAATTCGTTGGCTGTCGGGATTGCTATTGGTTTGTTCTACGAGTTCAACGTTTCCTTTTTCATGGTGCTGTTCGTTGCATCGCTGTTGACGTTCTTCCTTACCCTGTGGTTTACTTCCAGCCTGGGGAAGCGCGGACTGCCTTTCCTGAGTCTGCCTTTTTTGCTCGTCGTCTGGTTGATCATTCTCGGAGCCGGAAACTTTACAGCACTTGAACTGAAGCAAAAAGAAGCCCTGTCACTTGCGGTCTGGTATCCTGAACTGTTTACCGGTGTCACCGATTACATTGCCACGCTTCCGGGAGCCAATGCGATCTACCTTTACTTGCGATCGCTTGGAGCCATTCTCTTTCAGTTCAATGACCTGGCAGGTTTGCTGATCGCGATTGGTTTGCTTCTTTATTCAAGAATGGCTTTCGTGCTGTCGATCTTCGGTTTTACGATCGGTTACCTGTTTTATTCGTACATGGAAGGCGATTTCTCACAGTTGATCTACTCGTATATTGGCTTCAACTTCATTTTGACCGCCATTGCACTGGGAGGATTTTTTGTGGTGCCGTCCAGACGTTCTTTTACCCTGTTGTTGTTCACGATTCCGATTATTGCCCTTCTGATCTCTGCATTACACAGTCTGTTATGGGTACAATTCGGTCTGCCACTGTATTCACTGCCGTTTAACATTGTAGTACTGCTTTTCCTTTCAGCAATGGCAATGCGGAACAAGGCTTCCGGATTAGATCTGGTGGTGATTCAGCAGTTTTCCCCGGAAGGAAATCATTACAAGCATTTCAACAAGTTGGATCGTTTCAAAGGCGACACGTACTTTCATTTTGCCCTGCCGGTGATCGGTGAATGGAATATTTCACAGGGGCACGAAGGAAAGATCACGCATAAGGGCGACTACAAATACGCCTGGGATTTCGATATGCGTGACGATGAAGGAAGTACATATCGTTTGCCGGGAATCCAGACCTCGGATTATTATTGCTATGATCTTCCTGTGGTTGCGCCTGCTGCCGGGTTTGTTACCCAGGTGATCGACGCCATTAACGACAACAAGATCGGGGATGTGGATCTGGAGCAGAACTGGGGGAATACCGTCGTTATCAAACATGGAGAATATGTGTATTCCAAACTCTCACACCTGAAGAAAGGTTCGGTGAAGGTGAAAGCCGGTGACTACGTCAAAAAAGGTGATGTGGTCGCTCATTGCGGAAGCTCCGGTCGTTCCCCGGAACCTCATTTGCACTTCCAGATTCAGACGGCGCCTTATATCGGTGCAAAAACGCTCTTTCATCCGATTAGCTATTACCTGACGCGTGAGGAGGATGGTTTCCGTCTGCACACCTTTGATATTCCGAAGGAAGGGGAGCAGGTGAGTAATGTGCGCAATACGCGATTGTTAACCGAAGCCTTCGGATTGATTCCGGGAAGAATCCTTGAATTTATGGATGATAAAGGAAACAAGGTAAAATGGGAGATTTTCGTGAACGCGTTGAATCAGGCATATATTTACTGCTATCAGAGCAAGGCGACCGCCTACTTTGTGAACGATGGTACGATGTTTTATTTCACGGATTTTTACGGAAGTAAATCAAGCCTTTTGCACGAGTTTTATCTCGGAGCACATCGCGTGATCCAGGGATATTACAAAGGAATTGTGGTGAATGACCGAATCAACATTGAAGATGTGTTTGGTTCTGCCCTGAAGACCATTCATGATTTCACGGCTCCTTTCTTTCATTATGAGAAGGCGCTTTACAAGGCAGAGTTCACTGAAGTGGACAATGAGCACAACCCGGAAAGGATTGTAATGACATCACGCACCTGGGGCGAAATTTTCGGGCGCAAGGGAACTGAAACAGTGTATGAGTTTGTGTTGACCGATAAAGGCATTGAAGAATTTAAAGTGATTCGTCCGAAAGGCGGAAAAGTGGTAAAAGCGATCTAGGATGAGCAGGTATTTTCTGATAGTGGTGATCGTATTGTCTTCGACATTCGGCTGGGCACAGACTTCCTTTCGTGAGGTGGACAGCACTTCGTATGCCATGTACAACAACGAGCAATGGCTTGTCCTTTCTGAGTATGGTAAAAAGGCCATTGAGGATTGGGGATATGATTTTTACTACCTCAATGTTCGCACGGGTGTAGCATTCTTTGAATTGAAAAAGTACAAGGAAGCCAAAGGTTATTTTGAGCGGGCTCTGAAAAATGATTCGGGTTCACTCTTTGCTCTGGAATACCTGTTTTGGTGTCACTACGATCTGGAAGATGAACTGTCTGCGTACGGTGTGTACAAAACACTTCCTGATTCTATTCAGGATCGGATGGATTATAAACCTTCGAAGGCGCTGGCCAGTGTTTTCGTGGAAGGTGGAATGAAGTTCTCCAATGATACTGAAGCGGGCGGTCATCTCAGCTACGGATCGATCGCATTCGGACACAAGTTCTCGCCCTATTTCGATCTCTATCATGCGTACACCTATCTGCAACAAGAAGCGATCTGGGGAAATATGCGCCAACACCAATACTTGTTTTTACCCGGTGTAAACCTGAAAAAGGGCTGGAGGATCTCCCTGGCCCTGAACTACGCGAACTACCAAAGTAATCTGAATTTTCGGGATTCTACGAGCAGCATTACGCACACGCCGGTTGTCCTGGATTCCGGGATGTATATCATGGATACTTCCTATTCGAGCAATTATATCTTTAACGGGATTTACCGTGAAAATGCGCTGCACAGCCAGTTGAATATCACGAAAAGAATCGGAGGCCTCACGTTAACACCGCATGTATCCTTGTACAAGGAATGGATTGATCCGGATTACCTGCAGGTGGACAGTGAACGTAAGGACATTACCTATCATCAGGGACCTTCAATCCCGATCTATCAGTCCACGCAGTTTGAATCGGATACAACGCAATTCAGGTCGCCTGACGTGTTCTCGCAGCTCCAGGCAGGATTGGACCTGAGTTACACTTTTAAGGGGAAATACACGCTTGGTGGCGACTTAAATTTTCTGAACAGCAAGTACGGCAATCACTGGAATTTTTCGCCTTATATCAATTTCAGATTCAATAATCATTGGTCATTTTCAGGGTATTATGTGAAGAAAAGCAATTATGTAATGGGGCTGAATGGTGGAAGTACTTTTCTCAATACATTTGATGAGGTGCAGAAATTCAGTCTGACCGGGAGCTATACTTTTGCACGGAAATACAGTCTGTACCTCACTTATCAATACGAACAGATCAACGATATCCTTAGTCTCAGGGATTATACCTTTAACTCTTTATTTGTCGGATTAAAAATCAAGCTATGAAAAGAATCGTTTTAAACCTCGTTTTTTCCGCGATCGTATTTGCCGGAAACAGTCAAACTACTGTTAGTGATGCTTTCAGTAAAAGCTACACTTACGAAACCAGCAAGGAGTACACCAAGGCCATCGCTTCGATGGATAAAGTATACGATGCGAGTTCGTACAGCATTAATTTGCGCCTCGGGTGGCTGAATTACCTCGCCGGTGATTACACGAAATCGCAGAGTTACTACAAGAAGGCGATCACCCTCGAAGCTCGTTCGGTGGAAGCTCGTTTGGGATATGCCTACCCGTTATCGGCAATGGGCAATTGGGATGACGTGATTCATATTTACCAGGAAATTCTTGCGGTGGATCCGGGCAACAGCCTCGTGAATTACCGGATGTCGAGCATTTACTTTGCACGTAAAGACTACGAAAAAGCCGCTTCTTACGCGGAAAAGGTAGTGAAGTTGTATCCTTTTGATTACGATACGAACTACCTGCTTGGTCAGATCTACATCAGTCAGGGTAAACTCAAAGAAGCGAAACAGCATCTTACAAACGCATTGAATTACAATCCTTCTTCAACTGAAGTAAAAGAATTACTTTCGAAGATCTGAGTATATCAGATCCCGAACAATGAAGAACAGATGGTCGTTTCTCGCCTGGCTGATCGCAGGTCTGCTGCTGATTTTCTATCGGCTGGGTTATTCTGATCTGAACCCGGAGAGGTCGTTAAAAGTGACCACCTGGGATGCCTTCGGGTACTACATGTACCTCCCGTCTTCATTGATTTACGGTGATGTGACTCAGTTGGAGTGGCTGCCGGAAATGGACAGCACCTACCAGTTAACGGGTGGGGAACTTTATCAGGCGAACATTCACACGAATGGCAACTACGTCAATAAGTACCTTGGTGGTGTGGCCATTATGGAGTTGCCATTTTTCGCGATCGGGCATGTAATTGCACTCAGCACGGATTATCCTGCCGATGGATTTTCGGCTCCTTACCAGTACTCAATTGCGTTTGGAGCGGTATTGTATGTATGGCTGTCCCTGCTTCTTTTGCGACGGATTCTTTTGCGCTATTTTTCCGACAAGAC
>JBNKYR010000075.1:0-14975 GCA_050300995.1 Crocinitomicaceae bacterium | reverse complement strand
TGTACTGAATATTGAACATGGTTTCCTGGCCGGAGAAATTCCGTTCTTCACTTTGCAGGTTGCCCTGTCGGTTGTAATGGTAATGGATCTGAAAAGGGAATTCCGGGTCATCGGTCTCGGTCAGGATAAGTTGTCCTGCTTTGTTGAATGTATTTCGTTCTTTGTATACATTGCCAGAGTCGGCATCTGCATAACGGATCTCAATGCGTTCAATCTCCCCGTGATCTCCGTAAAATTGACGCAATTCATATTCCGAGGTTCTTTCGACAATCAGTTGTCCCTGTTCATTGTACTCGAAAAACCTGATCGTATCCCGTTCTTCCGGTGAAGCTGTGAATTGCTCCACTTCGTATTTTTTTCGCCCGTTTTCGTAGATGACGTCCACCCGGCGATAGATCACAAGCGATGTGTCACCGTATTGCAGGGGTGTGTCGCCCCAACCCGAACTGATCAATTCTGCTTCCTCAAATCCGCCTTCTTTGTAGAGCAGAAGTCCCTTGGGATCGTAGTGGAAGATAATTATCTCATCGTCCTCTTTCGGACCGGTTTTCGCAATTGATTCAACTTTCTCTCGCTGGAATACAGCGGATTCACCCTCGGCATAGATGTTTTCAAACTGAGCAAATAGAGGCGTGGCACAAACCACCGGGAAGAGGATGCAAAGTGGAATAAGCGAATTCATGAACATCAGATTATAAGCTTGAAAATGGAAATTTCCGTTCTACTTGTTTCCGGCCAACATCCAACCCCCAACCCCCAACATCCAATGTCTGAAGTCCGAAGTTGCACAGCCCACCGACTAATTCCCCAGCCTATCCGCTTCAGTACGCGCCTTATTCATGATTCCATCAGCTTTTTTCTGACATTCACCTTTGGCTTTTTCATACTGGTTGTCTGCTTCCTTCTTCAGCTTTTTGGCCGTTTCCTCTGCAAGTTTCTTCTTGAGCGGATTCGAGCCGACAGCTTTGACACCGTCGTCAGCTTGTTTGTAAGCTTCCTTCCAGACATTTTCCGCTTGCCTGTTACATTCGGCTTTCACTTTGTCGGCTTCTTTCTGCGCATCGGCAAGGATCTTTTGCTTCTGCCTTTCAATTTCCTCCTTGGCGTTATCGATCTGCTGGTTAACAATGGCCGTTACCGTATCCTTCACCTGGTCTTTGATGTTATCAATGATATTGCCTTCAATACCTACAGCATTCATGATTGCTTCTTTCATGTCCGTAGTGATCTTCGGGTCGGTTGTGCTACCGATCATCTTGACCTTCACCGGGATATTGGCCGGTAATTCATTCAGTTTAATGAACGGAACCGCAGCATTGGCTTTCTTCAGCAAGCCTTCTACTTCTTTAATCACGGAAGATGGAAGTTGTTCTTTCGGGATGTTCATTTTCAGATCGTAGTCCATTTGCTGATCCAGTGTGGTATACCCCGAAATGTCGGTTGAGATCTTGCCGAGGTTCACTTTGAACGGCGTCAATGAAACTTTTCCGTCTTTCACCTTAAAATAGGTCTTGAAGCTTTTTAGTGTCTGATCGGAAATGTTCTTCAATTTCGTTACTGATTCCAGCTTTTCAAGTGCCTTTACACCTTTAATGGTAAGGCTGTTAGAGCTGATGTCTCCCACACTGGTCAGACTGGAAAGGATCGGCTCAAATGAAGGCGTCAGGTCCGTTGTCATATCGAAATTCGAAGAGATGCGGCCATAAGCGTGTTTGGTGATTGGTGCCAGTTTCTCTACTGTCAGGAAGTGCGTGGCCAATTGATGAATGTCCACGTCGGAAAGCGAGTAACCGAAGTCCATTTTTGGCTGCGCATGATTTTGCGTATTGTAACTTCCTTTGAGGCCAACAGTACCACCAAGTGTACTCATCGTGAGATTTTCCAGAGTGGCCACTTCGTCTTTCAGGCGAACATTTCCATGTACATTCTTCACGTCAACACCGTTGTAGCGCGTTCTGCCAATGTTGGTAGCCAGAGCAAAATCAACGTTCCCCGGAACCAGCAACGGTTCAGAACTTTCGGCTTCCGTACTCTCTGTACTTGGGGTGCTTTCTCCGCCTTCATCGGCAGGGATCAATGCTTCCAAATCCAGATAGTTACTGTTGAACGTGAAATCGCCTTTAAGGACTTCATCGCGCAGCATATAGCCGAAATAGTTGTCTACTTTCCCCTTCATTTCGAAGTCGGATTTGCCCATTTTGGCTTTGAGATCGTTGAGTGTCAGGTTTTGCGGAGAGAATGTGAATTTCACACGTTTGATATCCACTTCGTCCGGAAGACCTTTGGATTTGTAAATGAAATCGGAAAGAATGAGTTCCCCGGCCGCTTTGAATTTTTCGAAGTCGCCTTTTTCCAGGTCGCTCATTTTTCCTTCGATATCCACATCGGCATCCAGTTTTCCCTGATAGGATTCACCTTCTTCCATCGGAACAAAGTCTTTGAGTGTTCCCAGATCAACATTTGCAAGGATCTTCGACTTAATGAACGGATCGCTCATCAGTCGGCGCATGCTCAGGTTTGCATCGAGGGTGTTTTTCGAGAAATTGGCGTGGAATTTTGGAACGTCAACCGTCATCTGATCGAGGTTGTCACCACCCGGAAATTTCGAGCCACCGTCAACCTGGATGTTGTAAATTTTGCCTGGGAGGTCAGGATATTTCACTGATCCGTCGTTGACTTTCAGGTGGAAATCCCATCCCGGAAGATTAGCGTCATCCATTTTTCCTTTAACCTCCCCATTGAGGCTCAGCTTCCCGGAGGAAACCATGCCTTCATATCCGGATTGATAGAACGTCGGTATGAGGCTCAGGAATTCTTTAAAGGTCGCTTGGGAAGCATTCAGCTTCAGGTCCATGTTGTCGTGGTTTTCCAGCATTTCATAGAATCCGTCCACCGAAAGGGTGATCTCGTTCAATTTGATCGAGTTTTCCTGCAGGGTAAATTTGGACGAGTTTTCCTTGAACTCCATCAGGATGTTCACATCGGCATTGGTTTTCACATCGTACAGGTAGGAAATCCCACCCATGTCCAGGGTGAGTTTATCCATCGTTGTCGAAGTAATGAAGTCTACGATATCTGAGGTAAAGTCACCGCTTCCTGTATGATTCAGATTGGTGATCTTCGCACTCATACCAGAAGCTTCGTCGTCATAATTGATCTGCGCATTGGTAATGCTGTATTCTTTCAGGGAAAGTTTGAAGCTGGAAGGTTCGGCAAGTTCCTCTTCGGTTTTCAGGGAATCCGGTTTTACGATGTCGTAATTTGCCAGACCGCTTTGCAACACCCTCACATCGATCGTTGGATTGGTCACGTGAATTTCATCAATTTCGATTTGGTCTCCGCTGATGACATCCCACAGGCCAACATGTGCCTGGATGTTCTCAATGTTCATGAGTTTCACGCCCTCGAATTCATTCTTGCCGGTCAGACTGGCATTGATCAGTTCGACGGTCATGTTCGGGAAGGTGCTGAAGAAAGTAAGATCAAAGTCTTCCAATGCAAGTTCTGCTGTCAGTGATTTGTTTACCTCATCAATCACCAGTTGTTTCAGCTGATCCTTGAACAGGATCGGGATCAGGATGATCAGGATAATGAGCACTAACAGAAGGATACCTGTCCATTTCAGAAACTTCTTTAAGATCTTCTTCATACCGTTTTTTTAGTGTGTTTGGTGTTCTACGAATCTAATATACGAATCTCGGTCTGATTCCTGATTCCGGAATGAAAAATGACCGAAAAAAGCTCTTTCATTAACAAAAATTATACCGTGAAAAGGCTTCTGACAGTTCCATGACCATAGCATGTAAATCCTCCTTATCTTTGTACCTCTGATCAGAAAAAAACATGGACAAATTCACCCGCTTCCTCTTCTCAATGCGCATGATGGCCGTTGGTATGACGATCTTTCTTGTTGCGATCGCTGTAG
This sequence comes from Crocinitomicaceae bacterium, assembly GCA_050300995.1. Lineage (GTDB taxonomy): Bacteria > Bacteroidota > Bacteroidia > Flavobacteriales_D > Crocinitomicaceae > UBA4466. The sequence continues at coordinate 11,050 of JBNKYR010000075.1, read as the reverse complement.
CGACCTTTCTGGAATCCGCATACGATGTACAAACAGCCAAGATCATTATCTACAATGCGCTTTGGTTCGAAGTGCTGCTGGCGTATCTGTGTATCAGCCTGATCGCCAATATCTTTTCGTACAGGATGTATCAGCGGGAGAAGATTGCGATGCTCATGTTTCACGTCGCGTTTATTGTCATGATCATTGGGGCAGCGATCACTCGTTTTGTAGGCTTTGAAGGGATGATGATGATACGGGAAGGACAGACGGTGGATTTTATCTACACCTCTGATCCGTATTTCTGGTTTTCAGCGAAGGAAGGAGATGTGGAATCAACACCATATGCGGAAAAAATGTACATGTCGGAGATCACCGATAATTATTTTAAGCTCAGTACAGATCTTCCGGGGCACAAACAGCCAATTACCGTGGAATACGTGAATTTCCGTAAAAAACTGGTGGACTCATTGGTGGTTAATGACAGCATTCGCGGGACAGCGCTGGAGATCGTGACCAACGGTCGACAGTCCAATTATGTTTCGGAAGGAGACTTTCTGATGATCGGCCCGTATGCATTGTCGTTTGAGGATGAGAAAGCCGGACCGGGCATTCAGGTAACCAAATCGGGAGCGCAACTTTTGATGAAAACATCTGCACCAATGCGTTCTTTGGCGATGACAGCGTTGCGTCAGGCAGATCAGGTAACAGGCCCGGCAGATTCACTTTACGTGGACATTCCTGCAGATACTGTTGTTCCCTTTGAATCCGGGCGCTTGTATATGATCGAAGGTGAGCAGTTCATGTTCCGTGATGTGATCAAACATGCCAAAATGATGCGTATGCCTTCGGGACGCAAGGATGTAGGCGAGGATTGTTTAACGGTAAAAGTAACCGATGGTGAACATTCCCGAGTGGTTGATCTCAGCGGAGGATTTGGAGCTTTGCCGGAGCACATGGTTTTTGAAATGAATGGGGTGAGTTATCAGATGGAATACGGTTCGATGAAAGTGAGAGTGCCGTTCTCCATTCGTTGCAATGATTTTCAACTGGATCGTTATCCGGGATCGGATGCACCATCTTCCTTTGCAAGTGAAGTCACTGTGATAGATGAAGAAATGGGTGTCACGAAGAACAAGCGTATTTTTATGAACCATGTAATGGATTACCGTGGATATCGCTTTTTTCAGTCGGGATACGATCCTGACGAAGGAGGAACGCGTCTCAGTGTCAGCCACGATTGGTGGGGAACCACAATCTCTTACCTCGGTTACCTGATGATGGGGATCGGGATGCTCCTTTCTTTCTTTGCTTACAACGGTCGTTTCCGCGAATTGAACCGCAAGTTGGGCAAGTCCGTGAAGGAGCACGGGTTATCGGTAGCGTTGCTGGCGGGAATGACATTTGCAGCAACCTCGCCTTTTGCGCAACACACTGCCAGTGATGGTCACGATCATGGTCAAACGGAAGATCCGATCTACCGCACCATGTCTGAAGAGCACTCGGATGAGCTTGCCTCATTGCTGGTGAGTTTACAGGGGCGCATCGTTCCCTTTCACTCGCTGTGCGATCAATTGCTGAGAAAAATATCGAGAGATAACTCTTACGAGGACCTGAACGCTGTGCAAACGATCATGAGCATGCACATGTATCAGGGATACTGGGTGCGTCAGCCAATCATCTATGTTTCTTCCAAGTCTGATCTCCGCGAGAAGCTGGGGATGAAAGGAGACAAGATCTCGTATGCCGACCTGACGGATCTGGACAAAGGAGAATTCAAACTGGCTGCTGATTACAACAAGGCACACCAGAAGCCGGAATCAATGCGTGGCGAATACGATAAACGGATTTTGCAATTGGGTGAGCGCTATCAGGTTATGGGGATGATCTTCCGCTGGGATTACATGCAACTGATCCCGATTCCAAAAGAACTGAATGATCAATTGCCGCAAGGCGTTCCGAAAAATAAATGGTTCGTTCCGTTGGACATGGAATTGCCAAAACTGGATTCTACCGGGTATAAACTGGCGTTGGAGTATTTCACGGCGCTCGATCAGGCTTCGGAAAATGGTCGTTACGGACAAGCCAGTGATGCCTTGAAGGCCCTGAAGGATTTTCAGCGTTCAACTGCAAAAGACATCGTACCGGATGAAGATATGGTGAACATGGAGATCCGATACAATAAGATGAACATCTACAAGAATACCTGGCATGCCTATTTCGGAATCGGGGCCCTGTTGATGATCATGTTCTTTGTACGAATTCTGTTGGAACGCAGGGAGAAACTGGAGAAGTTCTTCAAACAGATTTCCCGTGTGATGTTCTGGCTTTCGATGGTACTTTTCCTCTACCATGGATACGGGATCTACATGCGCTGGATGATTTCCGGACATGCTCCATGGAGTGATGCTTACGAAGCCGTCGTCTTCATCTCATGGGTGGTTGTATTGCTCGGGTTGATCTTCTCAAAGAAACACGGAGCGATCCTGGCGGGTACTTTGATCCTGGCGACACTGATGCTCTTTGTATCGGAAATGAACCTGCTCGATCCTGAAATTACCCCGCTTCAACCGGTATTGAAATCTTACTGGCTGATGATCCACGTGGCGATTATTACTGGAAGTTATGCGCCGCTCGGAATTTCATGTATCCTGTCCTTGCTGAACATCATCCTCTACATTCTGCGGAACAAGAGCAACGGAGAGCGACTCACGATCAATATTTCCCAGATCACTTATGTCTCGGAAATGGCTATGATGATTGGCGTAACCATGCTGACCATCGGAACCTTCCTTGGCGGAATCTGGGCGAATGAATCCTGGGGTCGTTACTGGGGCTGGGATCCGAAAGAGACCTGGGCACTGGTGGGCATTCTGACGTATGCGGTGATTTTGCATTTCCGCTTCATTCCGGGACTCAAAGGGAAATTTGCCTTCAACGTAGCAGGTTTCTGGGGGTATTCTACGATTTTGTTTACCTTCTTCGGGGTGAATTTTTACCTGGTTGGATTGCACTCGTATGCTCAGGGGGATGGACTTGGGAAGTTTCCATTTTCGATTCTTGTTACGGCATTTCTGTTCCTGGTATTGACGGTCGTTGCAGGAATAAGGCAGGCGAGCTACAAAAAACAGTTGAGAAATGAGTGAGACACTGGACATATTGGCTTTTGCGGCACATCCGGATGATGTGGAACTGGCATGCTCCGGAACGATCATGAAGCACATTGCGGCTGGTATGCGGGTTGGAGTTGTCGATCTTACTCAAGGAGAAATGGGCTCCCGCGGCACCATTGAAACGCGTTATGCGGAGGCAGAAGCAGCTTCGAAGATTTTGGGAATTCACACACGTGTCAATCTGAAGATGCGCGATGGTTTCTTTGAGATCAATGAAGCGAACAAGCGACTGGTGATCGAGCAGGTTCGTCGCTTTCGTCCGAAGATCGTGCTGGCAAATGCTGTGGAAGACCGTCACCCGGATCATGGTCGTGCGGCTCAATTGGTTTCCGAAGCCTGTTACCTTTCTGGACTACGCAAAGTGGAGACGGAGTGGGAGGGAAGTCCACAGGAGGCATATCGGCCCGAAGCCGTTTACCACTACATTCAGGATCGTTACATTGATCCGGATTTTGTAGTAGACATCAGCGATTTCATTGATCGAAAGATCGAGAGTATTAAAGCGTACAAAACGCAGTTTTACGATCCGAATTCGGAGGAGCCGGAAACGCCGATCTCAGGAGAGCACTTTTTCGATTTTGTTCGTGCGCGAATGATTGATTTCGGTCGACCGATTGGTGCACGTTACGCGGAAGGATTCACCGCAGAGCGCTTTGTGGGAGTGGACCTGTTGTCCGATCTCAAGTGATTTATCGAACGTCCAGAATTTCAAAGGTTTGATTCGTTCGGACGCTATCACCTTTCTTTTTTCCAAGTAATTGTTGTCCCAGAGGAGAGCCGGCCGTAATACAAAATACGGGACTTCCCTTTACGGTGATCTTTCCCAATCCCGCGGATAGAAAAAAAGTTCCTCCGCTCGTTTGTACTAGGCTTCCGAAGGCAACGCCTGACAATTCTCTGTCGGGGTCAATTTGTTTCAGAGCATTCAGTTGTTCCTGTTGCAACGCGATCTGTCCGGCCAGTTTTTCCTGTTCAAGGTGCGCCATTGCCCGTCCGGTTTCATGTTTGTCGCCAGCTGTGCTTTTGGTATCGGAAGCCAGTCCTTCCCTCAAATCGTCGAGGTTGGCCTGTAACTCCTTGATGCGTGAATTAACGGTGGCAATGGCCACGTAGAGTACCTCAGCTTTTTTCAACATACTTTGAAATCAGGGTTTTCCATTTCCCGAGGATCACTTCACCGCTGAATTGGGCACCGTATTCTGCAATTTTCCGGTTGTCGGATTCCCGGTGTTCAGCTTGTGCAAAATCGCGCATGCTGGCGATCAATTGGCGGGTGTTTCCCGGTTCTACTGCAATTCCGGCAGTTGAAGGCATGTTTGCTGCAATTCCAACAGGTGTGGTAATGGTAGGCGTTCCGGTGGCCCAGGCTTCCGCAAGCACAATGGAAAAGGACTCATAATCTGAAAAGAGCACGAAGGCGTCAGCATCATAATAATACGAGGCGACTTCTTCCCACTTCAGAGGTCCTACAAATCGCAGGTATTCGTTGAGTTCCAGGTTGGAGGCAAGGTGCTGCCAACGTTCGGTATCTTCATCACAAATAATGGTGAAGCGAAAGTTTTCCACTTCATCCTTGAGTGCCCGGCATGCACAGATGATTCCTTCCGGATTTTTAGTGCGCTCATCCATTGTGGAGACGTGCAGGAATTCAACCCGTTCATGTTTGGGTTTCGGTGCGAAGTGAAAAAGGCTGGCATCAATGTGGTTACCAATCACCTTGATCTGATGTTTGGGAAAATCCTGTTCCATGTCCTTTTTCAGGAATTCGGAAACTGCAACGACCTCATCCAGATGTTTACGTGTCTTGCGCAATATCAGCTTTTCGATCCATGTACGTTTTTCCCGCATTGCAGGTCGGAAGTACGATCCGTGTTCTACGAGGATCAGCGGGCAGTTGAAGTGCTTTTTCGCCTGTACGAACTGGAGTCCTTTCGGAAGGATCACATGTCCGATAATCAGATCCACCTGCTCGATTCGTTCCAGTCCCATGTTCAGGGCTTGCTCCAACTGTTTACGGCGTTCCAGTAATTTACTTCCCCTTGGATGCAGGATTCTGACTTCACGAAGACCGTTATTTGCGGTATCCCGGATTTCTGTTTCGTCAGCGTCCCGGCTTTCGGTGACGAGCACGGTCACGTTATAACAGGACTTTAGCAGTCTCGCCTGGCGTTCCACAAAATTTCCCAGGAAAGGATGTTTTTGATTCGGATACCAGGAACTGAGAATCAGAATATGCGGGGTGTGTTTGTCCATCGTAGAGAACCGGAGCTGTTACACCAGCGTTCGTTCGAATACGATCTTTACCTGCTCAAGGGCGTAATCGATTTCTTCACGCGTTGTATAACGGGAGAAGGAGAAACGCACATTTGGACGAGTCATGTCCGCGTGGATTCCTTCAAGGACATGCGACCCTTTTGTAGATCCTGATGAACAGGCACTTCCTCCGGAAACCGCAACTCCTTTCAGGTCAAGTGTAAAAAGTAGCATGCCTGCTTTTTCCGTGTGGGGAAAGCAAACATTCAATACAGTGTACAGACTTCCTTCAGGACGAATATCACCGTGGAATGAAATGTCTTCAAATTGGTTCATCAGCGTTTCGATCATGTAGGATTTGAGTCCCTGTACATGTGCCTGATGTTCTTCCAATCCGTCGTAAGCCAGATCAATTGCTTTGGCGAGACCAACAATTCCGTAAACGTTTTCGGTACCACCACGAAGTCCTCGTTCCTGTGCACCTCCCTGGATCAACGCACTTGTTTTGGTCTTGCGGTTGACATAGAGGAAACCGATACCTTTCGGACCGTGCAACTTATGTGCGGCGCAGGTAATAAAGTCGATATCGAGAGCTTCAAGATCAAAAGCATAATGCCCCATTGTCTGAACAGTGTCCGAATGGAAAAGTGCATTGTACTGACGGCAAAGAGAACTCACTTCCTTCAGCGGAAGCAGGGTTCCGATCTCATTGTTCGCATGCATCAGCGACACAAGCGTTTTTTCCGAAGCATTACTCAGCAGTTCCTTCAAATGCTGAAGAATCACGTGTCCCTGCTCATCAACATCCACGTATGATACCTTTACGAGACCGAGTTCTTCAAGATGTGCAGCCGTGTGTCCCACCGCATGATGCTCAAGCACCGATGTGATGATGTGCTTTACACCGTGCATTTCCACAGAGGAACGCAAAGCCATGTTGTCAGCTTCTGTTCCACCCGAGGTAAAAATGATCTCTGAAGGCTGGCAATTCAGGTGCGCAGCAATAGACCGGCGGGATGTTTCGATCAACGCTTTCGACTGGCGCCCGAAGGAATGGGTTGAGGAAGGGTTTCCGAAGCCGTCCCGAAGTACGGGAAGCATCGCCTCAATAACTTCCGGAGCAATTGGAGTGGTTGCCGCATTGTCTAAATACACCGCCATGGAGATACATTTTTAAAATGATGGCACAAAGATAATGAATTTCTCAGGGTCGGTGATTGCCGGGAACGGTGTGTCTATGGCAAATCTTTTCCCAAAATATGACGCATTGTTGTTTCCCCACGCGGCGAACGTTTCAGGTTCTCCAGGTAAAAAAGGCTCTTTTCGATACGCTTATCGGACGTTTTGTACTGAATCACCAAATAAATGATGTAGCGCTGAAAGCTCTTGCGTAGTTCGTTAAACAGCATTCGGGCTTCGTCATCCTGATTCAGTACTTCGGTAAATTCTACCGGTATATCAAAACCGAATTCGGAGTTGTCTTTTTCCAGGCATACCTCAACTTTATCTCCGTCTTTGACTCCGAGTTTCTTCATACGGGCAGCCGATAGTGTAATGTAAGCCGTGCGATCTCCCAGGGAAACACTTCCGCCTTTCCAGCTCACAGCACCGTTTACTGTGACATTGAAGCGTTGGTTGAACACCGATTTTGTCTCTTCGTCAGCAAATGACTGCAGGATCTCCTCGGTGACCGTGATATAGTGCATGTTGAGTTTGTCCAGGTGATTAATGACGGAAGTAAAGGTCTGAGTCATAATCCGAAGTTAAAAAAAAGCCCTGACTATAAAGCCAGGGCTAAAACATGAAAACTCAACTTACTCCTCATGCTGAGCTCATTTAGTGAAGCCAACGAGTTCGGCTTTTTCCATGATACTTTTGTTGACAGAAGTACCAAAGTCGTCCACCTCTTCACCGGCTTCCGCGCGTTCTTTCATTTTTTGAGCGATGTAGGCTTCCCGTTGCTGGGCCAGTTCACCGATCTTTGATTGGTAGCGTTCACGATCTGCACGCGTTTCTTCGAGAAGGGCTGTCTTTTCCTCGTCTGTTTTTCCCTGGAATTCTTTTGGAAGATCTTTGTCTTCCAGATCCAGCAGGTTCACTTCTCCTTCATCTACACCGTCGATGAGGTCCCAGGAAGAGTTCTTGTAAGCGCGTTTCTTCGATTTAACGATAGCGCGTTCAGTGGCTGCTGAAGGCGATTGTGTTTCTGCGTTTCTGTCTTCTTCCTGCTGGGAAGCGAACTTCGCACCACCAAGATCACCGTATCCATAGTAAGTCATGTTCAGTGAATCGTTGTAGTGGTTGATCTCGTCGTCATAAGGTGTGGCGATGTGTGCTATCTTTTTATCCGAATCAATATTGAAGTAATTTCCTTGCGTGCAAGAGGCACCGTCCATCCAGAATTCGCGGATTCCCTGCTGGTAGTCACCACAGTAAATGGTGTTGATGAAGACATCTTTTTCAGCGGCTTTTTTGCAAACGATCTTGTAATCGATCGGTCCCTGATTGAAAGGTTCGTTTCCGGCGATATAGATCATGCGCAGGTCGTTGGGATGTGTCGACCAGTTCAATCCGTCAAGGGATTCGTCCATCACGGCACCGCAATACTCGCTGCCTCCATTGGTGGTCAGGGCAAAGAGTTTTTGTGAGATCAGGTCGAGATCACTGGTGAGGTCCAGGACGCGTTCAATGTAATTTTTTGCAGAACTCAGGCCGTCGTTCCCGTATTGATAAAGGGCAATTTCCAGCGCTGTTTCTTCTCCGTTGTAATGGAGTTGACTCACTTCGTTAACAATGTTCCAGATCCGTGATTTGGCTTGATCGATCAAACCGTCCATGCTATTGGAGGTATCAAACAGGATGGCTACCTGAACTTTGCGTTGTTCGGGCGGTGGTGGATTCAACTGTGCGAAGGAGAGGGTAGTGGTCGTCAGGTACGCGGCGAGAAGAATGGTTGTCTTTTTCATGTTGTTGTGTTTTTTGACCGGTACAGGAACATCAGGAAATGGTTCAACACGACCGGCATTTTTTATTTCGCAGGAAGCTGATTCACACTATTTTCGGGTAACTGGCGTTATTACGTCGTGTTTAAATTATCCCGCCGTTCACTGGTTGTTTTCAATTGCGTCAGTGTAATACTGATGGTCTTTGGGAATTCGTGGCTCCAGGTATTTTGCATTCCGACACTTTGGGCGGGCATTCTATTAGGGATTTGTTTCCTGAGCCTGTGCATATATCCGTTGCTTTCAGCAGATTCCCGTTGGTTGATTCCTGCAAGTTTTGTGAATGGGATCACCTGGTGTGTGCTGCTTTACTGCCTGATTTTTCTGGAATGGATGAATGTGGCTACCTGGCTTTTGATCATCTGGCTTGGATTGGGATTGATCGGTGCAATGCCGCAATTTCTTTGGGTCCAGTTGTTATGGACACACCTATGGAAACCGGTTTCCCGGAAGGTACGTTATAGCTTTCTGGCCGGAATCATTCCCTGTGTGATCGTATTCATTCTGGCCGGAAAGGAATACGCTACAACGGCCAGGATTTTCGAGGATGGAAACTGGTCGGAACTGAAAGAACATGAATGGATGGCAGAGAAGATTGCAGGAATGCATTTTATCTATCACATCCGCTTCTGTGAGTACGATGGCTGGCGACCGCCCAAACATGAACCTATACTGGTGATCGGTCTCTGGCTGAACAATAGGAAAGATCCCCTGAATGTTTCATTGGAGGAACGTGTTCGTTTGTACAAAGAACTTTTTCCGGATCGTCCTGTGAAGTTCACGTGCAGTTGTGCCTGGGATTACAGGGAGAGTTATCACCGGGATAAGCTGTGGAAGTAGGTGTTCAGTCGAGGATTTTCCAGAGAATTTTCGCAATATTGAGCGCGTCATCCTTTCCTCTGTGGTGCGTTCCCTCCAGCTCAATTCCCAGCATGTGAAGTGCGCCGGCCATTCCCTGCTCGTGTCCGAGTTTGTTTTTCAGTGCAAACAACGTTTTTACATTGATATGAGAGGGGCCGAACGGATATCCGATGCCTAAAGCCGTACATTGTCGCTGAAATTGTTTCAGATCATATGCGCCAAAACTGGCCCAGGCCCTGCTCTGCGTCAGGTAATCCGTTTTCAGTATTTTGAGAGCTTCTTTAAATGAGATGCCTTCCTGTTCAACCATTTCCGGTGTGATGGTCGTCAGCTCGGTACAAAAAGGACTCACTGATGAACGTTCCGGAGTTACGATAATACCCCGGTTGTCAGAAATCTCACCTGAATGAACGTCCAGCAGACAGATTCCAATTTCGATGATATCCGATTCCATTCCTTCGGGAGTCTTATTTTCCCAACAGGTGGCTTCAATGTCTACGATGACAATTTTGTCTAATTTCTTTGCCATTTATTTTGCTTCAATGGTTTGATTGTGCGATTCTCCGTTTTTTAATGATCTCTAAAATAAACAACATTGTTAACGAGCCCCCCAAAGAAGAAAGGAAGTGCCTGTATCCGGGAAACTGAAAACTGAAGATATTTTGCAGGAACGGAACAGAAATTACCAGGATCAGTACAGTTATTGCAGTGGCCATAATGATAAAAACAGCGAGGTTTTTTTCCTTGAGAACAGCAATAAAACTACGTGTGGATGAAAGCGAATGAAGGATCAGAATTACATTCCCGATAATGAGTGTCGAAAAGGCTATCGCTCTTACTTCACCATCTGTGTGCCCTTCCCTGATCGACATGAAATATACAGCGGTCACCACGGCGAATAATAGCAGTCCTTTAAACGCACTGAATAATAGTTTATTCCATCCGAAAAATCGTTCATTGGAGTTTCGTGGTAAGCGATTCATGATCTCCTTTTCTTCCTGTTCCGATTCAAATGCAATGGAGCAGGCAGGATCAATGATCAGTTCCATGAAAACAATATGCAGCGGCATCAATAAAATGGGAAGCGATGATGAAAATGCAGGGAGTAATACCAGACCGATAATGGGAATGTGGACGGCAATGATGTAGGACATTGCCTTCTGAAGATTGTCGAATATCCTCCTTCCGGAACGAATAGCATGAACGATGGAAGCAAAATTATCGTCCAGTAACACCAGCGAGGAAGCTTCCCTTGCCACATCGGTTCCTTTCAGTCCCATTGCTACACCGATATCAGCTGCTTTTAATGCGGGTGCGTCATTGACCCCGTCACCGGTCATGGCTACGATCTCTCCATTGGCCTTCAGGGCCTGAATGATCTGCAATTTTTGTTCGGGAATAATTCGTGCGAACACCTGGGTTTCTTTGATCTTTTCTTTCAGTTCATCAGTTGTCATGTTCTGAAGATCATTTCCCGTCAGTACATTGTCATGATGCTGCAATCCAATTTGGGAGGCAATGCTCTTTGCTGTAGCGGGGTGGTCACCTGTGATCATGATCACTTTTATACCTGCTTCACGGCATTCCTTTATCGCTTGAGGAACTTCAGTCCGAATCGGGTCTTCGAATCCTACCAAACCGTCAAAAGTAAATTGAAATCCGCGCTGGTCATCAGGCAAGTTGGTTTGATCCCATTCGCATCTTGCTGCTGCAATAACCCTGTACCCCTCCCGGGCAAACTGATGGACGACATTCAAGTATTTCTGTGTCTCCGGGTTGCTA
>JBNKYR010000074.1:0-15138 GCA_050300995.1 Crocinitomicaceae bacterium | reverse complement strand
TTTGCTTTCGCGTAAAGGACTACGGACAGGGGTTTGATTTTAACAACCTCCCCGACCCTACTGCGCCGGAGAATATTGAAAAGGAAAACGGTCGTGGAATTTATCTTATGAAGTCGCTTTCCGAATTGGTTGAGTTTAGTGATGGAGGGTCTAGTGTGGATATATATTTCACAAAGAAATAGTGGTAGAAATTCATTTTGAGGATATTGAAATTCTGGAGTTGTCTCCGGAATTTTTTGTTTCATGGTTGTCCGATGTTTGTGCCTTGCATGAGAAACAGCTTGGTGAGTTGTCTTTAGTTTTTTGTTCAGACGACTACTTATTGGAGATGAATCGCACTCACCTGGATCACGATTATTATACTGATATCATCACTTTTGATTATTGTGAAGAAGGGTGTGTTAGCGGTGATCTTTTTATTTCTGTGGATCGCGTAAGAGAGAATGCGGGGCCTTATAGCTCAACCTTTGAGAGGGAGTTGTTTCGTGTCGTTGTTCATGGTGTATTACATTTGATTGGATTTAAGGATAAGTCTGAGGAGGACGAGATGGAAATGAGACGACAGGAGGATGTGGCTCTTTCGAGAATTGTTCCACGTGAAACATAGGTTCACTAGAAGTGTTGTAATTTTGTTCCACGTGAAACATTTGTGATGATCAAAAAATACGATGTTGTTGTTGTGGGTGGTGGCCATGCGGGGTGTGAAGCGGCAAATGCGGCTGGCCGAATGGGGAGTTCTGTGTTGTTGGTGACAATGAACATGAACACGATTGCTCAGATGAGTTGTAACCCCGCTATGGGTGGTGTTGCCAAAGGTCAAATTGTGCGAGAGATTGATGCGTTGGGTGGTGGCTCTGGTATTGTGAGTGATTTGAGTGCGATTCAGTTTCGAATGTTGAATCGATCCAAAGGCCCCGCGATGTGGTCTCCCCGAACCCAAAATGACCGGATGAGGTTTGCGGAAGAATGGCGCTTGTTGCTAGAGCGCAATCCGAACGTTGATTTTTGGCAGGACATGTGCACCGGTCTCATTGTGGAAAATGACAAAGTGAAAGGTGTGCGTACGTCGATTGGTGTCGATATCTATGCGGAGTCGGTTGTGTTGACAAATGGCACCTTCTTGAATGGACTGATCCATTTGGGAGAAAAACAGTTTGGCGGAGGTCGTGCCGGTGAACGTGCCGCAACAGGAATCACTGAGGACCTTGTTGCTCTCGGGTTTGAATCCGGACGAATGAAAACCGGAACGCCCCCAAGGGTGGATGGTCGTTCGTTGGATTATTCCAAAATGGAAGAACAGCCCGGTGATGAAAACCCGTCCAAGTTCAGTTACACAGACACAAAGCCACTTTCGAAACAGCGGTCGTGTTATATTACTTACACAAATCCGGAAACACACGAATTGCTTCGCGAAGGGTTTGACCGCTCTCCAATGTTTAATGGTGCTATCAAAAGTACCGGTCCACGATACTGTCCAAGTATCGAGGACAAGATCAATCGTTTTGCAGACCGGGATCGCCATCAGATTTTTGTGGAACCGGAAGGTTGGCAGACGGTGGAGATTTATGTGAATGGATTCAGCACATCGCTTCCTGAAGAAGTTCAATACAAAGCACTCACTTCGGTTCCTGGATTTGAACAAGTGAAAATGTTTCGTCCGGGGTATGCTATCGAATATGACTACTTCCCCCCTACTCAATTAAAACATACGTTGGAGACCAAACGCGTCGAGAACTTGTTTTTTGCCGGACAAATAAACGGCACAACTGGATATGAGGAAGCAGCTTGCCAGGGATTGATGGCCGGAATCAATGCGCACCGAAAAGTGCACGGTCAGGGTGATTTTATTCTTTCAAGAAGTGATGCTTACATCGGTGTGTTGATTGACGACCTTATTACAAAGGGAACGAAGGAACCTTACCGGATGTTTACAAGTCGTGCCGAGTACCGGATTTTGCTTCGTCAGGATAACGCAGATATTCGCCTCACCCCTATTGCTCATCAATTGGGTATGGTCGATGATGAAGCATTGCGACGTGTGGAGCGAAAAGTTGCTGGCACCGATCGTTTGAAGAAATCACTTAGAAAAGAAGGAATAAGTCCGGCAAAGGCAAATGTCTTGTTGGAGCGTGTTGGAAGTGCACCAATTGATCAACAAGTGAAATTAAGTTCATTGATCACGCGCCCGAATATTGTGATGGAGGATATTCTTGAGATTAGTGAGGATTCCCGATCTCTTGCAAAGGAATTGCTTTCGGAGCACGAGGACATCGTTTCTCAAACGGAGATCCAGTTGAAGTACGAGGGCTACATCAGTCGTGAGGAAGAAGTTGCTCAAAAGATGAATCGACTCGAGGAAGTTCGGATTCCGGAAGATTTGGATTATTCTTTATTGGGAAGCATTAGTACTGAGGCCCGGGAGAAACTTTCTTCGATTCAACCACGCACAATTGGTCAGGCATCAAGAATCAGTGGTGTTTCGCCCAGTGATGTTTCTGTTTTGCTCATTTTTTTAGGTCGATAATTTAATTTCCGACCATTTTTTGTGTTTTTAGCGCTTCTGAGCTACGTTCGTCTCCCGGATTATATCTTGTGTTGGATTTTTCAAGATCGTGCAATATAGAGCACGCCTTTTTTGTGGGTGTAATAAACAGAAAATCAGTGTGTTTTGCAGTTTTTGGCCTTTTTAGGCGTTTTCAGGGTTCGGATTAACCCAGTCTCCATGTTCCCGGATCAAATCAATGAGTGCATCGACAGCTTCCTCTTCCGGAACATTTTTTCGAACGACCGTCTTTTCTTTATACAGATGAATTTTTCCTGGTCCGGTTCCAACATATCCGTAATCTGCATCGGCCATTTCTCCCGGTCCGTTCACAATGCATCCCATGATACCGATTTTGATCCCTTTGAGGTGCGATGTTTTTGAGCGGATCTTTGCAGTCGTTTCCTGGAGATCGAAAAGTGTCCGTCCACAGGAGGGACAGGAAATGTATTCCGTTTTGGAAATGCGTTTACGTGTTGCCTGGAGAATACCGAAAGAAGTGGAACTGCGAAGCTGAGAGGGAACCGCTCCGGTTAACCAAAGGCCATCTCCGAAACCGTCTATAAGTGATGCTCCCAGGTCAGCCGAGGCCCAAAGTTGATAGCGTTCAGGGTCGTTGGTTTCTGGCTTACAGCCAAGAATGACGGGTTGTTTAATATTGTTTTTCGCAAAAATCAATCGTGATTTACGAAATAATTGCGTTTTATTGGTGTGGTCAGTGCTTAGAACGATGATGGCGTTCGGGCGATTTTGCAGGTATCGGACGTCCTCCTCCTCTGCCCTGTGGATCACAAAACACATTTGGTTCGCATCCAGTTTGGACAAGGTTTCTTTATTTGTGAGTGGGTAAAAGCCATTCGATTCACGATAGTATTTTTCCCAGGTTTCGATATCACAAATGATTCCCAAAGAGCCTGGTCGCTCGAATGGGAGTTGTTGTTTCCCGATATAGAGGTAATCGGCTGCTGCATCCGAAATGTTCCATTTGTCCAGAGGAACCGAATAGGCATAACCGTATCCAAAAAGATGAGAAGGCTTTAATTCCTCCACTTCACTGAGGTCTGCAATAACAGCGGGAACGTGATGATCCCCAATGTTTTCAACGGCAACGGTTGCATGTCTCGTGTAGGAAAAAGGATCGTACGATAGCTCATTGTCATGATTGGGAATCGGAAAGTCATGGCGGTGTTCGGGAGCGTACTTTTCCAAAAGCTTTCGCGCAACGGGAATCTCGAACTCCGGATCTTCAGTCAGCGAAACACGAATGGTGTCCCCTAACCCATCTTCCAACAGAGCGCCGATTCCAACCGCCGATTTAATCCGACCATCTTCCCCGTCACCAGCTTCGGTAACCCCCAGATGAAGCGGGTAATTCATGCCATTTTCCCGCATTACGGCAACGAGTAAGCGGTAAGCCTCCACCATCACAAGGGTGTTGCTGGCCTTCATAGAGAGCACGATATCGTGATAATCGTGTTTTACGCAGATGCGCACAAACTCCATCGCAGATTCCACCATTCCTTCCGGAGTGTCTCCATACCGACTCAGTATCCTGTCGGATAAGGATCCGTGGTTCGTTCCGATTCGCATGGCCACATTATTCGCCTTGCATTTCAGAATTAATGGAGTCAGTTTTTCTTCGATACGTTCGATTTCCTGCTGATAGGATTCATCGGTATATTCCAGTTCCTCGAAGCGTTTTTTATCCGCGTAATTTCCTGGGTTGACCCTCACCTTTTCCACGTAGTCTGCAGCAATTTCAGCGGCATTTGGCGTAAAATGGATGTCGGCCACCAGGGGGGCCGTATAACCGCGTGCAATCAGTTCTTCCTTGATGACCTTCAGGTTTTCCGCATCTTTTTTGCTTGGAGCCGTCAACCGAACAATCTCACAACCAGCATCAATCATTCGAATCGATTGTTCCACGGAACCTTTTGTGTCCATGGTATCCGTCGTTGTCATGGATTGAATGCGTATGGGTTCTTCCCCTCCTACTATCACATTTCCAATCGCCACGGGACGTGTCGGAAAACGTTTTCGGGAAAAGAAGTCCATGCAATACGGTTTCATGCCGGGAGGGTTAAATATTCGCTGTAAAAATACTCAAATCGGACGTTGTGATTTTAAGGCTTCGTTAAATAACGTTATCGGATGGACCGGAAAGGAAAGAGAAGCCGTATCTTTGTATGAATTTATTTCTTAAACTCATGCAACAAATACGTTTCTCCTCCCCAAAAGAACAGGATTTTTACAAAGTACTTCGTAAGCGGGTCAACGAATATTTCAAGGACAATGAGCTGTCTCGCTATGCCAATGCCAATATGGTGCTGAAGACGATCTTCATGATCGTTCTTTACCTGACTCCTTTTGTGCTCATTCTCACTTTTTTTGAATCGGTTTGGACCACGATGCTCATGTGGATTTTGATGGGATTCGGTTCAGCCGGCATTGGGCTTTCCGTTATGCACGATGCCAATCACAGTGCTTATTCGAAGCGTCCGGGAGTGAACAAATGGTTGGGCCGCGTGATGCTTTTGATTGGTGGAAGTGACATCAACTGGCGAATTCAGCACAATGTGCTGCACCATACGTATACCAATGTTTCCGGAATGGACGAAGACATTGATTCGGGCGTGTTGATGCGTTTTTCCCCTGAACAGCAGAAGCGTTGGGGTCATCGCTTTCAATTCCTGTACGCCTGGTTTCTGTATGGGTTTATGACCATCATGTGGGTGGCTTCGAAGGACTATAAGCAGTATGCACGTTACCGCAAGAATGGTTTGCTTCAGACACAGGGACTGACAGGTAAAAAAGCATTGCAATCACTCATTTTTTCGAAGGTCGCATACTTTGGGATCACAGTCGGTTTGCCTTTGATCTTCAGCCCGCTACCATGGTGGTTGACGATCCTTTTCTTTTTGCTTATGCACTTTGTAGGAGGCCTCACGCTTGCCTTGATTTTTCAGCCGGCACACGTGGTTCCTTCTTCCGATTTTCCAAAACCCGGACCTACAGGAAACATTGAGGAGGACTGGGCGGTTAGCCAGTTGTTGAACACTGCGAATTTCGCGCCGAGAGCAAGGATCTTTTCATGGTATGTAGGTGGTCTGAATTACCAGATTGAACACCACCTTTTCCCGAATATTTGTCACGTGCATTACCGCAAGATCTCAAAGATTGTTCGCGATACCGCTTTTGAGTACAACCTGCCGTATTATTCGTACAAGACCTTTGCAGGGGCTTTGGCTGCCCACACGAAACTGCTGTACAAGCTTGGCAAATACGAGGTCATTCCGGAGCAAGCCAAATGAATATTGAAGAGTTTCGCAATTACTGCCTCTCAAAAAAATGGGTAACGGAAAGCTTTCCTTTTGACAACCAAACGTTGGTTTTCAAAGTAGGGGGCAAGATGTTTGCTCTGGCAGATATTGACGATTTTACTTCCATGAACCTGAAATGTGATCCGGCGCGTTGCATAGAACTGCGGGAAACGTATCAGGGGATCAAGCCGGGCTGGCACATGAGCAAGGTACACTGGAATACTGTTTCTGTCGAATCAGACGTGCCTCTGGATCTTGTTCATGAGCTCATCGATCACTCATACCAGCTCGTGTACGATTCATTGCCCAAAAAGCTTAAAAATGAGTTGCAGGCTGGATAAGTTTGTTTGGTCTGTTCGATTGGCCAAAACCCGCTCGCAGGCCGCAGAAAACATTACCAAAGGACGGATTCGTCTGAATGGTGAATCCGCAAAGCCGGCAAAGGAAGTGCGTGTCGGTGATGTGGTGAATCTCGTGAAACATTCGTCCGTTTTTTCCTTTAAGATTCTTGAATTACTTGATCGAAGAGTCGGGGCCAAGTTGGTAGATCAGTACCTCGTCGATATTACTCCCGATGAGGAGCGAGAGAAATACAGAATCTACCAACTTGCCCAAAGCTCTTACCGGGCTCACGGTACAGGAAAACCAACCAAAAAAGACCGCAGGGACCTGGATGATTTCCTGGATAACTGGGAATAACGCTTATTCCTTAACAAACTTCACAATACTTCCGCCCACGGGTAAATAATACATTCCCGGCGCAAGTTGGCTGATATTTACGGTCAACTCTGTTCCCGAAGCCTCGATGATTTGTATGGACGCATTTACGTTGGTTCCACGCATTGAATGGACCGCAGGGATACCATCTTCATAATTGAGGCCACTGAACGTGATAATATCTTTGGCCGGATTGGGGTAAACCCGCCCGCCGAAAGTACTTTCACATTGAATGGAGATTGGGCCATATACTGTTTCCGCTCCATCCAGATCAACCTGTACCAGGCGATAATAATTATCCAGGGTGGTTTTTTCATCTGAAATCCGGTATTCCAACAACTGATTGCTGTTTCCGGCACCGTCGACTTTAGCAACAGGCACCCATGCTTCGTTTTTAAGGCTTTCAACGAGGAAATAAGCGCTGTTTCTTTCTGAGGCGGTTGTCCACCCCACTGTGATGGATTCCGTTTCGCAGAGCGCATAAAAATCGCTCAATTCTACCGGAAGCGTGTTTACCGGTGGTGAGGCCATGGCGAACTGGCTGAATCCTGACATTCCGGTGCGGTGTGCTGTCGGATTGTTTGTCGGTCCGGTTCCGGTAGAATGTGTTCCATTTACCGTCCATGGGCTGACAGCATCTGCACGCTTAACGATCCGCAGGGCTGTAACATCGCTGACACCATAAATATAGTTGGTGGTAAGGCTCATGTCATATGTTCCTCCCGAAAGTCCGTCTCCGGCCTCAATCTGTAAATAGCCATCGGCTATTTGTGTAAGGGTGGTTCCACTATCGTCGAGATTTATCGAGTTCCCGTTTGAAGCAGTACTCAAGGTTCCGGTGAGTGTACCCCCCGTTGTTGGCGCTCCGGTAAATGTTACAGTTGCAATTGAAAGATAGGTGCCGTTGCCCATCGGAAACGTCAGTGCACCTGTTGTCGATGCCGGAACCCACAACCTGAGAGTTCCATTGACATATCCGGAGACATAGTTGAATGCCCCGCTTGTTGAAGCGGAAACGCCAACCGTCATTGTGTTTCCAGCCGTTGTAATAGTCCCATCCAGTGAGAGCTCTTTTACTGCTTCGTTTTGTGTTAGTACAGGATAATAGGTGCAACCTGCAGGAATTGACACAGAGGCCGTACTCAATGGTATTTCGCCGGATTTCCAATTGCTGGTTGTGTTCCAGTCTGTGCTGGTTACACCGATCCATACATCCGCACCTTTCAAGTAAGGATAGCCCGAATTTTCACTGTCTTTACGATCCCAGATTTCATCGGTTCCGTTTACAGACTCTCCATAGAAATCCCAGGTAGCATCAGTAAAATTGGAGTTTGTTTTCATGTTGGCAGTTGTCTCTCCGACCGGTGTTCCGGTGTTCGAGGAGCTGTAACCAAAGGCATTGGTGTATCCGGAGGTTTCCTTGTCCCAAAAGCAATTATTGAACGTAGCACCCTGGGTGTATCCGCTAAAGCCTCCAGTCCATCCACCGGAATATCCGGAAAGAGTTCCGGTGCCATAGCAATTTGTAAATACGGTTCCGCTCTGACTGAAACCTGCAAAAGTTCCTTTTCCATCGCTGGCCGAACCATAGACATTTCCGGTTGCGTAGCAATTTGAAATGGCACATCCATAGGCGTTGCCAACAAAACCTCCTGGTTCGTTTACGCCGGTTACGTTTCCGGTGGCGTAGCATCGGTCTACAGTTCCGCCTGAACCCAAGACTCCAACAAAACCGCCGGTTCTGTTTCCTCCGGTTTTTGTAACACTTCCCGTAGCGTATGAATCGGAGATGGCAAATGTTCCGTCAATGTATCCGATCAGTCCACCCAGCCCGCTGTTTACATTTGATCCGTAAGAGTGATCTACGGTTGTGCTTGCCTGACAGTTGCTGATGGTCACGGACGCGCCCCGTCCAAGCAGAGGCCCTGCATAAGTGTAGGCTCCGGTGGTCGTAAGCGTTCCTCCCTGGATATTGATGTGATCGAAGGTTGCGAGGTATGCTCCTCCGGACAAAACGCCGGCACCGTTGGTTCCGGTTATGGTGTAGGTAATGTTCGGAGAGATCAACGTAAGATTTTCGATCGTTCCTCCCTGGCAATATCCGAATAAACCCAATTCAGAACCTGAACGGTTAATCGTAAGTCCGGAAATGCTATGCCCCAGCCCATTGTAATTTGCGTAAAAGCGGCTGGAAATATTTCCTATCGGAACAAACCCTGCTCCGCTGAACCAGGAGGATGTTCCCGAGGCATCAATGTCCGTCGTTTGTTGAAAATACTTCCCGCTGGCCCAGGACGCTGAATTCTGTGAAACCCAATACAGGTTATCCAGACTGGAAATGAGATATGGATCGCCCGAAGTTCCGGTTCCGGAAGGAGCAACCGCTGTTTGTGAAAAAAGAAAAACGGCTGGCATGCTCAAGGCCGTAAGAAGCCAACGCCGCATTAGATGGTTAAGTGAAATTTTCATGGCTAAAAAATTTGTGGTTAATACAGTTACGAATCTAAGCAGCACTTCTCTCTGATTATCAGTATACTTTCCCATAAAGCCGGAATGGTTTCCGAACGTTTTTAATGTGAGATAAATGGGAATCAACGATCAGACTGTAACTTTTCGATCGGTCGATAGTCTTACAGGAAATAATTTGAAAGATATGAAGACAATTATCCTTATCGCACTTTCGATGATCTCTGCCTTTCCGATTCTTGCACAGGAAGACGAAAACACCAACTTACCGGATACCACGCGTATGACGGTAGGGGCCAAAGAGATCATTATTATCAGCCACGATGATGAGTTAAACGAAGATAATGTAACTGTAATCGATGGCGATACGATCCGAAAGAAGAAGAAGCGCAGCGAGGCGCACTGGGCGGGCATTGATTTCGGGTTTTCCATGTTGATGAACAGCGCATTTGAAAACAAGTTCCCTGATAACCCTTACTGGGTTAATGATCCCGCGCGTTCTCAAACGTGGAACCTGAACCTGCTTGAACACAAGTTCAATTTCGGAACCCCGTATGTAGGGTTGACAACCGGACTTGGTTTTAGTTTCACTTCTGTGGCATTCAAGAATAACTATGTGTTGGTTGAAACGCCGGATACACTTTACGCAGTGATTGACACCGTGAATGTGTACTCAAAAAACAAGCTGAAGGCGTCCTACCTTACTGTTCCGTTGTTGCTGGAATTCAATACCAATGCAAACGCAGAAAAGAGCTTTTACCTTGCGGCGGGAGTTGTCGGTGGTGTTCGTATGACGTCCAAAGTAAAGCGTCACGGGGAGTTTGACGGAAAGAAGTTTGAGCAGAAAGACAAAGGGCGCTATGGCCTGAATGCCTTTAAACTGGACGCAACAGTGCGCATGGGCTACTCACACTTCGGTGTCTTTGCCAACTACAGCCTCTTGCCTTTGTTCGATAAGGGGCTGACCCCGGATATCTATCCATTCACTTTTGGTTTGTCGCTCAATTTTTAATCGGCTTTGAGCATAAAATTAGGGGGTAACTTGGGTTACCCCTTTTTTATTTCCACCTGATGATGATGCGCGTATAGGTTTCCGGGAGCACCGGGGAAGGTTGAAAAACAAAAAGGGGCACCTTTCGGCACCCCTTCTTTATACTGTGTAAAACAGTCTTATTTCTTGATCACGTTGAACTGAGCAGTTGCTCCGGATTCTGTTTCAACGTTGAAAATGTAAACTCCTGAATCAAGTCCGGCAATGTTTACCACAGCCTTACCGTTATCAAGTGTTACAGTTTCGCTTGCAACAAGCTTTCCGGAAATGTCTGCTACATTCAACATTGCGTTACCTGTAGCATCCAACTGGATAGTTACCTGATCCACAGCAGGGTTCGGGTACGCTTTGCCATCTACAGTATTGTTTTCATCCAATCCTGTTGTTCCTACGTGCAATGTCATTGAAGGAGCATATCCTGATCCCCATCCGAGTGCATACCAGTCCTGAGTTGTACTTGCCTGTGGCAATTTCAG
The DNA here is from genome assembly GCA_050300995.1 of Crocinitomicaceae bacterium. Classification (GTDB taxonomy): domain Bacteria; phylum Bacteroidota; class Bacteroidia; order Flavobacteriales_D; family Crocinitomicaceae; genus UBA4466. The sequence goes on along the minus strand of JBNKYR010000074.1, from coordinate 4,566 downwards.
AACGGAAACAGGCATTGCATAGATGGCTACGTTCGCATTGTAATCTGCGTCCGTGTTGTATCCGAATACTACGTTAGTATCGAATGTCTGAACACAGAACAGGTAACGCTCAGCACTTGACAATGCAATCGGGCTGTTGAACTCAAGGAATACCGGCAGTCCAACTTCGTTGTCACTCAATGGAATGTAAGAAACGAAGTCAAGCGCATTTGATTCAACGTTCGCATACGGATCGTTCGGTGCACCTGTTGCCCAGTAATTAGGATCGTTAAGATCAGTCCAGCCGTCATCCCACTGGTAAGCAATCACGAAGATCTCAGATCCTGCCATTGTTGCACCGTTTGCTGTATCAGCGTAAGGAACGAAGGTAATACCTGTTACGGTAACAAAATCTGCGAGTGAGTCAGCAACGAACATACATGTTTGTTGTTCTGAAGGCTTCTCAGAAGCTGTAGGGAAGGATCCTGCATCTGGCTCTCCGGCACCGTTGTTAGACGCATAGGAAAGGTAGCTGTCTGTTACTTCGAAGTCAGAAACGAATACGTTGTCGTATGTCGCATCATCACCCAAACTTCCTGTAATAGTGTATGTCAGGGTGTATGTTCCGTTCGGATAGTTTCCGAGTCCCATATCGAAACGTGGGAATGAGTAAGGGTTTCCAGGGAAGATAGGAAGTGTGTCACCGCTAAGCATGTTCGGACCAACAACTGTCTCATCATAATAGGTTGTGCTTCCTGGTCCAACGATTTGTGCGTTTACAGTTGGTGTTTGTGCGTTTGCACCGTAGTTGTACAATTCAATACCTACATCAAATCCATTGTTAATGATGTTTGATGAAGTACGGAAAGGAGAGATCAAAGTATTCTCTTTGTAAGAAGAAAGGTCGTTTGCGTTAACCCCCAGTTTGTTCCCGATGAAAACAACTACAGGCCCTCCCGCCATTGCGTTCACAAGTGTTGCTCCGTCGATGTCACTAAGGAAAACACAAGGAATTGTTACGTTAGGACCGTCTGTACCACCCAACATGCTTACAATCGCATTTTCGCGGTTGATAATGATCGCTGCAACAGCCCCAGCCTGTTGAGCATTGTATACTTTTGTTCCGAATTCACATGTGTTTCGGTAGATAACAGCAATTTTTCCGGTGAGGTCGTTCTGGAGTGTTCCACAACCTTCCGCAGAAACCGGGTTACCCTGAGCATTGGTTCCTGAAGAACCATCGTCCACCATCATCAATGTGTCCTCGATGAAGTTTCCGGGAATGTTAAAGTCGATGTTTGAAAGAACGTTCCATGTTCCATCATCTGTTTCTCCTGGCCATGTTCCGCAGTTTGCCTGCACGCCAAAATCATAATTTCCTTGAACTGCCGCGGGAGAAATACCATTCACGACTACCTGCGCCTGCACCCAATAACCAGACGCAACTACAGCTAAAGAAAGTAGCATTTTTTTCATAGAATAAATTTTAGTTTGGTCTAAAGTTATAACTATTTCGTCGTTTGTTAAAAAAATCAGGTGAATTTGAGGGGGTTAAAAAGCAAAAAAGCCGGGTCTTCCCCGGCCTTTTCAATGTATGTATGATTGCGTTTTCTTACTCCGAGAAAAGCGAAGCTTTCAGGTATTCGCGGTTCATACGCGCAATGTTTTCGAGGGAAATTCCTTTCGGACATTCTACCTCGCATGCGCCGGTATTTGTACAGTTTCCGAAGCCCTCCTTGTCCATTTGTTCTACCATGTGCAGCACACGGCGTTTCGCTTCGACTTTTCCTTGCGGAAGGAGTGCAAACTGAGACACTTTTGCAGACACAAATAACATAGCCGATGCGTTCTTACAAGTGGCTACACAAGCTCCACACCCAATACAGGTAGCGGCATCAAATGCTTTGTCTGCATCGTCTTTCGGAACAGGAATGGCGTTGGCATCCTGGGTGTTTCCTGAGGTGTTCACGGAAACAAAACCTCCGGCATGCTGAATACGATCAAATGCTGAACGGTCTACTACCAGATCTTTAATCACCGGGAAGGCTTTGGCACGGAAAGGTTCAATGTAAATGGTATCTCCATCCTTGAATTTACGCATGTGCAGCTGGCAGGTAGTCACACCACGGTCTGGGCCGTGGGCTTCCCCGTTGATGTACATGGAACACATTCCGCAGATTCCTTCACGACAGTCGTGATCAAATGCTACGGGAACTTTTCCTTCCGAAACAAGCTGCTCATTCAAAACATCCATCATTTCAAGGAAAGACATGTGCTCGGAAACATTGTCGAGCGAGTATGTTTCGATTTTACCCTTGTCGTTACGGTCTTTTTGTCTCCAGACTTTTAATGTAAGTTTCATGGTGTTCTTATTTGTAAGAGCGCTGTTTCAGCTCAATGTCATTAAACGTAAGTGGTTCCTTGTGCAGGGTCGCCTTTCCAGGATCTCCTGTCCATTCCCATGCAGCCACGTAAGCGAAGTTCACATCGTCACGTTTCGCCTCGCCTTTTTGCGGACCATCTTCCTCCGCAGATTCTTCACGGAAGTGACCTCCACATGATTCGGTACGATGAAGGGCATCAACAGCAAACAACTCTCCAAGCTCCAGGAAATCCTCCACTCGTAAGGCCTTTTCGAGTTCAGGGTTGAGCTCATTCGCCTCGCCCGGAACAAATACGTCTTTATAGAACTCTTCGCGGATCTGACGGATCTCTTCGATGGCCTCTTTCAATCCCTTTTCATTGCGGGCCATCCCAACTTTATCCCACATTACCTTTCCAAGGCGCTTGTGGAAGTGGTCAACGGATTTACTGCCCTTGTTACCGATGAACTTCGCGATACGGTCTTTCACCATTTTTTCGGCTTCATCAAACTCCGGAGAATCGGTTGGAATACTTCCGGTACGGATATCCGCAGAGAGATAATCACCGATAGTGTACGGCAACACGAAATATCCGTCGGCCAATCCTTGCATCAGCGCGGAAGCCCCGAGTCGGTTGGCTCCGTGATCAGAGAAGTTGGCTTCCCCGGCAGCATAACATCCCGGAATGGTCGTCATGAGGTTGTAATCAACCCAGATACCCCCCATGGTGTAGTGCACCGCCGGATAGATCTTCATTGGTGTTTTGTATGGGTTGTCATCAGTGATCTTCTCATACATCTGGAAGAGGTTTCCGTATTTTTCTTCGATTACCCTTTCTCCCAACTCACGAATGCGCGCCTCGGAAGCATTTTCTTCACCGGTTACCAGCGCTTTTTCACGTCCGTAACGCATAATTGCAGAGGAGAAATCAAGGTATACGGCCTCTCCGGTTTCATTTACTCCGAAGCCGGCATCACAACGCTCCTTCGCTGCACGGGAAGCCACGTCACGAGGAACAAGGTTTCCGAACGCAGGATAACGTCGTTCAAGGTAATAATCACGCTCTTCTTCTGAAAGATCGGTTGGTTTTTTCGTGCCTTTACGGATCGCCTCAACGTCCGGCATATTCTTTGGAACCCAGATTCGCCCGTCATTTCGGAGCGATTCGGACATCAATGTCAGTTTCGATTGGTAATCACCGGAACGCGGAATACACGTTGGGTGAATCTGCGTATAACAAGGGTTTGCGAAAAACGCACCCTTTTTGTGAATTCTCCATGCAGCCGTTACATTGGACCCCATAGCATTGGTCGACAGGTAGAATACGTTTCCGTACCCTCCGGAAGCAATCACCACAGCATGTGCCGAGTGGCGCTCAATCTCTCCGGTAACCAGGTTGCGGGCAATGATTCCGCGCGCTTTTCCATCCACGATCACCAATTCAAGCATTTCGTGGCGGTTGTACATCCGGATCTTTCCTTTTCCGATCTGGCGGTTCATCGCGGAATAGGCGCCAAGCAACAATTGCTGTCCCGTCTGACCCTTTGCATAAAATGTACGGGAAACGAGCACACCACCGAAAGAACGGTTGTCAAGCAGACCTCCGTATTCGCGGGCAAAAGGAACACCTTGTGCCACGCATTGATCAATGATGTTGGCAGAAACTTCCGCAAGCCGGTAGACGTTTGCCTCGCGTGCGCGGTAGTCACCCCCCTTTACGGTATCGTAAAACAGGCGGTACACAGAGTCTCCGTCGTTTTGATAGTTTTTTGCAGCGTTGATACCCCCCTGAGCAGCAATCGAGTGAGCTCTACGTGGAGAATCCTGGAAGCAGAAAGCTTTTACATTGTATCCGAGTTCGGCAAGTGAAGCGGAGGCAGACCCGCCAGCCAGACCGGTCCCTACAACGATCACGTCAATCAGACGCTTGTTGGCAGGGTTTACGACGTTGATCTTGTTTTTGTGGTTCGTCCATTTGTCCTTTAACGGACCTTCCGGAATTTTTGCATCTAACATAGCCATACTATCGTTCGATTATCAATGGTTAAAATGGTGAAAGAGAGCGATTACAACAAACCCCAATGGGACCAGTACGGAAAATGCTACCCCAAAGCCTTTCAGGCCTCGGGTGTACTTGTTGTTGGCTCCCAACGACTGGAATGCAGAATTGAATCCGTGCAGCAAGTGGAGCGAAAGCATGATAAATGCCACGCAGTAGAGTCCG
>JBNKYR010000073.1:0-15330 GCA_050300995.1 Crocinitomicaceae bacterium | reverse complement strand
TAAACTTTGCCGTGTTCTCAGCGCAGACAAAAGGATAGTAGCGCATCGAGGAATTCCGACGGAGCCTCAGAGTGTACCCAGTGTCCGGCATTGGGTATCGTTACTACTTCGGAGTCAATGAACTGCTCTTCAATGAGTGGAATATCTTCATCCGTAATGTAATTTGATAACTCTCCACGGATGAACAGTGCAGGGATAAAGACCTCTCCTTCCGGAAGAGCCGCCAGAATCTCGTCCATTTCCCGCTCCAACACATCGATGTTCATTCGCCAGGCGAGTTTTCCTTTTTCCTTCCAGTAAAGGTTTTTCAATAAAAACTGCCGTACACCATCCGAGTCAATATACTGCGCCAGAATTTCTTCCGCTTCCTTTCGGGTCGAAAGGGTTGCAGGGTCAACGGCATGGATGCCCGCAAGGATGTGCTGATGATGCAAGGGATAACGTTTGATTCCCATGTCGACCACAACCAGTTTTTCGAGAAGATCCTCCCTGAGCTGAGCAATGCGCATTGCAACCTTTCCACCCATTGAGTGCCCTACAAGGATCACATTGCTCAATTGAAGTTCATCACAGAGTTCCAGTACATCTTCCGCCATCAGATCGTACGAAAAGTCATCGCTCCAGGGTGAGTGCCCGTGATTGCGAAGGTCCACCAGAATTACGCGAAAATAGGACGCCAGCTTTTTGGCATGTGTTTGCCAGTTATCCGAAAATCCGAACAAGCCATGGAGGATCACCATCGGTTTTCCCTCGCCCATTTCACGGTATTGCAATTTCATTTGACAGGTTTTCGCGACAAAATTAACGCAAAAAAGGGACCCGAAGGTCCCCTTGCATTATGAATTGGCTGGGTTCACCTTATAATAGTCAATCGTTGAACATCGCGTTCGCTGCCCTGATGGAACTCTACCTGGTAAGTTCCTCCGGCTACTTCATCTGTCCGCAATGTCATTGGCATCCCTTCGTAAAGGGTCGTATATACTTCCTGCAGAACCACCTCTCCAAGCCCATTGATCAGTGAAACCTGGAGCGGATCTTTGGTATTGTGTCCGTCGTACGTAAACGTCGCATAAGTATTCGCCGGGTTCGGGAACATAGCCCCGATGAAATCTCCTTTTTCTGATTTCTGCGCATTTATGGCGATCACATTGTGTGTTCTCATTTCACCGTTAAAATCTGTCTGAGACAAACGATAATAGGTCACCGGAACATACGGATTGTGATCTGTTAAACTGTAGTACATCGAATGCGAAGTCGTTCCTGCTCCATCCACCGTTCCGACAAATTCCCATTCGAAGCCGTTAATGCTGCGTTCAATCGTGAAATAATCGTTATTTAATTCGGCACCAGTTACCCAGGAAAGAAGATTTTCATCTCCCTGATTGATCCCCGTGAAGGATGTGACTTCCACCGGAAGGAATACCGGAGTACAATCCAATGTACCCGTTCCACCAATCGTCATATCAATGACCGGTTGCGGACCTCCGTTCTGATAGATATTGACCACCATGGAATAAGTTTCTCCGGCCACAATTGTCAGAGGGTCCACCCATCCGTCACCTTCCGCGCCTTCATACATATCGCCGTTTCCGAATACCGAACTCAGGCCTGTGAGACCATTGACCGAATAATTGGACACATCAGCCTGTGAACAGATCACCGGTGGGGCGCCTGTTGTTTCCGGGCAAGGTGGCACACCGTTGTAAGATGGTCCGTAAATCGCGAAGTTGTAGTCCTGTCCACCCGGACCGGCAAACGACAATTCCACCGTTCCTGAAGTCAGTGCTGTAAAATAGAACCACTGAGAGGCAATCTCTCCGACGTTATCGAAACAACCGCCGTTTTCCGTATTCATGTCCTCGTAGTTGTTGCCGATATTCTCGGTAGGGTAAAGACCGGACTGACAGATCCATGTTCCACATTCTCCCGGACAATCCGTTCCGGAACAGATAGAATCGTTGGACCCGGCTGTAGCCGAACAATCCACTGTGGCCGACCAACCGCTGCTCACAATGGCATTATCACTTGCAAAGATGAGAGTCAAACACCCGTCAGGTGCGGACGAAGTAATGATCCCCGGGCCGGCTGCTTCATTTCCCGAATACTGACCGATCATGTATGAACTATCGGCAGCACCATCAAGTATCGTAAGAAAATCAAATCCTGCTTCCGTAGAAAATGTCAGTGGTCCTGTGGTAAAATCTACGGTCACGTACTGCCCCGGTGTATCCGGACAGAGCACATAAGTTGCGGTGGTATTATTCTGATAATTTCCGCCATTGCCTCCCGGATCGTAAAAAGACAACGGCCCTGCACCGCAGGTAACAGTTGTATTTCCAGGGATTACCGCACCTGCCGGTGCAGATGGTTCGAACGCACAGAGCTGGTAACTGTCCTCGTTTTCAAAATAGTCCCAGATGCGAACATAGATTGTTTCTCCTGGTGTTCCGGTATACGTTATCTGTGCAGCATCGGCAGCACTCGTCGCGTTGTCACATCCTTCATGAATCACGTCATTACAGCCCCCCGGTCCTTCCGAGTAGAGTGCCATACCCATGATCATGCCAGGACCACCCGCAAAATCGGTGGCTTGTATACTGACCACTCCGGAAGCCGGTACCGTAACACTATACCATGCGTCATTGTCCGCCCAGCTTCCACAACCCGGTTCCACCATTGCCGTAGAGGCAGTTGCGAGGTTATTCGAATATGCCGAATAACTACATGCACCGGAATTGACAACGAGCGGGATCGCTCCACACGGATCGTCATTACAAAGGGCGGGATAGCATACGGTCACCTGGTCCGTCCAATCATTACAACCAGCTTGTGAAAAGGTCCATTCAAGTACCGCACAGGTTCCGGGATCAGGAATTGTAATCAGTGAATTCGGATCGTTGACATCGGCAATAATCGGTGCACTACCGGTAAAGGAAACAACATTCCATGTGCCCACCCATGGTGCATCCGGCGCGTTCCCCTGTAAAAAGATCACATTACAGGTGGAAACATCGGGACCGGCATCCGGAATTGTGTAAGGAGGCGTAAACGTAAAAATAACCGCGCCATTAGCTCCGGCTCCACCGCCTGGGTTGATCCCGCCATTCTTCTTACCGCCACCGCCGCCGCCGCCGCCGTAGTTCGATCCATTACCCCCATTAACACCAGCTCCTCCTCCGGGACCGCCGCCGCCTCCATTTGGTCCTCCGGTAGCACCGCCCTGTCCTCCCTGCGGATCATACCCGTTGGTTCCGGTCCCTCCTGTAACATTGGTTGTCCATGCGGAAGCCGTCCCTCCGGCACCACCACCACCTCCGTTATTTTCGGAAAAGCCACCACTACCACCAAATGCGGTGAGAGCCGCCCATGGCTGAATATTCGTCTGTGCACCATCAGCACCATTTCCGGCAGGACCTCCGCCCGCACCTCCGGCACCAACAGTAAATGGAATCACATCTCCGGGTGTTACGATATAGGCTTTGGAGGCAAAACCGCCACCGCCACCGCCACCGCCGCCGATGGTACTGGAATTCGATCCGCCACCACCGCCGCCGCCACCGTACACCTCAATGGTAACGATATTGACGCCGCATGGAACGGTCCATGTTCCCGCCCCGGGAGTGTCAAAAACAACGCTCACCTGTCCGGTTGCAAAACCAGAGAGCAAAACAATACTAACAAGGCTTAAAAAAATTTTCCCAGCTAACTTCATAAGCGAGTAGTTCTTCGTCACGCTGACGAGTTAATTTGAAGTTGCTTTATCGGCAGTAGTAGGCACTTCGAGATAAAACAGTCTTATATACTCAACGTTCAAATTAACCCCAGGGTTCCCGCAAATGAATATTTATTCACTTGCAACGACTAAATCGGTCAGGTCTGTGAAAATTCGCCCTTAGCGAAACTTTATCATTTGATTTGTAGGCTTTTATTTAGGTTCGTTTTAAAAATTACACATTTGGACGCAACAAAACAAATTATGCTTACATAATATTTTGCATTTTTTATGTGTAGTTCTTTAAGCTAATTGATTTTCAGTTGATTAGCAAAATAAAAAGGGGAGTCCAAACTCCCCTCAAAAATGCTAAACATTGACAAATCAGTGTGTTACCACCAATTTTTGCTTATATACCTGATCTCGTTGTGAAGCGACCAGTTGGTAAGTTCCCGAACCCAATTCAGATGTTCGGAGGGAAGTCGGCATACCAGACAGTAATTCTACATAATTGTAGTTCATTACTTCATGACCGAATTCATCCAGCACACGAATATTTAACGGATTTGCCGGGGTGACCCCGATTCCATTGTAGACAAAGGTTACGTAGGTACTTGCCGGATTCGGGAAAAGCTCCGAAATGAGGTGTTCACCCGGAGTACGATTCGCATTCACGGCAATTGTTTCCGAATACTTGAAATCTCCGTTGTAATCCGTTTGCCTGACACGGTAATACGATACCGGAAAATATGGATTGTTATCATACAGCCCATAATAAGTCGAATGCGTGGTTGTTCCGGATCCATCTACCGTCCCGGCATATTCCCAATCAATACCGTTGATGCTGTGTTCCAGTGTAAAGAAATCGTTGTTCATCTCGTTGGTAGTCACCCATGAAACATAGTTGCGATCTCCCTGATTAATGCCCTTCAGCGAATGCATTTCTACCGGAAGAAATACCGGAGCACAGTCAATGGTACCCGTTCCGCCGATGCTCAAATCAATATCAGGCTGCGGATTACCATTCATATAGATGTTGAGGATCATTGCGTACGTTTCTCCGGCCTGCGTGTACAAGGCATCTACCCAGCCATCTCCTTCCACGCCCTCGTATTGTTCTCCTGCACCCAGTGCTGCATTAATTCCAACCGGATTCCCTGTGTTTCCGACTGCAGCGTACGAACACCTGATTGGTCCTTCTCCTGTATTAAAAGGACATGGAGGATTGCCATCCGTTGACGGTCCCCATACTGCAAAATCATAATCCTGTCCGTTAGGACCGTCAAAGGTAAATTCGATAGTTCCATCTTCCAGAATAGTGAAGTAAAACCACTTGGAAGCGATCTCTCCCGCCGCTCCAAAACATCCGGAAGTCCCCAGAGCCAGATCTTCGATGCCGTTTCCATCGTTTGTGGTCGGATAGATCCCATCCATACAAATCCACTGTCCGCAATTGCCGCTGCAATTCGTTGGGGAGCAGACCACATTATTCGTGCCGGCCGTACTTGAGCAGGTCACTGTTGCCTGCCATCCCGGTTGGGTTACGATATAATCGGACATGAACATGACGGTCAAACAACCATCGCTTGCGCTTGAGGTTACAACACCAGGGCTATTCGTCCCGGTATATTGCCCGATAATCGGTGCTGTCAAATCTCCACCGTCAAGAATAGTTATGGCATCAAAACCGTTTTCTACGTTGAAGAAACCGGATGAAAAGTCAAGTGTCACGAATTGTCCCGGAGTATCCGGACAGATCACGTAATGCGCGGAAGAATTCACAGAATAATTTCCGGTCCCTCCCGGATCCATGAAGGTCATTGGCGTCCCACATGTCACCGAAGTATTTCCCGGCAAGACATTTCCAGTGGAATTCGTATGTGTAAAAGCACATAATCCGAAACCGTTTTCAGAATCGAGGTAATCCCAAACGCGCACATAAATGGTGCTTCCCGGTGTTCCATTGTAGGAAATTTCGGACGGCGTTATGGTGGAAGTTGTCTGGTCACAACCTGCGTGCGTTAGATTATCGCACGTTCCTTCATAAACTGCAATGGCCGGATAAACGCTGCCCGTAGCACCATTATCCAGTGCCTGAAGTGTTACCTGCCCATTTGCAGGAACGGTCAATGAAAACCATACATCGTTGTCGTCATAATTCCCACAACCCGGCTCGGCCATTCCTGTAGAAGCCGTAGCACCCGTATTGGAATACTGTGTATAAGAACAACCTGTCGTGGAAACAGTGATCGGCATGGCTCCACACGGATCATCATTACAAATCACCGGATTGCAAATGGTCACTTCATCAAACAGGCTTGTACAACCAGGGCTTGTGAACGTCCAGCGAAAGGTTGCACATGAGCCCGCTGCAATCCCCGAAATTCCGCTGTTCGGACTGTTCGGGCTGGCAATTGAAGCTGATCCGGAAACCAGTGTCCAGGTTCCCGTCCATCCGAAGTCCGGAGTATTCCCCGATAAATTGGTGATCCCACAAAGATCAAGATCAGCTCCTGCATCCGGTTGGGTTACCGTAGTGTTGTAGGTAAAAACAACACCGCCACCAGCGCCGGCACCACCGGAAGTATTCGCTCCGCCGGATTTGCTTCCGCCGCCACCGCCACCGCTGCCAAGACTGAACCCGTTTCCTCCATTGACACCCGCGGCACCGCCAAGGCCTCCCGATCCACCATTCGGACCGTTATTTGAGCCACCGTGCCCTCCGATTGAAGCGCCTCCTGCATTTCCATTTTCCCCGAAAATGTACGTTCCGAAAAGCGTTGTGGTTCCCCCGGCACCTCCGCCGCCGCCATTGTTCTCACAAAGACCACCGGAACCACCGAACGCAGTAAGTCCCGAATATGGCTGAAGATTCGTCTGGCCTCCGGCTCCACCGTTTCCAGCCGGGCCTCCGGCCGATCCGCCAGTACCAATAGTGAAAGGAATAACATCTCCAGGTGTCACGATGAATCCGGTCTCGGCATAACCGCCGGCACCACCTCCGCCACCTGCCTGCCCGGCAGTATTGGAGCCACCTCCGCCTCCGCCTCCGCCATAAACGGCAACGGTGACATAAGTCACACCACATGGAACTGTCCAGCTGCCCGCACCTGGGGTAGAAAAAACTTCGACCACCTGGCCGAGTCCACTGAGAGGAAATAAAAACAGGAAAGCACAAAGCACGGCTCTAAGCCGCCTGAACCAAAGTAGAGTTGTAGGCATTCTCTTTAGATTTAGTTGTTAATCGTACAATGATTCACGTGAGTTCCTGTTCGGTTACGTCTGAAGATAACGGTCACAGGAACACACGCGCGCGAAACGCGAAAATCGACTGTAAATAAAGTAATTAGATCTGAGTTAGGTGCTAATGAATGAAGAAACCTGAGCTTTGAAGAAACCTAAACCGGTTTAGCACTATTGTTTTTGTTCAAAATATCACAGAAACAGACGCCAGGACGCCTAAATTTCAACTGTTAAATCATTGACAATTAAAGAATAATCTCAGAAAGCAGATCGAGTAGATTGGGAATCTCGATGGAAGTGGATGAAACATCCATAGTGCTTTCCTTTTCGGTTGTATTCACCGAATGTTCCACATGTTTTGTGTCAAGACTTTCAGAGGAGGTTTTACCGACAGTAAACTGACCATTGTTAACAGTCGTTACGGCCTTTACAATGTCATCCGCGTTGGTCATATCCTTATCAAAGGATACGAATGCCATATTCGTCTGGCGGTCATCTTCGTAATCAAATTCAACGGAAGAAACCCCTTCGATGGATGTTAACTCTTTTCGAATACTGCTACCACACCCCATTTTACAGACCATACCATTTATTTCCATGGTGAGGACACGATCAGGAATCACTTCTGTCTCCTGCGTTTCCTGAACATTCGCTTGCGAAACCGAATTTTCATCAGAACTGCAAGCTCCAGCGATTAACAGTACGGCTACGGCAAAGAATAACTTTTTCATACCTCAGAGGTTGGTTTCTAACAAATTTAAGTGATTCGGGGCTCCATGAAAAAGAAAAAATGTTAAATATCTATCTTTGTGGAAACCCTAAGAGGAATGGAGATTCACGAAGCAACTTTCGTTATATCGAACACTGATATCAAAAAATGTCCAAAGGACGGAAAGCCGGAATACGCATTTATCGGTCGATCAAACGTAGGTAAATCTTCACTGATCAACATGTTAACCGATCAGGCAAAGCTTGCAAAGACCTCTTCTAAGCCGGGAAAAACACAACTGATCAACCACTTTCTGATCAACGGCGAATGGTACCTGGTTGACCTTCCCGGATATGGCTATGCCAAGGCCTCCAAAACGGCACGGGCACAATGGGAGAAATTCATCGTAGACTACCTGCGTAAACGCGAAACGCTGATGAACGTTTTTGTGCTGCTTGATGCCCGTCTCGAACCACAGAAAATCGACATGGAATTCATGAACTGGTGCGGAGAACATGGAATTCCTTTTTCCATGGTTTTCACCAAAATTGATAAGCTATCCAGCTCTGCACTGCAAAAAAATCTGGCGCGCTACAAAAAAGAAATGCTGAAATTCTGGGAAGAAATCCCCCCAGTGTTCACCACCTCTGCCGTATCAAAATTCGGACGCGAGAAACTACTGAACTATGTGGAACGGATTAATGACAGCCTGTAGAGCCATTAGTGTAATACATGTCACTGAAGGTCTGGTTCTTTTTAGCGATATTTGTCCCATAACTTCAAGTTAAAGCAGATGATAGTAGAACAGTTATATACCCAGTGCCTCGCAGAAGCTGCTTACTATATTGAAAGCAAAGGTGAGGCTGCAATTATTGATCCGCTTCGTGAAACACAACCATACATTGATATGGCAAGAAACAACGGAGCTACCATTAAGTACATTTTTGAAACGCATTTTCATGCAGATTTCGTTTCCGGTCACATTGACCTGAGTCGCAAAACCGGTGCAGGTATTGTATACGGACCAACCGCGAAACCGAGCTTTGATGCCATTATCGCTGAGGACGGACAGGAATTCGCGATCGGAGATGTGAAGATCCGTGTCTTGCACACACCAGGTCACACGCAGGAGTCTTCCACTTTCCTTCTGATCGACGAAGAGGGGAATGAGACAGCAATTTTTACAGGAGACACCCTGTTTCTCGGTGATGTCGGACGACCTGACCTTGCTGTGAAATCAGACCTTACAAAAGAACAGTTGGCAGGAATGCTTTTCGATTCACTTCGAAACAAGATCATGACATTGGATGATGATATCGTCATCTATCCGGGACACGGTGCAGGTTCTGCCTGTGGAAAAAGCATGAGTAAGGAAACCGTGGGAACACTTGGTGAACAAAAGAAAACGAATTATGCATTGCGTGCCGATATGACACGCGATGAGTTCATCAAAGAGGTAACCGAGGGAATTCTTCCTCCTCCACAATACTTCCCGAAAAACGCGATCATGAACAAAATGGGCTACGATTCGTTCGATGAGGTCCTGATGCAGGGAAACAAAGCCCTCAACTACGACGAGTTCATGAAGGAAGTTGAAAGTGGTGCGCTGATCCTGGATGTACGCACACAAGGCGATTTCATCAAAGGTTTTATTCCGGACTCTTTGTTCATCGGATTGAACGGAACCTTTGCAATGTGGGTGGGTGCCCTGATTGAGGACATTCACCAGAAGATCGTACTGATCGTGCCGGAAGGACAGGAAGAAGAAGCAGTTACACGCCTTTCCCGTGTCGGATATGACAACACCGTAGGTTACCTCAAAGGAGGTGTTGAAACCTACAAGGCACACGGCGGAACTTTGAACACAATTACTTCCGTTCCTGCTGAGACGGTTGCTGAAATGCTGGACACCGTTCACCTTGTGGATGTGCGTAAGCCAGGCGAGTACGAAAACGAACACGCTGTAGTTGCCATGCACTATCCGCTGGACTACATGAACAGCGATCTCAACAAACTGGACAAGAATACCACCTACCACGTTCATTGTGCGGGTGGTTACCGAAGTGTCATTGCTATTTCATTGCTGATGCGCAATGGCTATACGAAACTGATCGATGTAAGCGGCGGTTTCGGTGCAATCAAAAAGACCAGCATTCCATTGACTGCTCCGGTCTGCTCATCCAAGTAAAGTAGTTACAACGCGATTACGAAAACCGGTTCTTTTGAACCGGTTTTTTTGTTTCTCCTGCCCTCAATTGTAAGGCATTTTATACTTTTGCGCCATGCAAAAAGAAGACAACCTGAAAGATGTGATCTCCCACGCCAAGGAATACGGATTTGTATTTCCTTCCTCGGAGATCTACGACGGATTATCTGCCACGTATGACTACGGACAGTTGGGTTCCGAATTGAAAAACAATATCAAGTCCTACTGGTGGAAGTCCATGGTACAAATGCACGAGAATATCGTTGGAATCGATTCCGCCATTTTCATGCACCCTACTACCTGGAAAGCTTCAGGCCATGTCGATGCATTTAACGATCCGTTGATCGACAACAAAGACTCCAAGAAACGCTACCGTGCTGACGTCCTGATCGAAGAGCACATCGAGAAGATCAAGCAAAAGATCGAGAAGGAAGTGGAAAAAGGGAAAAAGCGTTTCGGAGATACATTTGACGAAGCACAATTCCGCGCGACAAATCCGAACGTGTTGCGCAATGCGGAGAAGATCAATGAGATCGAAAACCGCATGCGTGAAACACTTGAAAACAATGACCTCGAAGGCGTTCGTCAGTTGATCATTGACCTTGAAATTGCCTGCCCGGTATCCGGTTCAAAAAACTGGACAGAAGTGCGTCAGTTCAACCTGATGTTCTCCACTGAGTTGGGGTCGGTTGCAGGTGATGCAGCAACCATCTATCTTCGACCTGAAACGGCACAGGGGATTTTCGTCAACTTCCTGAACGTACAGAAATCAGGAAGAATGAAGATTCCGTTCGGAATTGCCCAGATTGGTAAAGCCTTCCGGAATGAGATCGTGGCTCGTCAGTTCATTTTCCGTATGCGTGAATTCGAGCAGATGGAGATGCAGTTCTTTGTTCGCCCTGGTGAGGAAATGAAATGGTATGAGTACTGGAAAGAGCAGCGCATGAAGTGGCACCACAAGCTGGGCCTCGGAGACGAGCACTACCGCTTCCACGACCACATCAAACTGGCACACTACGCGAATGCAGCCTGCGATATTGAATTTGAGTTCCCGATGGGATTCAAGGAGTTGGAAGGAATTCACTCACGTACCGATTTTGACCTGAAACAGCACGAAGAATATTCCGGAAAGAAACTCCAGTACTTCGATCCGGAGATCAATGAAAACTACGTGCCATACGTGATTGAGACGTCTATCGGACTCGACCGTATGTTCCTGGCCATTCTGAGTACCGCCTATAAGAACGAAGTGCTGGAAGATGGTTCAGAACGTGCTGTGCTTTCGATCCCGGCAGCACTAGCACCTTACAAAGCAGCGGTAATGCCATTGCTTCGCAAGGACAACCTTCCGGAAAAAGCACGCGAAGTATTTGATCTGCTCAAATACGATTTCAACTGTCAGTACGACGAGAAAGATACTCCGGGAAAACGTTACCGTCGTCAGGATGCCATTGGTACACCTTACTGTATCATGATTGATCACCAGACACTGGAAGACAACACGGTAACGATACGTGATCGCGACACCATGCAACAGGAACGTGTTTCCGTGGATCAGGTATCACAGATCATTGCCAAAAAAGTTTCGATGAGCAATTTACTGCGCTGATCTTTTTGCGCGGAAATAGTCTCGGGTCATTTTTGTGAGCACATAGATCAGGAAGATCCAGGGTGCACCATGCATGGCGAGATCGAACCAATCCATACCGGTCATCGTACGACCGTACCAGAGGTTCTTTAACTGTTTCCAGATATGTGCGTGCGGTGTATACGGTGCCAATCCAAGTGTAAGGCACCCGAATACCGCCATTAAAAGCGTTTGATTCTTCACGATTTACGGAACGGTTGTATTTGTTGTACGAAAAAGTTTTCCGGGTATTCCTCTACTTTGTCAAAGCCGAGTTCAATGTCACGTCCGTCGTACGGAATGTAATTGGTTTTGAAAAGATAGTCCCAGATACTGAGTGTAATTCCGAAATTCATCCCATGCGGATGGCTTTCCGGCAAGTGTTTGGCATGATGCCAGATGTGCATCTTCGGGTTGTTGAATATGTACTTCAGCGGACCGTAATCCCAGCCCAGATTGGCGTGATTTAAATGTCCCACTGTAACCGCCAGGATATGAATGATAAAGGCGTGTTCCAGTTTAAAGCTGAAGATGTAAGACAGCACGATGAACAGTGCCGGCTTGTACACAAACAATTCCATGAAATGAAAACGAAGATGCGCGGCAAAGCCCATTTCCCGAACGGAGTGGTGCAACTGGTGCACCCTCCACAGGAATGGAACGCGGTGAAGTAATACATGCACGGCCCACTGTGTAAAATCATACAGCAGGAAGTAGAACAACAACTGGATCCACTCCGGCCAGTGTCGCACGCTCACAAGACCGCCTTCCGGTAGTCCGATTGCCCCCATCAAACGCCCGAAAAGGTGAGACGTCGTATTGGAAAGTGCAATGAACAGAATAAGATTAAAAATGAAGAAGTTGAAGAACATGTAGAAACTGTCGATCCAAAACCCTTTGCGGAAAATGGCCTGTTTCTTTCTCCAGGGCATTACGATCTCCAATCCCCAGACCACCAGTGACAAAACGATCAGCAGGTAGAAAAAATTGACTCCATGATCCGGAAAAGGATCGCGAATCGCCTTCCACAGGTAATTGGCGTAGCCGTGATACGACCTTCTGATAATCCCCAGTACTTCTTCCATGTTCTTAATCTACAAATGGAAGCATTTTAGTCCATGGGCCTCCGTTGTAAGCCTCAATCCCTGCTGCCTTCAATTGTCCTCGGGCAACACCTGAACGCATTCCTGAAGCACAAACAGTGATCACAGGAACTCCAAGGCTCTTAATCTGGTTAATTCGGGCAGCTACCGTTTGCAGCGGAATGTTTTCCGATCCCGGAACCGCTCCTGAAGCAAACTCCGATTTGCTACGTACATCGATAATGACGGCACCGTCGTTCAACAGTTTTTTGAAATCCGTCTTTTTGAATAATCCTTTAAGCATGACGTGTAAAATTTATTCAAAAGTACGCCATCCATCAGGGACTCAATGTAACCAAGGTTGCGGTCTCTACTGCCCGATCAGTTTTTTGATCTCCTGAATCTCGCGCTCCAACGCGTCAATCTTATCGTTTTGAGATTCGACCGTCGACTTCAGTCCTTCGATGATTCCTTGCTGTTCCTGTGTGGCTTTGATCAACACCGGAACGAGTTCGTGGTACGACATTCCCAGCCGGTCCATCGGCACCAAATGGTAATCATTCGGATGATCTTCATCAACTACACGCCAGTCGTGTGTTTGTACCACTTCAGGAACTACCTGCTGCACTTCCTGGGCGATCAATCCAAGTTTCAACTCTTTCTGATCGTCCGAAACAACAGTGTTTCCGCGCTGTGTTCTCTTCCACTTATAGGTCACCGGACGCAAAGCCATGATCTCTGCCAGACCGTACGTCATCGGCTGAATATTTGTTTTCTCACGCTCATCGGAAGTTACGATAGTACCGTTGGTGGCATAGACATCGTCCCAACGATAAGTAGCAGAACCCAGATCGTATAAATCATCGGTCGTTGGAGAAAAGCGGTTATTGATCATCGTTTCAGATGCGTTGTCCAGCAGGTATTCGACCGACCCGATTCCGATTGCCGTACCGGTTGCAATACCATTGTCAAAATCTCCCAGGTAATCCACCGTCATTCCGGCTACTGTAGTTCCGTTCTGGTAGTCACTTCCAATATTCGATGTTCCAAAACGTGTCAGGTTTTCATCCGCATCGACCCACATGGCATGTGTTCGCGTATCGGATTCTACACGGAAGTCGTGGTCCGCAGTACCCGATTCATTGATGATCGAATTACCGTCTGCATAGAAATTCCCTACGAAATAGCCAGCCCAACCCGTGTTGTGTGAATTCGTTCCGTAAACCGCGAAATTGCCATCCCCGTAACCGTAAAAATATCCTCCGTAGTGCGTTCCCGTACCTGACGAACCTACATATCCGTATACCCCATAGATCGTATTGGTATTCGTTGCTGCCGGATTCACATAATTATAAGATCCCCGCAAAGCTCCCTCTCCGCCAGAGACATAATTATACGTTCCGTACTTAGTGGCATTTCCATCACTCTCAATACGGTTGTAAACGCCATAAATGGTTCCCGTAGCCGTTCCGCTCGGGAAGCTATTGTACATTCCGTATTTGGTTCCATCAACATCGCCAAACTCATTGCGCACACCGCACTTCGTACCAGTGCTGACAGACAATGTATAATCCGTATAAACTCCGTATTGGCTAGCAGCTCCCGAAGACTCCATACTATTGTACACCCCATGATCAGAAGCAGTTCCGCTACCATATATGTGATTGTAATCACCGTATACATCACCAACATAGGTACTCGTTGTATTCATCGCTTTGTATTCTCCGTAACGATTCCCCGACGAGTAGTCCATGTAGGTGTATTCTCCATAATTGTCGGCGACAGAAGTTGCCGGTAAATACACGTAATTGACCTGTCCGTAGTGCGATCCGGTCCCTGCCGAACTGGTTATGTAATTGTAAATCCCGTACTGTGATCCCGCCGAAGAAGAGCCGTTTACGCTCACGTAGTTTCTAAACCCGTAAGCGGAAGCTGTTGAAGCAGGATTCAGGTAGGTATAATTGTAAATTCCGTAACGTATGCCCGTACCATCTGCACTGGTGTAATTATATATTCCGTACTTGGTAGCATCCGTAGACGAGTTATTGTAGTTGCGCATGGCATAAGTGATTCCGGTATACGAACCCTCATGGCGGTTCATGAATCCGATAGATTCCGTGCTGTTACTCGCAGGGACTTCCACTCCCAATCTCGCCAGATCCGAAGTGGTACCGATGGACATGTTTTGATTGGTAAAAATGCGTGCAGCTTCCGTACTATTGGTTCTGAATACGAGAGCCTGTACATCTGTCGTTCCCACAAAATTGATTGTCGGGTTCGTACCCGCATTGCCAAGCAGTTCCCATCCTGCATTCGCTGTGCCCCAGGAAAGTACGCCAGCACCATTCGTGGTCAGAATCTGTCCGGCTGTACCGTCAATAATGGTACTGAGCACTCCGTTTCCATCGGCCTGCACCAGACGATAACCGGTTCCCGAAAGTGATGTAATGCGTGCCCCTCCCTGTACGTGGAGTTTCTCCGTTGGTGTATTGGTGCCAATCCCAACGTTTTGAGAATAGCCGTTAAATGCAATCAGATAACCAGCAGCACACACTGCCAAGTGAAATCTTTTCATCGTAAAAAATGGTTTGTTTTTGGTTTGTTTTGGTTGTTTATTCCTTGATGAATCGCTTGTTGATCGTTTGTCCGTTGTTTGTGTTTCGTAATGTGATATGGTACACTGCAGGCGCCCATGAGTCGGAAGCAACGTTCAGAATGGTATTTCCTTCCTGAGCTACAAAAGTTCGGGCT
>JBNKYR010000072.1:0-15555 GCA_050300995.1 Crocinitomicaceae bacterium | reverse complement strand
CTGACCCTACCGGCTTCGGAACTGGCTGCCCGACTGATCGGCTGGAAACCACTTTACAATGATGATTACCACGTTTCGGCGGAGCCATCTCCCTGGTTGAAAGGGGATTCGCTTCTTGGTCTTCGGTTGGTCCCCGGAAACTACAGGATTACCCTCGATAATGCCATTGCCTTTACGGCAAACCATACGGAGGATGGTTTGCGGGCTGCCGGAAAAGCCAAACCGTCGACACCCGGAGTACACGTGTTCGGCTGCTCCTTCACGTATGGTTACGGTGTGAATGACGATCAAACCTTCGTTTATCACCTGCAGCAGGAATTCCCTCATCTTGGTTTTTACAATCATGCGGTCCCGGGATATGGAACCACGCAGGCTTTGTTGCAGCTTCAGAAAATGATCCGTAAAGGAAACGTACCCGATTGCGCAATCCTTGTCCATTCGAAAATTCACTCGGAGCGGGATGCCATGGCATTGACTTTCCGAAGAGCTCTGAAAATAGGATTTGCCCGCTCCGACAAAGGAGTGGAGGCGGCAGTACATGAGGCACGATTTCCATACATGGAAGATGGAAGTGTGAAACACGCAGGCTGGGAAGAATTGTATTACAACTGGCCGGGTCGTGAGACATTTGCGGTGGTGAATGCGCTGCAAAGCACACTTGAAAGGGACATTTCCCCGAACCAACAGCATAAGGTCACCGCTGAACTTTTCACCCGATTTGTTGATCTCTGTGTGAAGCATGGTATCCGACCGGTTCTTGTGAACCTGGATGATCCGGAGTTTGACGCAGTTTATCCGCAGCTTGTAAAACGGAAGGAATTGGTGATCATTCCGGTGGGATTTGATTTTTCAAATCATTCACTGACGAATTACCCGCACGATGACCATCCGAATGCCACAGGTCATCAAGTGATAGCAGAGCACATCACTTCCGTACTCCGAAATACCCTGGATCATGAATAGGGGAAGCTTTGTGCTCGGCGGGATGTGGCTGGTAATCCTACTGGGCATCTACGCTTTTTCCGGGTTGAAAATGGACACAGGACTTTCAACTTTCACCGCAGAGGATTCGGAAGAATACAGGAATTATGAGGCTTACAGTCGTCAGTTCCCACAGCGTCGGGATACCTGGTTACTTATCATGGATTTCGGGAAAGTTCCCGGATTGATGGAGTTCCGAAAAATGGATTCCCTGTGTCGTGATCTTGAGCAGGAAGATGGAATTCGTAAAGTGTACAGCCTGACCACACTTCGAATCCCGAGAAAAACACTTGCCGGAGTGGGGAAGCGTCAATTGTTACCCCTAAAGAATGACGCTGTTTTTGATCGTGCATGGAAGCGACTTCCACTTTATCCGGATGCCACACCAAAGTTTCTTTCCGATGATCGAAAGGCTGTTTGTGTTTACCTGGAGGTCGATGAGAAGGCGGATGAAGCATTGGCGAAAAAAGTGATAGACTTAACGGATGGGGCGGGTTTCCCAAAGGTCTACTACGCCGGAACAAGCTTGCTTTCCGGAAAGGCAAGGGAACTGATCGCATCGGACATGGTTTTTCTGGTAAGTGTGGCTTCGGGTTTGTTGCTGCTGATCTTCTTCTTGATCTTTCGGGACCTCCGGTCTTTGCTGGTCACCACCACAATGATTGCGTTCAATAGTGCCTTTATCGTATTGTTGTTTTGGATTTCCGGAAGGGCAGTGAATTTGCTCACGTTAACCATTCCACTTCTGATCGCCGTCTTGTCGTTCAGCGATATCGTGCACATTGTTTACACGGTTCGAAATAAGTCCCCGGAAACACCACTGGTTCAGCGCGTGAATGAAGCCTTACATGCGATTCGAATGCCGTTGCTGTTAACCTCGTTGACGACGTTTCTTGCCTTTGCTGTGTTTATTTTCAGTCCGGTACCGCAAATTTCCGAATTCGGATGGATCACCTGCGCCGGTATTGCGATGGCTTTTGTTTCTGCGTATGTTTTGCTACCCGAATTAATCTTGATGACAGGCGTTTCCCGGCAACCGATGATCCGATTGGGAGCTTTGCAACGCTTTATTGAGCAACGTTTGAGTTTTCATCGCCTTGTGGTGAGTGTGGGATTGGGAATAACGGTTTTGTTAGGGGCTTTCGCGGTGATGAATTTTCGGATCGACAACCACCTTTTGAAAAGTGGAAATGCCGGTTTGCAGGAAGGTCAGGCATTTCTGAACGAACATTTTGGAGGAACACGTTCGGTGGAGGTAGTCATTTCCGGCGATCATTTGCTGAATGAGAAAACCATCCGGTTAACCGATAGGATAGAACACTATTTAGTGGAAGAATACGGGTGTACTTCTGTTTTTAGTCTCAACACTGTGGCCAAACGCCTCAATCGTTTCCGGCATTACGGTCACCCTGCATTTTACCGAATTCCTGAAGTGATGGACGTCCCGTTTTTTCGGGAACTGGATCAGTGGAAAGTCGCACTTGGTTTGCGGGATGCACTGACCGAAGATGGTAAGACCTTGAAAATCGTCGGGCGCTTGCCGGATCAGGGATCAGCGGATGCCATGCAAAGGACCGCCGCTTTAGAGTATTTTCTTTCTACACGGAATACCGAAGAATATCAGCTTTTCACAAGTGGTTATTCGCTGGTACAGGATCGTTCGATGATGCGTGTCACGTGGTTGATCATCCTGGGGGTGGCGCTCAGTCTGGTTGTGGCAGTTCTGGTCGTTGGGATCTTTTTCCGGTCGGTTCGTTTATCACTTGCCATTTTGTTGCCTAATCTGTTGCCTTTGCTGGGAGCATTGTCCTGCCTGCAATTGCTTGGAATTGATCTTGATCCCTTTGCTGCGATGGCGCTTTCCATTTTACTCGGGCTTTCCATAGATGATACGATCTACATTACGGGAACATACATCCAGGCTTCGAAAAAAGGGACCTCATTGTCGGAGAGCCTGAAGCGCAATCTGGTTCCGGTTGTTTCAACCACACTCTTGCTTGCAGCCGGATTTGGTGTTCTGATGCTTTCCGCCATGGAGCCAAACAGGAATATTGGTATTCTGGTTTCGTTAATTTTACTAATTGCATTACTTTCGGACCTGCTTCTGTTGCCTGCACTGCTCAAATGGGCTGTGCAGAAAGTCGAATGACCCGATGGAGACCGCGATACTGATAATTTATTTCCTGATCTGCCTCGTACTACTGGTGTACAGTACAGTGGAATTTTCTCTGCTGCTGAATTACCTGTTCCGCAAGCCAAAACATTCGAAAAAGGAGTGGAAAGAATGGCCAATGGTCACAATTCAGTTACCTGTTTACAACGAAGCATTTGTGATTGAACGTTTGATCGATCAGGTAGCCTTGATGGATTATCCGAAAGAGAAACTGGAGATCCAGGTACTTGATGACTCCAACGACGACACCTGTGAAAAAGCCCGTGCAAAAGTGGAGCAGTATCAGGCTGAGGGATTCGATATTCACTACATTACACGAGAAGATCGCAAGGGGTTTAAGGCTGGAGCACTGGACTATGGTTTACAATCTGCTGAAGGAGAGTTCATCGCAATCTTTGACGCAGACTTTTTGCCTTCAGTAGATTTTCTGAAGAAGTCCATGCCATATTTTTCGGATGAGAAAATCGGGGTGGTTCAGTCTCGCTGGGCGTATATCAATAAGAATTTCTCGTTTCTCACCCGGATACAGACAATCATGTTGAACACCCACTTTTCGGTGGAGCAGGCAGGAAGGAATCGAAGTGGTGCCTACATCAATTTTAACGGGACCGCTGGTATTTGGCGCCGAACCTGTATTGATGATGCGGGGGGGTGGCATGCCGATACACTTACGGAAGACCTGGACCTGAGTTTTCGTGCACAAATGCGTGGCTGGAAATTCATGTATGCGATGGAGATCGAATCACCTTCCGAACTGCCGATCACGTTTCCGGGATACAAGACACAGCAATTCCGCTGGGCGAAGGGAGCTGCCGAGTGCGCAAAAAAGAACATTCCCGGGCTTTGGCGATCGAAACAGTCTCCGTTCTGGGCCAAATGGGTGGGTTCTTTTCACCTCCTGAACAGTTCGGTTTTTCTTGTTGTGTTGAGTTTTATCCTGCTTTCTTTTCCCGTAACGTATTCCTTGCAGCGAGTACCGGAAGGTTCATGGGTGTTTCCGGTCCTTCAGAGTTTTGTGGTGTCCAATATTCTCCTGTTGATGGTGTTTATCGGTGGAAACATGGGACAGGCGAAGAAAAAATGGCTGGCAGCATTGACGTTCCCTTTTGTGTTTTTCGGCTTTCTGATCGTCAACATGGGCGTTTCTCTGTACATGAGTCTTGGCGTGATCGAAGGATATCTGGGGAAGAAGTCCGAATTTGTCCGAACCCCTAAATTCAATGTAGTTGGCAAAAGGAAGGACAACCTTGGTAAGTACACCCGCGTGAAGATCACACCGCTTTTTGCCATGGAATGCCTCTTACTCGCTTATGGGGTTTTTCAGTGGTGTTACGCCTTCAGTGTGCGTGATGTTTTTGCTGTAACTTTTGCGTCCATGTTTATTGTCGGCTTCGGATATAATGTGGGGGCGACTCTTTACTATTCAAGGAGGAACGCATGAGTCGGAGGATCCTGTTCAGTTGGTTGGTTGTGGCCGTAATGGGCGCCCTGCTAGTGGTGCTTGCCTATTTCACCTTGCGGGTTGAAAACACTAAAGTGCAGGTCTTGTTTGCTGGATTGTTTGCGCTTTATGCTCTCTATGTTTTTTTGGTGGGGAGAGAGAAGCAGGTGGTGATCGCGCAACTTTTTGCTGCCGGTCTTTTATTGCGGGTTCTTCTGCTCTTCAATACGCCGAATTTGTCTGAAGATTTTTTTCGGTTTACATGGGACGGTTATCTGACCACCCAGGGAGTTGATCCGTATGAATACACCCCTGAGAGCTATGTAAGTCAATTTCCGGAAGATACTACAGCACGTAAGTTATTTGAGGCCGAAAGCGACGGTCGGCAGATGAACTCAAAACGCTATTATTCCATTTATCCAACGGTAAATCAGCTGATTTTTGCTTCGGCTTATTGGTTGACCGGCTCCCCGAACCATGGTAATATTTGGCTCATCAAGGCCTTTCTTCTCGCCTTTGAGTGCCTTGCGTTCTTCCTCTTGCTGTGGCTCATCCGTGCCCGGGGAAAGAAGGATTATCTAGTAGCGTTGTATTGGATGAATCCACTGGTGATCGTAGAGTTCATCGGAAATATCCACTTTGATGGCATCGCTTTGTGTTTCATGCTGCTATCTCTGTATTTACTTGAGAAAAGGCGACTGGTCGGTTCAGGACTTGCACTTGCCGGAGCCATTGCAACCAAATTAAATCCTCTCCTCATGGCGTGTATCGGTTGGAGAGAATTGGGCTGGAAGCGCTGGATTCTTTGGGGAGCAATCTCCGGTGTTGCCGGATTGTTGCTTTTGGCAGTCTTCCTGGACTTGCACAATATTTATCACGTGCGGTGGAGTTTCAGGCTTTACTTCTACGCTTTTCATTTCAATAGCAGTTCGATGAATGCCATTCGAGGTTTGTTCGGCCCACTGGCAATGGAGCGAGCCATGGGATTTTTCCCGAATATTATTTTTGTGGGAATTCTGTCGTTGAATTTTCTGCGTGCCAAATGGAAGATGAGCGAAAGGATCATCCTTGCCTTTGCGATCTATTATTTTCTTGGAACGACGATTCACCCATGGTACATCCTGACCATGATACCATTCGCAATTCTCTCCGGATGGTGGTTCCCATTGGTTTGGTCGTATCTGATCGTCTGGACCTACTCCTTCTACCACGTCGGATCAGTGGAACAGATCGGCTGGGTGGTCGGGTTGGAATACACGATCCTTGCGGTGCTGGTATTCACCGATATTCGAAGACACTGGAAGAGTTAGACGGCTAGGAGAACATGTGTGTACCGTATGCCGCTCCCATGAAGAAGGTGATGAGCCCGGTCCCGACTCCGATCCAGGCTACGTGGTTTTTACGGATGGCCGGTAGCACACTTAATAAAAAGGCCAGTAACCCTCCTCCCATGACGATAGCTCCGAAATCAACCTTGGCGTCAATGGCGTCCATGTCTGCCGCGTGTTGGATGGAACCGAAATAGTTATCCTGTCCCATACTGATCGCAAGATCCCAGTTGACTTCCGCATCGTCTGCTGCCGGAACAAGTACAAATTGAAGATACAGGCCGAGCGCAATGGCCAGGGCGCCCATGGCGACGCCGACAATTCCCAGAGCTTTCATAGTCAGAGATTTAGATAATGTAATATAGGGAATTTTGCGCTTTGATCCGAATGAATCAGGAAATTGGTCTGGAGTAGGCTCTGCCCGTATAACGAAGCTCTTCGATCTCCAGGGTGTCGTCGATCAGGGTGTTGTTTGGGATGAGCATCAGGTAGATCTCAATTTTGTCATCCTTCAATGTGTGATCCGAAGATTTTGGTTTTATGATAACGTAATCATCGCGGTGTCCCGGATAACCAAGGGCTTTGTTCAGGCGGAACAGATACCAGTCGGGATTTTCACCGACACAGATTTTTCGGGTACAGATCCCGCTGACCGGCAACAGACCTCCGATGTACGGATTGGTTTTCGGGGCAAACAGTCGGAGCGAGATTCCCGAAATGTCTTCGTATTCCGGCTCTGCATAACTTGAATCAGGAAGGGTGAAGAGACTTGTGGCAAAACGCCGGAATGCCGGTAACCGGTAGCGCATCCAGACACCGCGGGCCAGCCGGATATGCTTGAGGTTGAAAGTCATGTACAGCAGAAACGCACAGATCATCCACGCATCTGCCGTCAGGTTTTGATTGGCCCAAATCGCCCCGAAATCATAACTGATCAGTACGTATTCCAGCATGAGGACACCTACCACACCGAACATGAAGAGATTCAACTGAAAGTTCACATTGAACGGCGTCGAATTGTAAAATTGCGAGTGGTTCATGGAATTGTTCTTCAGGAAGAACCACACGTGCATGGAAAGAATAAAGAAGACCGTTGTAATCATGTACAACCCGCGGGTGGCCGGACTGATGAGCCAGAAATCATAAAATCCGTGTGATAAACAAGCCAGCGCGAAACCGATAATCGGAGTGATGATCTTCCATGCCAGTTGTTTGAATTTATAACGCGCAAGGATCACCGCATAGGCGAGTACGGAGGCATCAAACATGTGGGAAACGGTCGACATCATGAATCGGCCCACGATATTGTGCGGATTTTCGAGGTAGATCCAGTTCTCGGCAAAGGCAAATCCGAGTGCGGAAACCGACGCATAGAGGATGTAGTCGTACGGTTCCTTCATTTTTCGGGTGGCCAGTGCAAAGATCACCCAGGGAATCATTTTGACGGTTTCCTCCGACCCTCCTATGACCACCGTACTGTAGATGAAATCGTTCCAGGATTTCCCGGTTATGCGCATATCAAGTACATAATGGGCATAATGATACATGGGCAGACAGAAATTCGTGAGGAGAATTCCCCCGATGAACACAGCGATGATGTCCACCCACTTTTCTTTATTGAAAACATCCAGACTACGGAGGTAGATCAGCCAGATGATTGAGATAACGAGGGCTGCCAGGAATGCCAGCGGATGAATGTGCAGGAAGTTTTCAGAGAAAATCTGTACAAAGTATTTCCAGTAGTATCCCATGTTGAAATACTCGAAATGAAGCAGATCACCGGGCAGATGATCAGCCATTTCCTTTTGTAGCAGGAAATTGTTCAGTTTTTCGGGGAACTCATACCGATAGAGGCGGTACAAAGCCATGTATGTTCGGTCGTATTCCGGATTAACGAGGATTTCCTGCCTGAAGTAGCGCTCGGCCTGATCGTAATTCCCGGCTTTCTGAGCGGCCGATCCCCGAACAAAGTTGATGTAGGCAGTGGCGGTGAGGTCAAAATCATGGAGACCGGAACTATAGGCGTTGTATTCGGATGAACTGCAATCCAGTTGGTGGTATTCGCGACTGATTCCGATGATCTCCTGATCGTGCGTAAACCTGGAGTAATCAATTTCTTCGCAGGGTACGAAGCTGCTTTTCTCCATGGCATCGGTATATCCGAAATACAATGGGATGCTATCCGGATAGAAAAACAGGTTCCGTTCGTAGGCACCGATGATATCACTTTCTGTTCCACGCTCCAATGCCTGTTCCAGCACTTCAGCCGGTGTAAGAGGCCGACCGAGAGGCCGCACCACATTCATGATGAGTACGGGCAAAATGGCAACGACCAACAATGCCAGTAATTTCCGGTAACGGTAGACAAAGGGTTTTTTCAGCTGCTGCATTGAAATGGCCTCCCTGCGATAGATGATACTTATGACAAAGAGGATGGTGATCAGCGCAGCCAGCATATTTCTCAGATGAATTTATTGGCGTTCCGGACCGGGATTCCAATTTTGTGTTTTCAGCAGATCTGAGAACGTTTCTTCAAAAACAACGATGGATTGTGGGTAGCCATGACGCCGGCGCACTGTTTTGCGTTTACCGGCCATTACGATCGAGGTAACTGTCTCCGGGAGGTCTGAAATATGTGGATTGTCGTATTCGTCTTCCAGCTCGAAATAGTGAACGTAGTTGGCCTTGTCGATGAAAGCGATCATCTGTTGTTCGGTAAGCCGTGTGGTGTGCTCTCCCATGAGGTCCACATTGGCAATGCCGTTATAGGTCGTAAAGCCACTGTTGTAAATGGACATCTCGAATACCGGGCAACGGCCAAAGCAATATCCTTTGCGAATGGACGCGAACAGCGAGTCTCCGTCGGCAATATCTTCGAAAATGATCTGATGCTCCGTGTCGTGATCCGGATCTTTTGAGTCATTGGACGCAGCTCCGTTGTCGTTTCCGTTACCTGCATTTTTTGAAGTTCCGCAAGCAGCGATGAAGAGGCCTACCAGAGAAAGGAGAAAAACAGTTCGTTTCATATTTTTGGTTTGGATCGTTCCCAAAAGAGCAAAATACTTGCCACAAACCAAATATACCTTTTTTCCGCGTGTGGTTGTGGCCGGCATTGTGACCGGGACAATTCATATATTTAAACATGCAAATTCGAAGAACATTGGTAGCGGTTCTGCTACTTGCGTCCCTGCATACAGTGGGACAACAAGCAGAAAAAAGGATGTCTCTTGATGCCAAAGAAGCTGAACGGTTGATCACGCTTCCGCTGGCGTGTATGGATACGGAATACCCCAACAAACTAAGTCAGGTGCTGGGCGATTCGGCGGACCTTGGTGAGCCCGGAGCATTACACCCTGCGTTTTACGGTTGTTTTGACTGGCNTTCAGCCGTTCATGGGCACTGGTCGTTGGTGCGGATTCTACGCCTGTTTCCGGAAACTCCACGTGCAAGAGAGGCGTTGGAAGGGTTGAAAAAGCACATCACGCCGGAGAACATTGCCGCTGAGATCCGCTACTTTGAGGGTGAGCACAACAAGTCTTACGAACGTATGTACGGCTGGGCATGGTTGCTGAAATTGGCGGTGGAATTGAAAGAAACACCGATGCCGGAGGCTCGTCAGTTGGAAGCAAACCTTCGTCCGTTGGCAGAATTGATTGCTACCCGTACCAAAGAATTTTTACCAAAGCTCAATTATCCGATTCGTGTGGGGACGCATACGAACACCGCTTTCGCAATGACGATGGTTTACGATTACGCGGTCGCGTTCGGTGACGATGAATTAAGAGCTGTGGTGGAACAGCGGGCAAAAGATTATTTCCTGAAGGATAAGGGCTGTCCAATGACCTGGGAACCGAGCGGCTATGATTTCCTTTCACCGTGCCTTGAAGAGGTGGATATTATGCGAAGAGTGCTCCAACCCAAGGAGTTTGAGCAGTGGCTCAGTGAATTTATGCCTGAGCTTTCCGACCCGGGATACGAACTGGCTCCGGGTGTCGTAAGCGACCGCAAGGATGGTCACCTTGTTCACCTTGATGGCTTGAATTTCAGCCGGGCCTGGTGCCTTTATGGGATTGCCGAAACATTGCCGGGTTATCAGCATTTGGTGCCAATTGCCAATGCGCATATTCGCCATTCATTGCCGGAACTTGTAGGAGACAGCTACGAAGGAGGGCACTGGCTGGCCAGTTTCGCCCTCCTGTCGTTAAGTGCTGAATAAACGACCTGTCAGAACAGGAAAGTCAAATGCAGGATGAGGTTGCGTCCCTGCCTGTTGATCTTCATGACATCCAGGTGCTCGTAATAGGCCGCGTCAAACAGGTTGTCAAGGCGAACATTTGCGAGCAGGTGATAATTACCCCAGTCAAATTGTTTCCCGGCTGAAAGATTGAATACCTCAAAGGCCGGCGTACTGCGTTCTCCGTATTTTTCAGTGTCCACACGGTTTTGTGCAGCAGCGGCCACATATTCCACTCCGATGCGGTATCCTTTCATGTTGTACTCGAATGTCGAGATTGTTTTGAAAGGAGGGACATACGGCAGCGGACTTCCGCTATCGTCGCGACCCAGCGAAATGGTGTTCACCGAATGAAAATGCAGGTTCTTGATCAACTTCCAGTGAATGCTCAACTCTCCACCGGCTAGTTGCGCCGATGAAAGATTCGAGTATTGCTTTACGCCTGAAGCGCCGATGGTCATGTGACTGAATCCGTCCAGCACCCTGCCCGCGATGTAATCCTTGAAAAAATAGGAGAACAGTTGCAATTCAATACGCAGATTCTTCCGTCCGAAGGTGCTTCCGAGATTCACATTCCACGATTGCTCCGGATTCAGATCGGGATTTCCCAGGTAATCGTGGTTGTCCACACGGTTGAAGAGGTAAAAACCATACAATTCCTGCAAGGTTGCATTGCGCATGGCCTTCGCCGCTCCACCGGTCAATGTCCATTGGTTTCCGATCTTCAGGACTCCCTGCAGAAAACCGTTATACAGAAAGTTCCGCTTGTGAGGGTCGCCGGTATAAAGGCTGGAGATCGTTTGTCTTCCAAGGACAGTAGTGATGGAAGATGAGGAATACTCAAAGCTTCCCCCGGCGGTTAGAGTGAACTTTTTGTGCGCAAGGATCTTGTCGGAAATACTGATTGTTCCGGAATTGCGCTGTGCATCGGGAATGGTCAGCATAAACATCGGATTGCCACTATCCGGATACATCGTCATTTCTGCGTGGAGGTCATTCCGGTAGCCCATCAAACGTACTTTCAGAAAGTGCTTTTCCGAGAGCTTCCAGGAACTGTAGTTATAGGCACCGACAGTCGACGAAGTACCGGGCATATCCATGTGCATCGGAACCAATTCTGCCGGACGTTTGGTATCGTCCATGGCGTGGTCGATGAAGTTATAGTATACCTTGGTCTCCAGATGATACAGGCGTTTTCCGCTTCTTCTGTATTCGTGACTGATGGCGCCCATTTTCGCATTCGCGAATGAAACGTCCATGGTCAGTGCAGGGTAACCGATGTCACGTCCATCGTCCTGAATGTAGTCCAGACGGAGGAAATGATGCTCGTTCAATACAAAGACCGCATTTCCGGCAATATTCCACTTTCGGTACTGCGAAAACGCGATGGTTTCATGACCTCCGGCGCTGTAATTGCCAGCTTCGCGGTAAATTGAATTCACCTGCACGGCAAAGCGCTTCCTGCTGAACTGAAATCCACCGAGCATTTGGAAAGCATTGGCATTGGTTTCGTATCCTGTTCCGATGCGCCCACGGAACATTTTGGAATCGCCGGGAGTGGCTTTTCTCAACCGAAAATCGAAACCGCCGCCAATGCTTGAACCAATGAGTTCTTCATTCGGACCGAGGCTTAGCCGGACACTTTGCAGGTTGTTGGGCTCAACATAGGAGCTGACCGGATCCATTCGGTCGGTGCATGCCCCAAAGACCCGCATTCCGTCAATGGTCATGTTGATCTGACCGTTGTTCAGACCGCGAATCGTTGGCTCCTGGGCATAGTTCCCGCGTTTGATCAAGGTCACTCCGGCCATGTTTGCCAGCAGCTTATCGGTCAGTTGTTGAAGATCAGAGGAATGACTTCCTTTTTGGAAAAGTCCATCAGCGGAAACATGTTCCACTGTGACTTCCTTCACCTGAATCTGTTTGAGCGCTGTGGTGTCTTCCTGTCCGAAATCCGTGAACGGGCCGAACACAGCAGCGATCAATATATATGCTTTTAATCGCATT
Source organism: Crocinitomicaceae bacterium (assembly GCA_050300995.1). Taxonomy (GTDB): domain Bacteria; phylum Bacteroidota; class Bacteroidia; order Flavobacteriales_D; family Crocinitomicaceae; genus UBA4466. Next base: position 3,391 of record JBNKYR010000072.1, on the reverse strand, counting down.
GGATTACGGATATGTTATGATCTCACGGGAAAATGCAACGATAAAAATTCGCAGCATTTTCCCGGAGGTTCACAATATATTTGGATCAGAACAGGATATCCACGTAGGCATCGTTCACGATCTCAACTCCGTTTTTCAGCAATCGGAAGTGCAGACGCCAGTCGCCGGTCATCGTGTAGTTCACCACACCAGCATAGTGACCGTTGCTGGTCAGAACCGGTGAAACGTTGTTCGGTGAACCGTGCTGCATGGAAACCATTTCCGGCTCAAATTCGATGGTAAAATCATCGTCAGCCGGAAAGCTCATCATCGAAGCTTTGTGATGAATAGCGATCTCAAAGTTGTTCAGTCCAACATGCCAGCTTACCGGACGCACCAGTGATACAACATATGGTTCGGAATCTGAACCGGTGTATACACCAACCATTTGCGTGGCAGGTTCAGCAACATTCAGCGTAAAGGACGCGGGATTACCATTTACGGAAACATCCAGGGTCCAGGTACCCGCCATTGAAGACATGATAAAGACGACAGCTCCCTCGTATTTACCTTCGGTTGCGTTGAATACAGGTTGTTCGATGGGAGCACTGTGTACCATTGTACCCATGTCCATCATCGGGGAATAGGTAACCGTGGCACTTTCCATGGCGGTTCCTCCGGCATCGGTAACTTTTGCGAAAATTTTGGTGTAACCGGCTTCAATTGTCGCACTGTAACCGTAAAGTGTTACAGTTTCGTTGTTGCTGGTTGTGGCACTGGCAATTTCCACCAGGCTCGGCGTCACTACCGGATCAGTGGTGACTACGGGTTCTACTTCTTCTTTTTTACAGGAAACAAGGGCGAATGCACCTACAAGTGCAGTTAATATGATTTTTTTCATGATCGTTTTTTAAATAAATGGAATGGTTGACTCGTAAGCGGTCGTCGCTCAGAGTATGTGAATACACACCGACTTTCAGGAAACGACGTGCGTTACCCGAAATGTCGGACATTATTCAAAACAGAAGAATTAAACGATCATGCTGGGCGGGTGGAAGACAGCATCTTTGAAGCCGGTGCACACTTTTTGCTGGTACCGGCAGTTTGGCACTTCATCTTCCAGTGGAAGTTCGAATGCAGATTCAACGATCTGTATCTCCGCATCTTTATAAAAAAGAAAGATCTCGATGTTTGTGCGGGTCTGGGATTCACCTGATTTGCGTTCCTCGTCTTTGGTCAGCTCTTTTTTCAGGTGACAGGATCCGTGGCATTCCAGTTCGGGTTTGTCTTTGTTCTCACACAGGTTTTCAGAGATGTAGTCAATGTTCACAAGGTAATCGGCAATAATCACTACCTGACTAAAGGTATACATGACCATCGTCACGAGAAACAAGTATGTGAGAACACGTTTCACTCTTGCAAATGTACGTCGGTTTTGCCGCATTTCCTAACAATGCCTGAACCGCAACCATTCGCAGCAGAACTAGCGGATCATCAGTTTTTGCGTCAGTCGGCGGCCGTTGCTTTCGAGCACGATGAGGTAAGATCCTGCTGCATAGTTATCTGCAAACAGGAAATACTTCGAATCACCCATTGGAATTTCACCATCATGAATGACTTCAATGATCTTACCGGTAAGATCCTGCAAAGTAATGCTTCCTTCGGTTGCAATTGCTGAGTTGACAGGAATACAGGTAATTGCAGAAGCAGGATTCGGGAATACTTCGAGCATTTGAGCCGATGCTAGTTCGTTCAGTCCGGCTCCTCCGAGTACGTCGAACTCCCAGTAACCTTGTGGCGCAACGATCGGACGCACCTGTACCTTTCCACTGTTGGAGGTCCCCTCAATGTAATAGTAAATAGTGGTTCCGGCAGATTGCGCAGGAATGTTGGCTGTCCATGTGTTTCCGCTACCGGAGTAAGTCATTGTAACAGCAGTGTATGGTCCTCCCTGAGTAGTGGCGTAATAGACGTTGGCACTTTGAATCCCTGTTCTGTGTTGGATTTCTGCACTGACGAAGTACGGGTTTGTATCGTCGTAAGTGTCATTCAATGGTTGGTGCACGATCAGCATTGGATCGGCAACTCCTATGGTGTGCGTTATACAGTGGATTGCACCACTGAGCGAGATCAGGTTCTGACCGGCGTTGTCTACGTCAATTCCAACCACATTGTATCCGGGCAGGGCTTCCGCAAAAATGCGGAGTGCAGTAGTGTCGTATTCCTGACGGTAGAGGGGTAAAAGAATGGTTTTATTGATGAACACATTGTTCGCGTAGGTGCGGTAATAGCCTCCATTGTCCGGATAGTTCCCACCAGTTGATGGAGGAGAAGGGATTCGCACAACTTTGTAGGGTGTTCCGAAAACAGAATTAAAGTTGCTCAACACATACTGAAGGTTCGCCTCAATCTGTGGCCCATCCGCAACGCCAGTTGGATATTCACTTACCAGCAATGTTTCCTCATCCAGCAGTTTCATGTGCATGTCAATATGATGGATGTCATCGTAAGGAAGTACTGTCATTTTGATGTAGCGGTCAATTCCCTGGAAATCCGACATGATGTTGTTCACATCGTTTTCGTTCTTTACGGTTACACTGTAAGGATTCCCCGCATCATTTTCATCAAGTACCAACTCGGAAGCAAAGGCAGTCCCCAGTCCGTCGCTCATCCAGTTTCCGCCCGTATTGACAAGGTCGGAAGGAGCCATGGTTGTGGAGTACAAAGGAATGTTGTGCCAGCTTGCATGCTGCTCAGGCATTACATCATCATCCGGTCTGGGACGGTTATAGATCCATTCCACTAAAAAGAGCGAATCCACGTCATTGCGATACATCGTGTTTGCACCGTAATCACGCACCCAGATACTGTTATACGGAATTTCGATGAATTCCAGATTTACATCGGGAACACCATTGTTGGAAAGGGTGTTTTTAACTGAATTCGAATCAGAACAGGCGATCAATACACGGCATTCTTCCTGCGCCGCATCTACGATCTGACTCTGAATGGTATTGTACTGGTTAGTCCAGGTGATCACAAGTGTTTGTACTTCTTCCCACTCTGCCGCACAACGGATGTTGCCTCCCGGAGGTGTTTCAATTCCTCTTTGCCCAAACGGATAGGCCGCATAATACGCGCCCATCATGTGTTTTTCTGATTCTGTCAGGTAGCGGGGAAGGGCATCGTTGTTCTGTGATTGCAGTTCGGATTGTTGGGCATAGCCCACAGTTGCAAATGCTATCGCAAGGAGAGTATAAGGTCGTTTCATCGTTTTAGCTTTGAGCGTAAAGCTATCAATTTTGAAATGCCCTTCCTAACATTTCATGCTAAAATTGAGTGGGTTACACCCACGATGCGTTAGAGGTCTCTACGTCTTTCTACGAGGTAACCAGTGACAATAAAAACGATG
>JBNKYR010000071.1:0-15557 GCA_050300995.1 Crocinitomicaceae bacterium | reverse complement strand
TTCACGGATATATTGCTGGTAATCGTTGTAGTTGCCCGAATGCAGTCGGAAGTACAACTCGGCAAAGCGTCGCGTTTCATTTTCGCCTGTCGGACGAAGCCTTCGCTTCAGGTAAGCAATGGTTAGCTGCACTTTCAGGCTGTTGTGAATGAGGAGTGAATCTGTGGAGACCACGCGATACCCGGCTTCATTCAAACCGATAGCCCAGCGGTTACATTCGCGGTTGGTGTTGCCCAGGATACAAATTTCTCCCGGTTTGAAGCCCTCATTCCCGCATTCCCGGATCCATTCGATCAACTGGGGAACAAGCGCATCCGGCAGCTTTTTTTCCTCTTTGGAAACGATGTATATACGTCCGTTTTTCGTGGACTGTGGCGTTTGTTCAACGGCATTGTAAAAGTCGGCGATGGTGCCCGGAACCTGTTCGCGAAAGGCATGAAAGAAGGCGTTGTTGAAATGTACGATGCTCGGAGCGGATCGCCAGTTACTGCTTAGTTCGGCTACTTCTCCCATTTGTCTGAAGTAAGCCGAGTGTTCCGCGATGTAGGGGTCTTTTTCCGGGTTGTAGATTTCCGGTAATTCTACGAACTGCTCAGCCACACCGTTCTTGAAACGGTAAATGGACTGCTTCGGATCGCCAACGATGAGGTTTTCCTTGTTCTGAGAAATGGACTCCCGGACAAGCGGCACCATATTGAGCCACTGCAGACGCGAAGTATCCTGAAATTCGTCCAGCAGAAAGTGATGAAACCGCGTCCCCAGTCGTTCATAAATGAAAGGAGTGCTTTCATGCTGAATAAGTTGAGAGATCAAGGTGTTGAATTCGGAAATTCGGATCAATTGTTCGTCCTTGCGCACTTGTTTAAGCGCTTCAGCCATGTATTGAAGCAAGGCCATGTTGAAGAAGTGCTTCATGAACAGTTCCAGGGTGATATATTCTCTCAATTGTGTTTCCTGGAGGTGGTACATTTCCCGAATAATCGACTTTACGTTTTCCGGAAATTCCTGTCCGCTTTTTAGTTCCGCATCAAGGTTTTTGATCAGTGTTTTCGAAAAGGTATCCGGATCGGTCGGGAATTCCCTGGTGTAAATGAGTTTCTGAATCCCTTTGAAAGTGGTGCTTTTTCCGGGCAAAAGTTCAGGATTCAATCCGGCGTTGACAGCATGTTCGAGTTGCTCACTCAGTTTTTCGAAGCGTTCATCGATCTTGCTGCGCTCCTTGCGTAACATCCCGTAGTGCTCTGGAGAAAAGTCCATTTGCAGAAGCCGTTCAACAATGGAATTGTTCTTCTCACTGTTCAGAATGCGTCCGAATTCGATAAGACTTCTCCGGAAGTTCCACTGATTTCCGTCGTCCACATTGGCCCTTGCATAGGCAAGAATGAGTTTGTTCAAAGGCTTTGACCCGCTTTCCCCAAGTTGATTCAGGAGGTCATCCACGATCTTTTCGATTAGTTCGCCTTCGTCGAGAATGACCTCAAAATCATGTGGAAGATCCAAATCCCTGCCAAACGATTTGATCAACCTCAGGTTGAATTTGTCGATGGTCATCACATGAAAGTCTTCATAGCGATGCAGAATTCCTTTCAGTACTTTGTGGCAGCGCTCTTCAACTTCAGGTTCGGAAAGCGCCAGTTCAGCGGCAAGTTCGGAGGTGAGCGGATGATCACCGGGTGAGCCAATGGCATCCAGAGCCTGGATGATGCGCTCTTTCATTTCAAGTGCCGCCTTGTTGGTGAAGGTCATGGCAATGATATGCGCAAAAGCATTGGAGCCTGCGTTGTCTCCGATCAGCAGACGAATATAAGCCTTCACAAGGTGATACGTCTTCCCACTTCCGGCGGAAGCATTCAACACTTGAAGCGGTTTTTTCGTCATTGTATTAGAGCGCAGGTGTTTTTTCGAAGATACGACTCCTCGTTGAAATGAGTGTTTTTATTCGTGATTTCACTTGTTTCCATGCAACGGAAGTACGCTTTATTTCGTAAATTTGATAGGTATGAGAAAGTTCTATTATTTCGTCTGGAGCCTTTTGCTGATGATTGCAGCGGTATCCTGTAAGGACGATCACGTGGATCCGGTGGAAACTCCGGTGGAAGAAGTAAAAATTTCGGTGCAGCCAATGTTCGGGAATGAAGTGCTGTATCTTGATTCAACGTATACAACACCTGAAGGCTACGATGTGCAGTTCACAGAGTTGAAATTTTACATGGGAACACCGTCGAACAATGGCAAACAGATGATCGACGCGGGCTTGTTTGATTATCGTCAGAGCGGCACTTTTTTGCTGAAGACCGAAGGAAAGGCAACTGATTTTTCTTCACTTTCCGCATTTCTGGGAATTGATTCCGGACTGAATCACAACGATCCGTCTGCATTTCCAAATGAGAGTATGTTGAACATTGCTCACGCAAATGATATGCATTGGGGATGGAATCCTGGATACATTTTTATGAAAGTCGAAGCGAAAGTGGATACGATTCCGGATGGTAACCCTTTGTTCGATCACCTGGTGGTCTTCCACATTGGAAAGGATGAAAACCTTCAGTCTCTTAGCTTTCCCGGTATTACCTGGTCAGATCAGGGAGATGTCAGTGAGTTGAGTCTTAAACTGGATATGCTTGCGTTCCTGCAGAACGGTTCGTCGACGATAGATCTTAAAAACGAATATACCTCGCATACTGCACCAGGACAAGAAATACTAAGTCTGAAAGTAATCACGAATTTTGCCTCGGCTATAAGTCCGCTTTAGATGAAGTATCTTGCACCGCTTTTTGGGTTGATCCTCATTTTCTTGGCCTGTAAGAAAGACAAAGTTGAGTACACTCCAACGCCTTACGAGCTGAAGATCCCTTCGCATTTTCCCGATATGATCATTCCGGATGATAATCCAATGACTGTGGAAGGTGTTGAACTCGGGCGACGGCTTTTTTATGAGACACGTCTTAGTGGGGATAATACCATGTCGTGTGCTTCCTGTCACTCGCCATCAGCTGCATTCTCGGATACGAATCAATTCTCGACAGGGATTGATGGGATTCAGGGCGACCGGAATTCAATGGCTTTGATCAACCTTGGCTGGAATACCTATTTCTTCTGGGATGGGCGCGCCAAAACGTTGGAAGAGCAGATTATTCAACCGGTAGAAAATCCGATTGAAATGCACGAAACCTGGCAGAATGTGGTGGGCAAACTAAGTGCGGATGTGACCTATCGGAATATGTTCTTCAAGGCATTCAACAGTACTGAGATCGATTCGCTTCAGGCGGCTAAAGCTATAGCGCAGTTCATTCGAACGATGATCTCCGGCGAATCGAAGTACGACGTAATGTACAAGGACGAGAACAGCCTTCCGCTCAGTGCTGCCGAACAGGCGATTCTAACGACGGTAACTCCGGAAGAGTGGGCAGGCTACGATCTGTTCAAGAGTCTGAACGGTGCGGATTGCTTTCACTGTCACAACGGTCCTCTTATGCAGGTGCAAAAATTCAGTAACAACGGACTGGATGCTGTGTTTACGGATATAGGAAGGGGCAAGGTGACCGGAAATCCGCTGGACAATGGGAAATTCAAAGTTCCTACGCTGCGAAACATTGCCTACTCTGCTCCTTACATGCATGACGGACGCTTTGCGACACTGGATGAAGTGATCGATCATTATTCATTCGGAATTCAGATGAGCAGCACAATCGATCCGCTGATTGAGTATGCTTCGCAGGGTGGCGTTCAGTTGGATGTACAGGAAAGAGACTGGCTGAAACAATTCCTGATGACCCTGTCGGATGAGAAATTCATCAATAATCCCGATTTTCAGGAGCCGCAATAAATAAATTTGTTTCTTTACACAGGTAGAACAAAGGTTGTATGATAGACGAAAGACGCTTAACGACGGAAGAAAAGGCCTTGAAAATCAATCTGACTTCCGACATCTACGGTTGTTTCGCCGAGATTGGTGCCGGACAGGAAGTTGCCGCAAACTTTTTTAAGGCGGGAGGTAGTTCCGGAACGATTGCTCACACGCAGTCGGCGTACGATATGAAAGTGTCGGATTCCATGTACGGTGAAGCATCTCGCTATGTGTGCGAGGAGCGTCTGATCACGATGCTGGGAACTGAATACGAATCCCTGATAGAACGTCTTCCGGGAAAGTACCGTGAGTCGCGGTTTTTTGCGTTCTGTAACACGGTTGAATCATTGAACTATCATAAGACCAACCAGGGACAGGGATGGGTTGGCATGCGCTTTCAGTTAGGACTGGAACAGAAACCGAACGACGTGATTATTCACGTGAAAATGCATGACAACAGTCACAAAGCACAACAGGAGGCTCTCGGGATTCTTGGGGTGAACCTGATCTATGCCTGCTATTTTCACAATCACGATCTGGATGAATTTCTGACAACCCTTGTACACCGTTTACCGCGTGAACGTATCGAAGTTGATATGTTGCGTTTTTCGGGTCCCGATTTCGAAAATGTAGACAATCGTATCATTGCGCTGAACCTTGTAAAACGAGGCATTACGGATGCTACGATGTTTGACCTGAGCGGAAATGTCCTGCAGCCGGCGACAGCACTTTATAAAAAGAACATTCTTCTGATGCGCGGTCGTTTCCGTCCGGTAACGAAGGTGCACATTGATATGATCGAGAAAGGGAAGGCAGAGTTTCTTTCCGAAAAGGGGATTGCCGAAGAAAACGTACGTGTGATCTTTGAACTCACCCTCAAAGACCTTACGGCTGACGGTCGTATTTCAGACAAGGATTTTGTGGATCGCGCCGAGTTACTCGGGACATTGGGTTATACGGTAATGATCAGTAATTACCTGAAGCATTACAAGATGGTGGATTACCTCTCCACGCTTGCCAAAGGGCACATGATGGGGGTAATCCTGGGGATTTATAACCTGCAGACCATTTTTGATGAGCGCTATTACGACAACCTGCCGGGCGGACTTCTTGAAGCGTTCGGACGCGGGTTTGGTCACGATGTAAAAATGTTCGTATACCCGGCAAATAATGTGGAAACCGGAGACCTTTACAGTCTGGAGAACTTCAATGTGCCGCAGAATCTGCGCGGATTGTTACAGTACATGAAGGACAACAATAAACTGGCAGAGATCAGCGATTTTGACCGCAGTCTGCTGGGAATCATGTCCGATGAGGTACTGTCCAAGATCAAGGCAGACGCTTCCAGCTGGGAAGATGATGTGCCTTATGAGGTCGTGAAGGCAATCAAGTTCTACAAATTGTTTGGCTATAAAAAGAAGATCGTAGCGGATTGACTGAGCCATGCCACACATTAAAAATGCCCTGATTCGCTATCGGATAATCGACAAATGTTTACGGAATAAGTACGCGCCCTACCCAAGTAAAAAGGATTTAAGGGAAGCGTGTGAAGAAGCTCTTTTCGGGAGTGTTGAAGGAGATCATATCTGCGATTCGACGATCGAGAAGGACATGTTCAGTATGAAGATGGAACATGATGCCCCTATTCGATACAGTAAGCGCGATCGGGGGTATTATTACGAAGATCCCGAATTTTCGATCAACGATATTCCGCTAACCGACGATGACCGGGAGGCACTGAGCTTCGCAGCGCAAACATTAATGCAGTTCAAGGATGTGGCACTTTTTCGCCAGTTTGGCAGTGCGATTGATAAGATTGCTGATCGGATCGCCCTTTCACAGGAGAAAGATGCAGACCAGTTTATTCAGTTTGAATCCGGAGCATCCGATGGAGGAAGCGAATTCCTGCCTCCTTTGCTGGAGGCCATTCAGCGCAACAGAATGGCGACATTCGACTATGCAAGTTTTGTGAGCGGAGAGTTGAAGCCGCGAAAAGTACTTCCGCTTTTGTTGAAACAGTACCGGAACCGCTGGTACCTGATCTCTTTTGATCCGTCGAAAAGCGATTATATCACTTATGCGCTTGATCGTATGGAAGACCTTGAAGTACTGCCGGAAACAATGGAGCGCCCTGCGGATTTCAATCCTGATTACTATTTCAAGCATGCCATCGGTATTACCAGTGGAAATGATGCACCAAGTATTGTGGTGCTGAAAGCGGGAACCGTGGCCGCCAAATACCTCGATTCATTGCCTTTGCATGCTTCTCAAAAAGTTCGCGAAATGAGCGATGATTACTTTATCTTCGAATTGCGCGTCACTATCTCCGAGGAATTGATCCGTGAATTACTGAGTTACGGTGGTGAGATCAAGGTTCTGGAACCTGCAAGTCTAAGGGATGAGATCTGTCGCCGGGCGCAGGCAATTCTCAACGCTTAACGGTAAATTACCGCTTGCTCCGGGTGCAATTGTTCAAGTGTTGCCAGTAACTCGCGCGCTTCCTGAGTCGCATATTGAAAAAATCCACGATCCTTCGGGTTGGAAGCCGATTGTACGTCAAACCCTCCTGAACCGTCACGGTGTATGATCTGTATCTCTTCTTTCGGGATGAAGATCTTATCCTTTTTCTTCATGACACGAGGTACGGTAACACCGTTTGAAGCAATGGTCGCTCCCGCGAAGCGAACCTCTCTTCCTCGGGAAAGTTCGTGTAGCGCAGCTTCCACTTTTGGTAGAATGATGTGCTCTGAAAATCCCTGGTGAAAGAGTTGATAGATCTCGGCAAACATTGCTTTTTTGGCTTTGCTCCCTGCGAGTCCAACGATGTAATTCAATTGATGCAGCTTGCCATCCTTGTCAGTATAATGGATGATGTAGTTCATCGCGCCGTTGATCGAAGTGATGCTATACGCACAGGAACTCATGTCTTTCCAGGCAACGAATTTTCCCTTGTCGGTCACACCTTCCGGGCCGATCTCAAGGGTAGATTTGAAAGGAAACAGGAAGTTTTTGACGAAACGAAAAGTCTTTTTTTCCATCATAGCAGTGTTGCGAATTCACTCCGAAAGGTAGGGAAATCAACGATGCGCTACAAAGTAATATTCCTGGTTCTCACGGAAATGCTGTTCAAAATCATTGCCGGTCAAAGGAGATCTTCCGTCCAGATAGGCTTTCAGCAATGAAACTTTCAAACCGATCTCATTTACGATAAAATCAAAAAGTGCACGCGGATCGGTTCCATAATATTCGCTGGCGCCCATCCCGCATTCAAAAATGATTGTCGGCTTGTTTTTACGAAGCAGGTTAACGCCTCCCTTAAGAACAGCAAATTCACCGCCTTCCACGTCGATCTTTACGAAATGAACAGGGACATCCGCAGGAATTACTTCATCCAGCGGGCGAAGCTCAACATTGATTTTTTCGATTTCAGGATCATCCACTTTGTAATCGCGTTTTTCAATACCGCTGTAGGCAGGCGCATTTTTTACATAGTGAAAAGAAGAGGTGCCGCTCTGATCTGACAGCGCATACGGAAGTATTTCCGCGCGACCGGCATACTTTTCCTGAAGGGCGTTGTACAAATCCGGAATCGGTTCAAATCCGTAATGATGGCCGTTCGGAGCAAGCTTCAGGATAACATCCAGGATTTCTCCTTTATGGCAACCAACATCAATGCAATTGGAGTCGCGACGGATCGCTTTTTTCATGATATTCTTCGTCAGGCGATCGTACTCGAGGTTCTTCGTAAGATCGAGGTGCATAAAATTCAACGCCTGGCGAATGATATCCTTGTAGCCCATTAAGTATTTGCTTTCGCCGAAAACCGAAGACAGTTTGCGGGGGGCAAAGATACTAAACTTTTAAGACCGTTTATGCCCCATTTCTGGTTATCTTCGCAGAAAAGAGCTGTCATGGAATTGATCGTTACGAAGAATAATGGAGTTTGCGAACTGAAGTTGAATCGGCCGGAAGTTTTTAATTCTTTCAACAAGGCCATGGCCCTTGCTTTACAGGCTGCTTTGGATGATTGCGTGAAGGATGAAACCGTACGTGCGATTGTATTAACTGGAGAGGGAAAGGCATTTTGTGCCGGACAGGATCTGGCCGAAGCAACCGATCCGAATGGTCCTGAGTTGCAATCCATCGTTCGGGAGCATTACAATCCGATCATTCGAAAGATCAGAGAAATTGAAAAACCGGTCATCGCAGCTGTGAATGGCGTTGCTGCAGGCGCGGGAGCAAACATCGCACTTGCTTGCGACCTGACCATCGCTACGGAAAGTGCAAGTTTCATTCAGGCCTTTTCAAAGATCGGTCTGATCCCTGATTCGGGCGGAACCTTTTTTCTTCCACGTATCATCGGTGTGCAGAAGGCAATGGCGTTGATGATGACTGCAGATAAAGTAATGGCGAAGGATGCCGAAGCAATGAACATGATCTACAAAGTCGTTCCCGATGCTGATTTTGCTGCTGAAGTGAACAAGCTGGCAGAAACATTGGCAAAAATGCCGACCCGTGGATTGGGACTGACGAAAAAGGCGGTGAACGAAAGTCTTTTTAACTCGCTTGACCAGCAGCTTGATGTAGAAGAAAAACTGCAAACGGAAGCCGGTCAAACACATGATTTCAATGAAGGCGTTGCAGCCTTCCTGGAAAAGCGAAAGCCTGAGTTTAAAGGAAAATAAGCAAAGCCCCCGAAGGGTTGAAAATAAAGATTGAAATAGAGAAATGATTGTAGGAATATTAGGAGCCGGAACCATGGGATCCGGGATCGCACAGGTAGCAGCTCAGAACGGGCACGAGGTGGTTTTGGTAGACATGAACGAGCACATTCTCGGAAATTCCAGGAGCCAGCTCGGGAAAATTCTTGCGCGTCTGGTGGAGAAAGGACGCATGACAGCAGAAGAATCCGAAGCAGTTCAGGCGCGCATTACTTACAGTCAGGATATTCACGATTTTCAGCCTTGTGGTATCGTGATCGAAGCCATCATCGAGGATTTGGAAATCAAGAGTAAAGTATTCAAACAATTGGACCAGATCACATCCCATGATTGCATCCTGGCGTCCAATACGAGTTCACTTTCCATCGCATCGATCGGCGCAGCCGTTGAATTACCATCGCGTGTTGTCGGTATTCATTTCTTTAATCCGGCACCGTTGATGCCATTGGTGGAAATGATCCCCGCTGTTCAGACATCACCTGAAACGCTGAAGCGCAGTAAGGAGTTAATTGACGGATGGGGGAAAGTTACCGTGGTCTGCAAGGACACCCCTGGATTTATCGTGAACCGTGTGGCACGTCCATTTTACGGTGAGGCATTGCGAATCTATGAAGAGGGAATTGCCGATTTTGCTACCATCGACTGGGCGATGACGTCGTTGGGTGGTTTCCGTATGGGCCCCTTTACGCTAATGGATTACATTGGCAATGATGTGAATTACACGGTAACGGAAACCGTTTTCAAAGCCTTTTATTACGATCCGCGTTACAAGCCGTCGTTTACGCAGAAGCGTCATTCCGAGGCCGGTTATCTCGGGCGTAAATCAGGTCGTGGCTATTACGATTATTCTGAAGGCGTCGAAAAGCCGAAACCCCATGAAGATCCTGAATTGGGCAAGCAAATCTTTGAACGCATCTTAGTGATGTTGATGAATGAGGCTTTCGATGCGCTTTTCCTGCAGGTCGCCTCCCGGGAGGATATTGATCTTGCGATGACCAATGGAGTTAACTATCCGAAAGGCTTGTTGCAATGGGCAGATGAAATGGGATTGGATGTGGTGCTTTCGAAGCTCGAAAATCTGTTCCATGAATATGGTGAAGATCGTTATCGCCCTAGTCCGTTACTGAGAAGAATGGTACGCGAAATGAAAGGCGCTTCAGCCTGATTGAACCGCGAAGAAATTTGGTTGTAGAGTGTAGTCAATTAATGACTTATGCTTAACTTTAATGGAAATCTGTCAACCATGAAAAAGACCTTCATCCTGCCCCTTACTGGTATTGCAATGTGGATGATCACCGGTAGCTGCGGTGATCCCGCGCCTGTCGATCCTGAGAAGAAAACCGAACGTATTCCGGTGGAGCTTTCGGAAGACGACATCTTTAAGGGAAATCTGGTGATGGCCTTTCTGGAAAACGACGAGAAATTCATTCAGGAAGCAAACGAGTTGTTTTTGAAAGGAATCAATTCGTTCAGAAATGAAAAGAATCTGGACAGCGCTGATTTTTACCTGCGGCAGTCAATCCTGAAGGAACCTTCCGCCAAGGCTTATTTTGAGTTGGGGAATGTCTACATGGACAAACGGAAGTTTGATGATGCCATGATGGCGTATGGATTGGCCGAACAACTGGATTACGAACCCGTTTCCAAGATCATGTACAATAAATCCTGCGCGTATTCTTTGCAGAAGAAACCGGAACTTGCCGGGAAATACCTCGAGTATGCCTTGCAGGCCGGTTATACAAACCTTGATCACATCAATAAGGATGAAGATCTCAATGAACTGAGAGAAACTTATTACTACAAACAGGCGATTGAAAAAGGGCTCCGTGGAATGTCGGATGCCGACAACCTGTTCTGGCTGCAGTTTAAAAAACAGTTCGCCGTGATGGATATGCCGATCAAATTAAAGATGGAGATCGACCCGGAAGAATTGCAGGGATTGAAATACATTTCGTACGAATATGAAAAGTACATCTCGGAAATGCGTGATCAGGAGTTTTCCCGAGAGGTAAGCAAGAGCTTTCTCTACTACGCACGACCTTATGAAACAGAGGATTTTGTCGCGGTGGTGTACATCGTAAAGGATGAATTCATGGGAGATTATGCTCCTTTGACGTACCGTATGGCTACATTCACGCATGAAGGCAAGTTGATCGACAAGATGGAAATCGGAGGAAGAAGTGATTATGGGGAACCGGTGAAGGTGGCAACGATTCGTAAGGACCGCGTGATTGATGTAAAACTGATCGAACCGGAGTATGAAAATGAGCCTTCGCAATACGGTTACTACGAAAATCCAATGGTTTCCTCGAAAACGGTAGGAACAATGAAAATCCGCGTGACCAGCTCAGGAAAGATCAAGGCGGAGGAAGTCAAAGATATTGCGGCCAATTAATTTCGGACCGACAGTAAATACTTCGGGTATTTCCAGTAAATCAGTAATTCTGCGAACAGCAGGTTTGGAATCCAGCTCATGTAGGCGAGCAGGATGTATGTTTCACGCGGCCCCAGTTCAACCCGGAAAACATCAAAGAGGTAGGCATAGAAACGCAAGGTAACTGCCGAAAGCGTCAAAGCATAACTTCGGATGTTCCATTTGACATGTGCTTCATAATCGTGTTTCCGGACCTTTCGGTAAGCCAGAAAGGTAAATAAGATCCAAAGAGTTGAGAGTGTTACGAAGCTGATCTGAGCTACATAGCCACCATTCGCATAAAGAGACATCACAAAGGCGGCCGGTCCTGTTATGAGTAACAATACAATCACGTAAATATATCCCGAGATTCGGTGAAAGCGGGGAGCCCTTGCATAGATCCATCTGCTGAATTGGAAAAGACCAAAGACAATTACCAGCGGACTGGTGAATACATGAATGTAAAAGCTATACCGCCAGGGTTTTATATGGTAGACCAATTGCTTGGTAGCCAGAAAGTCGACGTACGGCTCGAAATGAATGTAAGGCAATGAAAGCAGGATCAGCAAATAGGAAGCATAAGATATTATAACGAATGCTGCGATATTCAGTAAAATCCTTGCAAAGGTTCCAGGTTTCACGGGCCGTAGTAATGATTGTACAACTCCTGATCACCGTTTTTCAGCGTGAGTTCATCCCATTCCGTTCGGAAAATAGTAAAGACCGATTTTCGGTCCGGGAAGGCCTTGCTCGGTTGCCATTCTACGGTAACGGTTTTTCCATCCAGCGACCATGACCCACGTACTTCAACCAATTGCTCTACTCGCCCTTCGTAGTCGTGTTTCGGGTAGTATTCGAAAATGCAAAGGCCGTCATCCTTGAATTGGTAATCACCAATTGTGTCGGATAGATAGCCGAAATGATCAGCAAAATTCGAGAGATTGATGTCGTTCTCGTCTTTCGCCTCCTTGCGGATCATTTTTTTCAGTTCGAAATTGCGCTTTGGAATTTTTCCGCTGTTCGACTCCCAGGTTCCGGTCGGCTTGTGATCGTCACCAACAAAATTTAATGTGAACACTCCGTCAAATTCATTATCGCCTGGTTCGTTAAGAATGATGGTCACCGAATCACCGCTACGGGATACTTTTCCTGTCAGGTTTCGGAGCAGCCCTTTGTGAATGTTATAGCCAATTGCATTTTTCATGCTGACATAATTCAGGATAATGCGAATATCACTTCCGGCAAAATCACCGATATACATTCCCTGGAGGGTATCGTAATCAAATAAATCTTCTTCGGGGATGACAGCCGGTACTTTTTCAACCAGTGTGTCGGGTTGCGCCGATTCTTCCGAACAGCCGGAGAAAATATAAATCAAAAGTCCGCTGGCGAGTAGTATTCTATGCATTCCGGTGGATGGGTTGGTTCTGCATTAAAACTACAAAGAAATTCTATTTGAATGCGTTTTTAGCAGCCTTAAAATAGTAGTCATCAAGCTTTCTGGAATCTGTGATCGAAGGGCTCAGTTCAATGTCCGGTTGCTTGATGGCAAAGGGATCGTCTGCGGCTGGCAGGTGGGAATAAAAGGTGTTCGGGTTGACAAACAGCTTGAGTTTGGATTTCGGTAACTGCAGAGTCAGTGTTCCCGCGTTTCCGGCATAGAAACTTCCGCCGGCGGTGCGTCCTACGATTTTTGCATTGCAGAGCGTCTTCAGATGACAGGCGAGGATTCCGGCTGAAGAGAAAGTGCCTTCGTCGGTGATCACGACGATCGCCCCGTGGTAAATGAGGCTCGTATCCACCGCGGCCGTTGTGACCTTACCTTCGTCAAATTTCCCCTTTCGGATCAGGCGTCGCTGGCTACGTGAAGCGCGTCGGTGTTTGACGTAGTCGGGATGCAGTTTTTTCAGATGGCTACTTTCGATGCCATGTTTGGGTTTCTCGATGACGTATCGTCCGAGATAGGCATCTTTTCCCAGAAAATAGCGCATGATCGAATATTGCATTGCTCCTCCTGTATTTCCGCGAAGGTCAATGATGAGACGTTTGACTTTTTTTGTTTTCAACTTCCGGAAAGCATCTTCGAGGAAGGTCTCGTATTGTTTACCATAGGATGCTTTGAAGGAATAAAAGCGGAAATATCCGCACCGCTGATAGATCTTGAATTCACCTATGTTCTCTTCCTCTTCGGCAAAGAGTTTTGCAGCTTTTTCCAGTCGGGCGTTCATGGTATGTACCGGCGCCCTGCCCACCAGCAGGTAAACTTCATTCGTGTCTTTTTTGTGGACGTACTGAACGTGGATGGAGTCTTTGTCGAATGGGATAGCGAGATGTCTGTAAAAGTCGAAAAGATGCGTTGCCTGGAAGTATTTGAAATCAATGCCATTTTCGTCTGACGACATAAAGAGTCCCATTTCCTGCATCATTTCCGGGATGGTTCGGTGGTCGATGCTCAGTATTTCTGACCCTTCCGGAACGTTTTTTTTCTTTAGCGAACGATTTTTCTCAGCGTTCATTTCTGTAATATCAAGCGGAAGGAGCTTGTTGACCATAAGTCGTTTACCCACCAGATAAAAGTCGATCGGCAGTGAATTTCGTTCTTTCAGCCATTCGCGGAAGACTTCTTTATTGGGGTGAATTTGCGTGTGACCGCATTGCAAAACAGATAGTGTAAGTGCATAAATCTTGTATTGTTCAAGCAAGGTGTGGGGGTGACTGAAGTTCTTTTCAGCCATCGAAAGTGCTCTTTGAAAGGTGGATGGTGAGATGTGAAGATCAGCACGGCCTTCTTTCGCCAACATGACCTCCTTGAACACTGAGAAGTCCTTTGCCTGAGATGACGGCCCGTCGCCGGCTGCCAGACAGCCGATAAAAACAAGTACTATGAATGCATGAATTCGAAAAGGCATGGAAATGGGTTCATCTCAATAACGTTTAAAAAACGGAATTGTCACAATTAGGCTGGTCAAAAATGCCGACTATTTGATTTTTTTGGCTGCCTGCTCGGCATAAAAGCCCCTTTCCTTTGCAATTCGCTCGAAAATGTTGCGTGCCTTGTTACGTTCACCAAGGTGTTCGTAACTCAGCGCTTTCATCCACAGTGCTTCTTCATCAAAATTTGAATAGGGACCGCTGATACAAAGATCGAAATGCGGGATCGCCTGATCATATTCTCCGAGGTTGTACAGACAGAGCCCGGCATAGAAGCGTGCATTGACGTCCATGTCGTAGGTGTCGAGGATCGTTTCAAAACGCGACAGCGCCTTTTTATAATTCCCCTGGCCGAAGATGCGCATGCTTTTGTCGATGTAGTCGATATAAGGAATGTCGACGTCACGCCATTCGGGATCAACATCTTTTCGAAGCGAATCCTCGAAATTGGCCGGTAATCCGGTCAGGATCATCTGGCGGGTCTTTATCTGGGGCTTCGAACGATAATTTCGATAATCAATCAGTTTGAAATCGTGCAGGTAAATTTCCTTCGCCAGCTCATGTTTTTTAATGATGCTCAAATCATGCGGACGATCCGTACGCAATTCCAGAACAGGCAGTTCAGCAACGGGAACCGGTGGCTCCTTCATGCGTATGGCTTGAATCTCCTGGAAATCCTGCTTGATAGATGCTGGAGGAAGCTGTTGAGGTTTTGGTGCATCTTCCATTTCCTCAATTTGTTCAGGTAACACAATGTCGGATTCATCCAAAGCAATTTGCTGTTCAGGTAGTGTTTGGGAGACAAGTATCTGATCTTCCTGCGGAAGAACCTTTTCAGGATCATTCGTGCCGGCAGTAAAGTATACCACGGCAACGATACCGGCAACAACTGCAATCCCTCCGCCAACGTACCATCCTTTATATGAACGCGGCATGAAACGTTTATCGGCACTGGCCATCAAACCGGTGTCATAACCGAGAGCCTCCCAACCCTCCATGGCATCCGCATCGAAAGGATCCGAGGCCGCCTTCTGCTCAACAGCATTCCGAACGAGCGGATCATCCGATTTCCCATAAGCTTCGATATCCGAACGTTGCAGTCCTTTGCTCCTGCCGAATATGTTATGGATTAGACTTAAATTCATTTCTACCCTCCAATTGTATTTTCAAATTGCGCTTTCCGTTCTGGATCGCACTTTTTACTTTCTTCAAATCAATGTTCAGCATGACTGTGATCTCGTCATACGATTTGCGCTCCATGTAAAACAGCCGGATACATTCCCGTTGTTCGTCTTTTAAAGCTTCGATAGCCTCTTCGAGGAGTTCCAGCCGGGTTTCCAGCAGTTCTTTATCAACCAATGTGTCCTCGTGAGAAGGCTCTTTGGTCAGCTCAAGCGAAACAGTTCCTTTTTTTCGAAGGAGCATCAGACACTCGTTGCGTGTAACCATATAGAGCCAGCTTTTGAAATGCCGAACGTCGTGCGCTACAATGCGCTCCGGCAGTTTTTCAAAGATCTGCATACAGATATCTTCTGCATCAACACGGTTCTTGAGGTACTTCATGGAAGCTCCCATAACGAGATGACCATACCGCTTATAGAGTTCACCGATAATATTGGATACAGGTTTTTGTCGGTATCTCAAC
>JBNKYR010000070.1:0-15574 GCA_050300995.1 Crocinitomicaceae bacterium | reverse complement strand
TGATACGTCCTTCTTTGATGTATTCTTTGCGAATACCCGACAGCAGATGATCCTTACGAAGAACATCTGAATTGCTGGCGAGTTGCTGAAGACAGGCATACTGGATTACATTCACAATGTTTGCCCCCGTGATATCGTAAATGGCTGAAATCTCTTCAAAGGAAATGGTACTTTCCAGTTCGATGTTTTTGGGGAGGTTATTGTTCCATAACTGTACGCGTTCTTCTACGGTCGGCAGCTCGAATTCAATAATGGATTGAAAGCGGCGTGTAAATGCAGAGTCAATATTGTCCCTCAGGTTCGAAGCCAGGATAACCAGCCCGGGGTGTCCTTCAATTCGTTGCAAGAGATAGGAAACCTCCTGATTTGCATATTTGTCGTGTGCATCGCGGACATTGGTTCGTTTCCCGAAGATCGCATCGGCCTCATCGAAAAAGAGAATCCAGTCTTTATTGGCTGCCTTGTTGAAAAGAGAACTCAGGTTCTTTTCGGTTTCACCAATGTACTTGGAGACCACCATGGAAAGATCGATCCGGTAAACATCTCTTCCGGTGTATTTTCCGAGCAAGCTGGCGGTCAGTGTTTTTCCGGTTCCGGGAGGGCCGTAAAACATGACGCGATATCCCGGTTTGATGATGTGCTTCATGTTCCAGTCGTACAGAAGGATATCGTTGTACTTCAGCCAGTGTTCGATTTCCAGGATTTCGTTGAGGGTTTTCTTTTTCAATACGAGGTCTTCCCAATCCATTTCTGTTGTAATGCGTTGTGCCGGGAAGTCCTGTCCCATTGACGGACGAATCGTGAGGCCTGTGGTAAAAAGCTCCACAAGTTCTTCGTCCAGGATCAGTTGTCCACTGATCTGAGGTTCGCCGGCAGGAATGGAAGCAAGGAAAATGGCACCCGATTGTGCCAGCTTTCCGTCGGGATGAAAAAGTGCTTTGTAGTGCATTCTGAGCGCGTAATCCAGTCCACCAAGGATGTAAAGAACCGTTTCTCCGGTTGGAAGCACTCCCCGGTGGTTTTTGCCCTTCACCCCTCCGAATTCAGGAAAATCTCCTCCGCTCGGGAAAAAATCGGCAATGATCTCACTATAGAACGCAGGATTCACATGTGGAACGAGTGCCATGACAATGACCAGTGCCTCAACTTGTGATAATCCGTGCTGTTCGATAAAGCTGATCAGGTGTTTGGTCTGATCGTTTACTTCAATATCCGGAAGTTGAGGTTCCGTATGATCATCAATAGTTCCGGAGATGCGGCCCTGGATATGGGCCTTCAGGAAATTAAAAAGTTGCTCCATGCGTTATCGTTTCTTTGAATCGGTATAGTTCACAATAGCATTGAATTTTTTCTGAATGGAATCGTGTCGCATAATGGCGCCGACATAATTCAGATTGCTTTTACTAAAGTGGCGTGAAAGTTCGGGTTCGAGACACTTCCATGGGGTAAAGAAAGCACCTTTTTTGTCTTTCAATGCCTCGTGGATCTCTGCTTTTTGAACTTTCAGGAATGCGTCGAGTTCCGCATATGTTTTGTCAGAAAATTCGCCGGACACGAACTTCTGAATATCTTCAACGGATACGCGGTGAGGCAACAGGATCCGGATATGTTCCCGTTTGGGGTCTTTTCTGGCCGACTCCTGCAGGTAGTAACTCAGGTAATCGGATATTTTATCAAGGTTAATCCCCGTTTTAATGTCTGAAACGATCGAAGGGCTTTCATATTCGTTCATTTCGAGCGATCGGCCCTGCATGGCTTCGAAGGTTTCAATAAGGTAGCGGATGTAGATGGATCGGGAATTCACAATCTCCACAAAGACAATCGTTTTCTTTGCAAGTCGTTCCCGATAGCGTTCATCCCTTAGCATATACTGGTAGAAATCCAGACATCCCAGTAATCCGCTGTTGTCAATGGCTCCCGCATCAATGTAGTGTCCATAGCCTTTCACTTTGGCTGCCGGACTAAAGATCGGGAAGCGGTTCGTCATCGAGACGGCCTGATAGAAGGTCAGGGTGTTTGTATCTCCATTCCGGAGAAGATCTCCAAGGTTTTGTGAGTTCGGGAATACCCAGTCGAAGTTCTCAGTTTCCAATGACCAGCTGATCCCGCGCTGACCATTGGTAGCGGCAGTATTCATAATAAGTGATGGAAATCTGCCGTTGCGCTTCTGGTAGACGTTTTTCCAGAACTGACGGAACGGAACTTCGGAAAGGATCATATTGTCTCCCCGGTTCTTTCCATCCACAAAATTCTGGTAGCGAACCATTGAATAATAAGCCCTGTCTTTACTTCCTCCCCACATGTTGAGTGGAACCATTTTGCGGAAAAAATCCGGGCCCAGCATCATGGTCAGGTCAACGGAGGTGTAATTCTCTTTGGAGATCGCATTGATCTTCTTTCGCATTTCATCGTAGTACACCTGGTTGAAATTACCCTTGCAGGAACCACTCAGTGCCGTATAAAGGGCAAGACCGAGGGAACCGCCTGAAGCACCGGACATTGCAGCACTTTGTTCGAGGATTCTCCCTCCTGTCATTTTATCCAGTTGATACATGACGTTCAAGGTCCAGACATTGGCTTTCAGTCCGCCTCCGTGTGAAGCAATGAAGAAGATCGTATCGCCACGATTCAGCAGATCTTCGATGAACTCATCGGATTGAACAGCTTCTACGTTGCGCGCATTCAATTGCGTTAACTCATGGGTTCGAACTTCTTCAAAAGGAGGGACAAAATGCAAAATATATAGTGTAGCGATCAGTGCGAGTGACCAGAATGCAGTTTTGTATGCCGTTGACCGGAAACCTTCGCCGGGCGTATTTTCCCGGTTCATCCGGCGTGCCACGAAGAAGAATTTTGTCAGACTGGCGATGATGTATGCGTAGCAGTACAGGTAGGCCAGCAGAATGGGGAGGCCATTCATCAACCAGTATCCATTTACACTGGCAATGATACAGTAGATGATGACGGACAGGGAAATGATAAATCCTGCCATGAAGAGCCGCAGATAATTTTCTGACTTTTCCAGCGGTTTGATGGTTGCAAGGCAGGCGTGTGCCAACCAGTTATTTTGTTCGGAAACATATTTCATAGCTTCCCCGAATCTACGTCTCAGCAAACGGAAGAACACAAAGTTGATCAGCATGAAAAAGTTGAGTCCCAGCAGCAGGTATAGCCCCCAGAGGCTGAAGGCATTGGTCGTGCAGAGCAGGATGATCATAGAGGAGGCAATAATGACCGAGGTGAGGTACATCAGGGTCAGATTGCGGAGAATTTTTCCGCGCTCCTGTTCGTCTTCCAGTTTCCGGAGGCGTTTGTGAAAATAGCGGTAGATCAGGAAAGGAAGAGCTGATGAGGCGTGAGTTACAATTGTAATGGCCGTTACATTGTGGTCGTAAAAGAGCAGATTCGGACGGTAGCTTGTGATCAGAATTTGCGCCCATGCAGCATAAACCAGAAAACCGATGACATAGCGAAGGTAATTCACATTGTAGTCAATGGAATAGGTTTTTGTTCGGGTGGGATTCGGATTACGTTCAAACGTATAAATCGGAAACCATTTCATGAACTTTCCGAACATGTTATGCCGTTTCCAGATAAAGTAATCGCCGCTATCGTTCAGATCCGCCGCATAATACGTATATACCGGATAATGGGAAAGCATCAGCCCAAGCATGTTAATGTAGAAGAGGGTCATCAAAAATGCCAGATTCTCGGATTCCATCATCTCAACGATCATGGTAAGTCCCTGCGCCATGTTTGTCATCAGCAGGTAAATAATGGCAATAATGACAAGGCTTAGGAGCGAGGCCTTTACAAAGTCTTTGAAAGAATTCAGAAAGTGCAAAATGAGTTGCATAGCTTACGTTTTCTAATGTTCACGGATGACACGTGAAGATAATGGTTTAACAGGAAGGGTGTTCTACTTGCGGTTCAACAGGTAACGGTCCTTCAGGTACTTTGCCTTGTCAGGATCTACATCCTCGAGATCCCTCAACATTTGATGATTGGTAACTGTTGTAACACTGTCGTTAGTTTGTGCCGAACTCTTCTCAAGTGTCTGTTGAACTTTGGCTACATCAATCAGGCGTTGGAAGTTCAGAGACTCTTCCTGTTGTCCGTACGGAGTACTTTTCAGGATTTCTTCGTCCCCCTTGTCTTCCGTTTTTTCTATTCCCTGCTGGGCAAAACGAATAGCGCTTTCCGGGTCGTCAAGTAAGATATAGGCGTTACTCAGTTTGTAGTAATCCTCTGCTGAAGTGGCCCGACTTTCGAGGTCCAGTACTTGTTGCTTAAGGTCTTCGCGGGCTTCTTCATTGTGCGGATCTTTTTCCAGTTCATCCTGTTGCGTGGTAATGGAAACAAAACCCTTTTCAACCCGGATTTCCTGAATGCTCGGATAAGCGATCATGGCGATTGCAATCGGAAAAAAAAGAAGAAGGCGTTTCAGGGATTCTCCTTTCAGGATCGACCATACGAGCGCGGCACATAGTATAACAAAGAGCAATACACCAAGGATGAGAAGTACGATTTCGTAAAGCAATAAGTGAGTCGTCATAGCATATATTTAAGCGTAGCGTTTATTAATAATTTCTCCGTTTTCAGCGGAAATGAGGTAGTGCGGACCGTCAGGACGAATCTTCGGGTTACGCGGTTCGAAGTCAACCATCCAGATGCCATTGCTGAGCGCAGCTTGAATTGAGAACACAGACAGATCGCTGTAGGCATCGTGCGCGTCTTGTCTGGCGATTGAAATCGCTTGTTCTGCTGTTTGTATCATTTGCATAGTTGTTACCATTCAACATATATCAGGCCTTTTTTCCATGGAAGTTTCAGAAAGCTGATGGTCCACGGGAGACGATCTACGAGGATGTCCAGACTTTTTCGCTCAAATGTGAACCGCAGTGCGCCGTCTTTTTCGACGATCCGGGCAGGTCGCTGCAGAAATTCATTGCGGAGCAGTGTTAATGACGAACCTTTCAGGACGGTCCAGTATTCAATTACTGCATTCAGCAAATCTGTTGCAGATGCCTTAATTTCTTCGGAAAGCTCGATAGTTCTGTCCGGAACCGTTTCAGGATCTATACCGCAAATGAATTTTTCAAAGGTCATGGCATACTCGTAATCCTGTTCCCTTCCGGTCGCCAGAAAATGCAGCACATGCATCATGTATTCCGGTGAGGCCAGCTCACGATCCTCTGTAAGAAGTTCCCATTTCTCACAAAATGATTTCAGGAAAGGGTGTAAAAGTAAGAGACCGGCGTGTTCGGCAATAAATCCTTCGGGTTCCCGCAGTTTTTTCGGTGATTCCGAAGGTTCTTCCTTCTCGTATTTTTCGGAGATCTCCTCCCATGTTTTGTCGATTTCGCTGATGTCCTCCTCTTTGTCTACTCCGGAAGTCGTTTCGGATCCTTCGATTTCTTCCGGCTTGAGCTGAATGTCTTGCTCCAACCGATCATCGGTGGTTTCGTCCGATTCTAACTCATTTGAGCGAACTTCATCTGATTCGTCTTTCAGATCTTCCTTTTCTGATGTGGGGATAATTTCCGTTTCGGAAAGGAGTTCTTCTTCCGCAGATTTCCCGGATTCGCCTGCCATTTCCTGACTTTCTTCTGCTTTATCCGCTTCCTTCATCTTTGTCGTTTCAGCGGGTATATCAGTTTCAGTATTTTCTGTTACCTCCTGAGATGATCCGTTGATTTCGTCGGTGACTGTTTCGGAAGAGGCTTCATCCGGACTTTCTTTTGAACCTTTATCTGCCGAATTTTCAGCTTTTTGAATTTTCTCTATTTCTTCTTCGGCAGAGGTTTTGCTTTCCTCGGCTATGCTATCGGCAGATGGAGCGTCCCATTCCTGTTGTGTAATCTGTACATAGTCACTAAGCGTTTTGGCAGAAACAGCAGGGAAGTCCGCCATTGCACAGATCATTGCGGCGAACTCCTGGAATGGAACCTTACTTACCGCACTTTTTCGGATAGAGGGTTGTGTCTGCTTCGTTTGTGTGGGGTCAATGCTTAGTTCGGGAAGTCCCTGAAAGGTCAGTACCTCCGAGCGGATTTTTCCTTTCCATCCCGGAAGATGTCGGATTTTGGATGCCTTGATCGCCAGTTTCCAGAATTGTTGTCGTACAGGTCGGGACCAGGAACTAACATCCCGGAGCGTCTGTCCGAAGAAGCGCTGGAGTGTTTCGGGCTCAACCAGTTTATCTGAATTCAACCGAATGAGCGTACTGATAACAGTGGCCGGACTGAATTGCAAGGTTAACCGTTCTAACACAATCGGACGTTCCAGTAATTGGTCCAGCTGGATTCTGAAATTTAAATCTTCCCGTACCAATTGAAGCAGGTTTTCGTTATTTACGAGTTCCCGCATTTCGGACGCATTGACAATCCACCAGGGAGTCGTTCCCGTTTCCAGAAAGTGGAAAAGTGTTTCTCTCTTTCGTTCTTCCGGAGATAATCGCCGAACTTCCTCAGTAAGCACAACATCCGCAGAAGCAACGCGTTCAGGTGAATCGGTCGCCGGACCTTTGATTGCGCTTACTGATCTGAAGTGCCGATCGAGTTGTTCGGTTAATTGCGTGCCCAGACTAAGTTTTGTGCTGAGAGAATCAGGATTGTCGATTGCCAGATCCAGTTCCAGCCGGTCAATACGGATGCTATGATTGCCGATTTCCTTTTCTCGGTCTGTCAAATAGGTTTCGATCTTCGACAGGATCGTTTCATGAACCATTTGGTGGATTTTCTGGTTGAGCACATCCGGCTCCGTAGATGTACCTGCTTGTACATCTACAGAAACCTTATGTATGATATGCTTTTCAGAATCCGCCATTCACGTTATCCGTTGACGGTCGTTACCAGAAAATCTGATACGGAACCTCCTCCGAAGGTGATTCCTGTCGTTCCACCGTCAAGGATGATACCTGGTGATACGATTGGAGTCGATCCTCCAGTGAGATCAAAATCTTTCTGGATCAGTGCCGTGCACGGATCTCCCTCAAGAATCAGGGAAACGGTTACATAGTTCGGATCACGATCCGTTTTGATCTCCAATGTATCAACACTGATATCAGAGAGAATTGTACGGTCCGGAATCTGGATCTGCTCTCCCTTATTATTGGTGAGTACCCAGATCAACTTGTTGGCTCCACTGATGTTGGCCGCCGAAACGGTCAGTATTCCGTTTTCGGAAATACCGCCTTCAATGTCTCCGGTTGGAGCAGGATGTACCGTAATAATAACGGTTGAGCCATCACTTACATTAATGGTGTGGGTGCCAACTCCCGCCCGTGAAGGAGTAAAGGTGTTTAGTTCTACATCTACTCCCGGTCCGGTAATGGTTGGAGGAGTAGTATACCCCTGAATGTTGAATGGATAGCTTTTCGTGTCGTTGACGCAGAAATCGGCTGGTTTGATTCCAACAGTGCCGTTATCTGTGGTTGCCAGTCCTTGCGGAATATCCAGTATTTGTGAGCTGGAGTATTCACCACAGAAGCTCTTCATGATGAGCTGTACTGTTACTCTGGTCGCCTGGCCAAAACTGGTGTAAGGAACCACCGGACTCTGGTCATCGGTAATCGGCGGAATCAACTCACTGCCATCTTCACCAATGAACGTCCATGCGAAGGTGTCCACATTTGTGAAATCGGCGCTGAACGAGAAGCTGTCTGTTCCGGCAACCACGTTGAAAACAGGTGAAGGAGGTGCCAAGACAGGGATTGTAAGTGCCAA
The DNA here is from genome assembly GCA_050300995.1 of Crocinitomicaceae bacterium. GTDB lineage: Bacteria > Bacteroidota > Bacteroidia > Flavobacteriales_D > Crocinitomicaceae > UBA4466. Next base: position 7,847 of record JBNKYR010000070.1, on the reverse strand, counting down.
CTCTCCATTGGCGTAGATATCATTGTCTCCAATCACTGCAAGCGAAGGTGTGAACCGTCCTGAAACGACTCCCGATCCTTCGATCTTTGGTGGTTCAGGGTATCCTTCGATGATGAAGTCGTAGCTGTTATCGTCATCCGCGCAGAAAGTATCCGGAATAATGCTTACGGTTCCGTTTACAGGAATCGGCACAGTTTGCTCGGACACAGTTTCTCCACACTTGTTGGAAGTGACCAATTGAACCGTTACATACTTGTAGCCGGTCAGATCTGCGAACAGTATCTCAGGTTTCGGATCATTGTCGATCGTCTTGATGACTACACCTGTCGGATCACTAATTCTCCATTGGAATTTTTCTATATCTGCGAGGTCAGTGATTTCCATGAAGAAACTGTCTGTTCCAAGGGTAATGATGAAATTGGATGGAGGTGCAGTATGCACGTTCATCGATGCGAATACATTTCCGTCGTAGGTCAGATCGAATGGACCCGTCTGTCCAACAGTAAGACCCGGATCGAAGAATTTCATGTCTGACGTGACACCGATTCCGGTAATAACCGGGTTGGCACCAACCGGCAGGATGGTAAATGGAACCGGTTCGTCAGTTATACATACATCATTCGTTTCGATGGCAACAGTAACCACATCAAACAGGATAATATCCTCGACAATGGCCGGACAGGTTCCGGATCCGGGAATAACTGTAAGCGTCACTGTAACGGAATTTTCTCCGCTTGCTAAAGGAATGGAATAAGTGTGGGTAGCAAATGCAGAAGTGTCAATCGGACTTCCATCGCCAAAGTTCCATTCGAAGCTTGCACCGGTAATTTCACCGGTAGGCTCGAAGAAATACTGGAATGGTACTTCCGCAGATTTTGTGATATTCATGCCCACAGTTGGTTTCTTACGCACCAGCAGGGTACAATCCGTGTACTGCGCATTCACCGTAAACTTGATCGGCACTCCGATCATTTCAGCCGGGAAGAGGGCAGAATCAATGTACAGCATTGTTCCACTCACGGTAACTCCGTCAATCGGTTCTTCCGTTTCGATCGTACCATCAGCAGGACTTACCGTAAACTCAAGTGGAGTGTCGGTATCGCTCAGACAGTAATAATCAGACGAAAGTGAAAGTGATACCGGAGTTTTCGGAATGATAAAGTTGATTGGAGCGCAATCAGAGCAGCACAGGTATGGCAATGCGAAATCTGCAACAACAGTACCCTGTTGAACTTTTCCGGTTGCATCAAGCCCTACCGAGTGAACCATGATAAATGTACCACCCGGCTCAACACCGGCTTTGTGTTCCAGGCCCGGATGCTCCTCTACGAAAGCAGAGAATTTCAATCGAGCAAGAATTTCCGCTTTACGATCATCGATCTCCTGCAGAAGTGTCTGGATCTTTTTCGCACCGCAGCAAATGTTGGTCAACTGGCTGTTCAGCAAATCCATCATTCCGAGGATTTTCTGGTCGATAATTGTGTTATCTCCTGCCCCGGCGGTGTATTCGCCGTACGCATATTCTTTGTACTTCGCCTGCAATTGCTTGGTATAGCTGCAAAGCTTGTCAATTTCCGTGGTGTACGAGGTCAGTGTAGTTCCGGACAATCCTTCGATGGAATCCGGTAATACGGCTTCAATTGCGTAACAAGCTGCCAGAATTTTTGCCGGAAGACTGATTGTACTTGAAACGACAACCGGTGTCCAGGCCTGAAAATCAATTTGTGCAAGTGCCTGTTCGATATAAGCAATAACAATGCTGGATTCGTTGGAAGGAGCCGCTTCAATGGCATCGTAAACTACTTTTCCGAGAGTGTCAGATTCGGTAGCCATGTTCTCAAGTACCAGGGAATCAGAAGCAGTTGTTTTACTCTCGTTTGCAGCTGCCGTTGCCCCGGTCTTTGCGTTGGAAGCGGTGCTTTCCGAGTAAACAGGGCCTGTCTTGGCAGTATACAGGTAATCGTTATTGTATTTGATCAGTTGTGAGGATGTGGTACCGCCAAGTTTTCGGTATTCCTTGAATTGCAGCACTTCATCCTGACGGATGTTGTTCCCTTCATCTGCAGTGCTGAAACCGGACAGAAGGTACGTTACTTCTCCGAGGACGCATTCCTGCTCGGAAGTCCAGGCTGTCATCAGAACAGACAAATCTTCAAATTCACAGGCGTAGTCATTTACATCGATGGTCTCGTCTTCGCTCACAGTTATCCCCAGTACCTTCACATCGAAAGGCAGGCTGAACTCATCGCGGAGCGCAACGACCTGCTCCAGGGCATCCTTGTATTGCATTCCCTGAATTCCTTCAATGCGGAAAAAGTCGAAGGCGTCAATTGAGTAACCGAACGGATTTTGCACCACAGGATTACTACTTGAAAGCGACTGACGATATCCAAAAATCTCGAGGTATTTACCGTACTTGCGACGGTCATAATCCCAGTCCTTTACCAATGAAGTATTGTTCAGGTAATAAAACGGAATTGCCCGTTTTCCGAGTGGTACGCGAAGGTTGGACGGTGTAATGATCACCTGAGCAGGTGATTCGGCATCCATGTAGTATTTCAACTGTTCGTCCAATCGTTTGGCGAGGATCAGGAAACGATCTCTTTCTTTATAGTCGGGATCAAGAATCGGTGACTTATAGAAGGAATGGCGGTTCGGATTGTTTTCTTCTTCAAGCTCCGTTCCATTCACTTTTCCGAGCAACAGGTGTTTTGGGAAGGCATGAATGTCCGGACAGCATATACCGTAGTGGACCAGGAACAGTTCCTTAAGCTCATTATAGGTATCCACTACATCTTTGAGAAGGTCATAGCGGTACTGGAACAGCAAGCCTTTAAGGACACTGTATTTAAAGGCAGCGGTGAGACCATCCTGAATGCTTGTATTCAGACTGGTCATTCCGAGTTTGGTCAGCATGAGGTTGATACCATCTCCGAGGTTCGCAACAGTTGAGGTCGTGGAAATACTCTGGAAATATTCAGACGAAAGCAGATCGAGTTTGGTGGAGTTAACGCCGTTCATGGTAACGCGCTCCACATCGGCGTTTTGGAGAGCAAGATAGGTCCCCAGAATGTCGGAAGAATTGAACATTGTATCTTCCGCATTCAGATGCGCCATATCATCTTCATGGATCAGTAATACGCGCAGTTTACGAACTTCTTCGGCTCCCTGATTTTCACAGGAAACGGAAGTACAAGCTCCCGGATCGTTAGTGTAGCTTTCGAGGTATAACACAACAACCATGGAATCCAATCCATCCGGACCGTCGAAATCCACGAGTTCATCTTTGCCATCGGCAAGATGGGTAGGGAAGAGTTCCCAGATATCAAGTTGGGTTTCACCATTCCAGAACTGCGGTGAATACTTTACTTTATCGTCTTCGAAAACACCGAAGTGCGTGAAAGTTACGCTGTCAATATCCAGGAAATACTTACCATCCACATCAGGGATCTGCAAATGAATGAGGTCGCCGTCTGTTGTGACGCCGGCACCATTGGTGATCGTGATAGCTGTTTTTCCGGGATTAATGCTCACTTCAAAACCGCATACGAGACCAACACCGCTCAGGCAGATGCGCGTCAACCGGTCCTGATCTTCAAAGTATTCGATGAGCTCATTGAGCTGGGTGTGCGTCAATACCTGATCCTCTACAAACGAATGATAGGAGGGCGATATAGTGGTTAATTTATTTGACATGATCGTGAATGTTATTGTGTTCCTAAATTTGTTCTTCCAAGTATGATTTTACCTTCTAATTCATCTGTTTTACAGTCGTGCAGTCGACCTGACGGGTGAATGGTATGCAGGTCGGTGAGTATGTCTTTCAGTGCAATAAGTTCCGTCGTGTAATCCGGATTGTTCTTCGCCTCAAGGAAGGCCTGGTAAGCTTCTTCAAACAGCATAAGCTCGTTCTCATTGTCCGGTTCGGTTCCTTTTCTGTTCCCGATCCAGCAGATTTTCGGCAGTACGTGTGCTGGCAGTTCTTCTTCGATCAGACGCTCCATGAAGTAGCGGAATTCCTGATTGGAAAAACGCTGTGTGAACCCAGGGAGGACAATGCTCACACGGAAGGAGTAGGGGTCCGCTGCAGCACAGCAATCCTTACAATCGTCTACGCAAATCGGCAGAAAGGCATCCGGGTTGGCTGTTTCATCCATTGGTTCCGGACGTAGCAAAATATGCTCAATGAGGTAGATGCCTTCTTCGGTGAATTCATTTTTCGCGAAATCGACAATGGTCTGCAGTTCATCTTTCAGTTCTTCCTGCGTGGCCAGTGTAGTGTCGTAAGATTTACCAATGATCCTTTCCACCGGATCCTCTATGTCCGGGTCGATTACCTGGAACCCAAAATCCGGAGTGGTCAGCAGAATGATGCTGCCAAATTCCTGCTCGTGGGTAATGGTTGCCGAGAAGGCTTCTTCAATTTTTTCCGTGGTGGTGTTCACCAACTCGTAAAGTACCTTGTACAGGTCTTTTGTGGCGAGTGATACTGTTGCGTAGTTCTTGACTGATTCGAGGATCGTATTTCCTCCGCCATCAGCAACTTTCCAATTGAAGAAAGTATCCGGACCAATGACGACTTCAGAGATCGTGACAAATGAATCCGAGAGCTTACGACGCAGATAGTTTTTCATTCCCGACAGTCGTGCAGTGCGTTTTTGAACACCGGCAATGTTATCTGTATCCCATTGATCGGAAGATGTGTAGTTGTATGCCTTGAAGCGACCGCCGCTCAGTGTCACATATTCTTTGAGGAATTGCTCTTTGGAAGCAATGATCAGTTCATCCGATGCTTCACCGTAAAGTTCGCTCATCAGGAAGGAATACTCACTGAATTGCTCGGCAAAACGGGAAAGGAGGTGATCCAGAATTTCATTTCGCCGCTCAATATGATCGTCCAGGAATGACATGATCTTTTCGGCAAGCAGTTCATCATCATTGGTTGGATAGTCTGTTACCAGTTTATCGAAGTCGGTGATGTCCTGAATGGCCTGCGTAAAATAGGTCGGAGAGAGACCCCGATCCATGGCGAAAAGGTCACGTACTTTTCCAAGGTGCTCAAAATAGGAGGCAAGGATCTGGTCGAAAAAGATCAGGTATCCTTTGAGCTGTAATGCTTGTGATTTTCGGGTAATACTAGCTGTTGACGGAAGTCCGAAAGGTGAGATGCCGTAAGTGTCCGGGAAGTCATTCTGGATGGTGGTTGTTTCGTCAACTCCAACGAATTTTCCTTGCTTGATCTTCAGCTTATTGTTCAGTTTGGCCAGCGCATTCTTACTCACCTTTGCTGCTTTGAAAGCTTCAAGGTAGGCGTCTACTTTTTTCTGGTTGACCACCACAGGAAGTACGTCTTTCGAGTAGTTGAACACGCTGCGGATCGGACATTCGTCATCTTCTTCTGCCTGAGCCTCGGTTGGCGCCAGGACCGGCTTTTTGTTCTCGCCGATACAGATATTCCAATCGGATGTTGCGTTGCCCTGACAATCTCTCAAGGAGATGTCTTTGATAATCTTTACGCCGTCAATGGACATGATCAGATTGATCAGGTCAGACAAACGTACTTCCGAACGCAGGTTTGACTCTTCAAGTTCCCCTGAATCAATGAAGCCGTTGGTGAGTAGTGGCCCCTCGAAAATTTCATCCGTACGATATCCTTTCTCGAGCATTTCCTTCAGGGAGTACCAGTTCACATCTGGTGAATAATAGGTCTCGATCGTTTCAATAATCGTCGCGTGAACGAGGTCCTTGTCTGCGGTCTTATCCAATTCGATGTCGGCACAAACAGCTACACGTACGGTCTCTACTTCCCGGATCTCCACGAGGTCTTCACAGAGATTTCGGTTGGCATGATATGCTGCTTCGATATCCGCATTGATCTCTTCTTTGGTGCGTGGTTCGTCATCATCTTCAAGCACATCATCGTCATATTCTACAAGGATATAATTCAATCCCCGGAGGTACATGGGACGAATGTGCTCTTTCGGAATGCCGTTCATTGCCTCTTCATCGTAGGAAAGCACATTGTCACGGCAATTCACAAAGAAGGGTTGTTGATACGGAAGAATCCAGCAGTTGTGAACTCCCCGGATATCAATGAAGAGTTTTCGGTAGTCCAGTTCTGTGACCGGGCAGGTTGTCAGAATATCCTGTGCCTGGTAGAATTGATCGCTCAGCGAAGTATCGTTTTCGCGCGCAAGGATATTCTCGATGGGCATTTCGATCCGGTTACCAAGATCGGTAATCGCATAGCAAAGCATCTCGAGTATGGTCACTCCCGGGTCATGGTCGTTGTAGTCCGTCCAGAGTCCACCGCCCAGTGATTCAATGTACTCGATGCCCAGTTTCTTGAGGTACTGAAAATCGAGATCGTCCTCAGTAGAAACGTTCTTCGGAATCTTTATGTATTCTGACGTTACTGACATACTTCTTCAGTGTTTGAGAGTGAGCCCGGACATGCTTCCACGTTTGGATCAACCGTATGAGTGGCCGCTGAAACCAGGATAGATCGGGGAGTGGTAGGTTCGTAATAGTCGATCACATCTCCTTCCAGTACCATTTTGATGTCGTTAATGTAATCCACGTAATAGAGTTCTTCCAGGTAATCGACGAGTACGCTTTGGTGCAGAGTTACTCCGAATTCAACCTGTTCGCTATCTGTAAATGCCCATGGTGAAAGGAAACGGGTAATGTCTTCGATCATTTGCTGGCTGTACAATGATTCGTCGTAGCCATCGAAGAACTTCACGTTGACTTCCACCTGCAATTCCTCGTAGTCCGGGTTTTCTACTTTCACCTGCACGTGCAGGGAGGTATATTGTTCGATAAATGCTTTGATTTCGTTGCGACGTGCAGTACTTGCCATCGGTTTGTAGATGTCAAACACGTTCTTATTGACGGTATCCGGAATTACCACCAGCATTACATGCCCGGGAGCAACGAATGAGCAACAACTCGTATGGTTCAGGCATTTTACTTTGTAGATGTCCGGGAATTGCTGCAAAATCATGTGTTCATAATCCCAGAGGGTTACAGCGCGGTTTTTATGTCGCAGACGCTCACTCACCCGAGTGTAGTAGGCATCATCGTTTTCTTCCGCCTTACCACCGAATGAGTTGTACGGTTGCAAGATGGACTTGACTCTTGAAGATCGCTGGATCAACTTGGAAATGGTCTCGCTTTCCAGACCCTTTTCCAGGTGTGAGAGTTCGTTATCGTTATTTGTAAACCCGGCAAGAGCAGCTTGTGCATGGATACCAAGTACTTTGCAGACGGCATCATACGGTTTCGTCAGTTTTGCCCGTACCCAGATAAGCCCTGAATCCAATACGGTATTGTTCTGAGTCGCTTCCTTTGGAATCTTGAAAATTACTCTTCCGGATTGCAGGAAGTTATCGATACCATTTTGGAGCAACAAAGTGCTGTCCAGTGGTTTCCAGAGGTTGTTGCAGAGGATGGACCATGTAATCTTGTCATCTTCGGTAAAGTTGCTTGTTTCCGGATTTTCACTTCCTTCAAGAACCTGGATCAGTAATGATACATTTTGAAGGTTTTCAGCATTTTCAAGTCCAATGTATAGTTCACCACCCCGTTGGTATTTTGGGGCAAGTCGGCAAACATCCAGTTTACTGAAGGAATACTGCAATTTCAGATAAGTGTGCTCACGTGCCTGTCCGAACGGATGCTCGTGGTACAACTGGATAGTTGCATTTTCGTAGCTGTCCTCGGTATTGTCACTGAGCGTAAAGCTTTCCTCGGCAGTGTAAGATAAGGTGATGTCCTCCGTAAACGGTGTATAGGGCATGTTTGGAATCTCCGTCTGTCCGTCTTCCGGATTGAGATCGGAAGAG
>JBNKYR010000069.1:0-15666 GCA_050300995.1 Crocinitomicaceae bacterium | reverse complement strand
GTTTGGTGAATCAACACAAAGTCTTCGGATTCCAGACGCTTCAACTCCGCATCGATATCGTCTACCTCAAAGGCCACATGATGGAACCCGCCTCTGTTCTTCTCCAGAAAGCGTGCAATCGCCGAATCAGAGTTGGTAGCCTCCAATAACTCGATCTTCGATTCCCCCACCTGTATGAAGGCCGTACGGACGCCTTCCGATTCTACTATTTCCTCCTTATAGCATGCGGTTCCAAGCAATGTTTCGTATACCCGGATGGCAGCATTCATATCGTTCACGGCAATCCCAAGATGTTCAATTCGTTTAATCATAGCACAACGCTTTTACCATGGCAGCTCTTCTCTTACGAAAGAGAAGCTTCAGCACAGGCACAAAAAAACCCTGACGTGAATGCCAGGGTTACTTAAATCAGTATTGTTTAGTTCTTAATGAACTTCTCGTTGACGTTATCAAAGTTGATGTAGTAAACTCCACGAAGCAGGTTCGAACAGTTTACAGAAGATCCGACACCCTTCTTCACAATGTTTCCGTAAGCATCGTAGATCTCGTAACGCGTTTCAGCAGGGCTACCGCCCGCCACAAACTTGATTTCGTTTTTCACCTTGGCTGGTGTTTTCGTCACCTTCGGAACATTCGACATGAACTTCACCTCTTTGGAAGGTCGCTTTGTTCCGGAGTGGTCAGTCTGAACCACGCGAACTGTGTTTTCTCCCGAATGTGGCGTTACGCTGAACTCATAATTGTTCTGTTGTCCACCACCTTTTCCGGCAACTTCTCCGATCACAACCCACTTATTCCAGCGATATTGTTCCACGAAGAAAGGAAGTTTACCTTGCTCGGATTTAGTTGTCCATTTCAATTTTCCATCGTTGCTGATATCCATTGAAACAACTACGTAAGTAGATCGTGGCAACAGAACCTCAGGATTCAGGATTTTGGGTTTACAACCATCATGATGTTCAATCACGATAAAAACCGGCTCACCGATTTCAATATTGAACAGGGAAAAGTCAATTTCAAAAGCTCCCATGCTGGTACCACCAGGCATGATATCGCCATTTACGGTAACCTTCGTAGCACAGTATCCGAAGCCCTCATCATCCATCGGATTCTGAACATAAAGGTTTTTCCCCTGATAGGTGCCCTCAACCGAGAGCGCCGCAAAGGCTGCTACATTCAGCATACCCATCAGTGCAATTAATATAAAATTCTTCATCAGGCGTCAGTGTAATAGTGCTTCCAACATCTAATCCACACTACAGATTATTCCAGTTCTCTTTTTATTTAACCCACAAATATAATACGTTTTTAATTTAATCGAGAGAATTTCAACGATTATTTATTTTTTCCCGTACAGGGGTCCTGTGAACCCTTCAAAACAGGATTGTTCCCCGCTCCGAATGAAATATACGCGCTCAACCAACCCTATTTACAAGAATTTTCTTATTCTTGTAGACTGTCATAAAGACGCTATTAATGAAAATTTTAGGCCTGTCACTTTTACTGCTGTTCATTTTGGGCTCTTGTGCCGAAGAGGAGAGAAAGCAGTTCGAGTACAGCGGAGGCTCACTCACACTTGCACTTGAGAACGAACCTTCGACCTATATTCCACGCTTTGTTCGCGACTATTATTCCGCCACGGTATTGAATCAAATTGCCGAAGGCCTGGTAGCTTTCGACCCGAAAACGCTGAAGGTAGTTCCCAAGCTGGCCAAAGAATGGACAAGAAGCGACGACGGCCTGACTTACACGTTCACGCTCCGGGATGATGTATACTTTCACCCTCACGAGCTTTTCGGATCAAAAGAAGATCGCAAGATGAGCGCTGAGGACGTTGTAAAGTCGTTCGAACTGGCCTGCACCATGGATGAAGAGGGCATGGAGCCTTCCTCCTACTCCATGGTTTTCAAATCCTTGTTGAAAGGTGCCGATGAATTCATTGAGGGTAAAGCGAAGAACATTGCCGGAGTTAAAGCCGAAGGAAATACGGTAACGCTTCAATTGCTGCACGAAGATCAAAACTTTCTTAACAAACTGGCGAACGTCAGTATGTGCATCATTTCCAGGAAGATTTATGACGGTGATGCCGAAAAGGATGTCGTTGGAACAGGTCCGTTCATGTACGGTACTTATTCACAAGGTGATCAGCCTCAATTGGTCCTGTTGAAGAACCAGGACTATTATGAAACGGATGAAGAGGGCAACGCACTGCCGTATCTCGACAGCCTGGTATTTGTTTTCCAAAGCCGTAAGCTGGAACAGTTGGACATGTTCGAACAAGGGAAACTGGATATCATCATCGGTTTGCCAACCAGCCGCATTACCCGAATGCTCGAAGGGCGAATTCAGGACTTTAATTCAAAGCCACCGAAACTTATCCTGGCAAACAATCCATTGCTGGAGTCGCATTTTTATTTCTTCAATATGAACGATCCGCGCTTCCAGGACCCTCGGGTTCGGCAGGCATTTAACTATGCCGTGGACAAGGAAACGATCGGGCGCGAGATCCTCAGAAACCAATATTACGATCTCGGAGAATACGGTGTAACTCCTCCTATCGGGAAGGTGTTGCGCGGCTACGATTTTTCTGCCGTTAAGAACGCAGGGTATTCTTACAATCCTGAAAAAGCAAGAGCTTTGCTTGCCGCCGCCGGTTATCCGAACGGAGAAGGCTTTGGCTCCGTTTCATTGCGCTATAATATTGACGATACACATTCTGCGGTGGCCGACGAATTTGCAAAACAGATCTTTGCCGTTCTTGGCATTAACGTAAATATTGACGGATCCAGTTTCGAACAGCTTAACAAGGACGGGACACTTGCGCAGGGTGATATTTTCCGTACCGGCTGGTCTGCTGATTATCCAAGCCCGGAAACCTTCCTGATGAACTTCTACGGAAAGTTTGTTCCTGAAGATCCTGCAAGCCCTTCACCGTTGAATAAGTCGCGCTACCACAACCCTATCTTTGATGAGTTCTACGATCAGGCGGTGAATTCACCGAAGCTTGCTGACCAAATGAAATTCTTCTCCAAAGCTGAAGTCGAACTGTTGAAAGATCCTCCGATCATTCCTTTGTGGTATACAGGAGATATTGAAATTACGCAGTCCTATGTGCGTGACTTCCATTTTAACGCCATCAACTATTTCAGTTTCACACATGTCTACATCAAGGAATGGACTGCAGAAGAATATCAGCAAAAACACTCGGCGCAGCAATAAACCTGTTTCGTAACTGCATTTGCGAATTTCACAACTTCCGCCCTGTGACCTGCGAACTTCCGTTGAACGCCCCAATGATCTTGCCTTAGGTTTGTGCTGAAAACCTTAAAGCCATACTTATGAAGAACTCACTATTTACCTCTCTGCTCTTGCTGCTTCCTTTCCTTTCGCTTGCGCAACCCACACAGGTCGTCCGCGGAAAGGTCGTTGATTCGGAGACGCAGTTTCCGCTTACAGGAGTACGCATTGAAATCACCACATCGGACACGACGAAAAACTACCGTGCTATTTCTGATCCGGATGGTCTGTTTTCGATCAGCGATGTGCCTGTTGGTAAGCACCAATTGAATGCGACTTACATGACTTACGACACCAAGATGATCACCATAGAAGTGACGTCCGGGAAACAGACGATCGTGAACGTTCCCATGCAGGAAAGCTATGTAGAGCATGCTGAAGTAACCGTAACAGCACGTAAAAAAGGAGAAGTCATCAACGAACTTGCCCTGATTTCAGCCCAGCAATTCAGCGTTGAAGAGACTAACCGCTACCCTGGATCGCGTATGGACCCTGCCCGCATGGCTTCTAACTTTGCGGGTGTAGGTGGTGCCGACGATTCGCGAAACGACATCGTGATCCGCGGAAACTCACCACTCGGGGTTGTTTGGCGGGTAGAAGGAATTGACATTCCCAACCCTTCGCATTTTGCCATCTCCGGTAGTACCGGAGGTCCGGTTTCCATTCTGAACAATAAGATTCTGGCCAATTCCGACTTTTTCATGAGTGCGTTTCCCGCTGAGTACGGAAATTCACTTTCCGGGATTTTTGATCTGAAACTGCGCAACGGGAACAACTCGCAACACGAGTTGACCGCCCAGTTCGGATTCCTTGGCACAGAATTAATGGGTGAAGGACCTATGGGGAAAAACGGCAAATCCAGCTACCTGGTAATGGGACGTTACTCCACCCTGAGCATCTTTCAGGCACTTGGAATCCAGATCGGGACAGATGCTGTTCCCAAATACGGTGACGGTGCCTTTAAATTCAACTGGCAACTCAAGAACGGAGGGTCATTGTCGTGGTTTGCCATCGGCGGGGCCAGCGATATTGCCATCAAAATCTCCGAACAAACCGAATACACTGAAGAACTGTATGGCGAGGGCGACCGCGATCAGTACTTCGGGACGGCCATGGGAGTAACCGGCCTTACACTGAAGAAGCCCGTGAACGAAAAAACATATATCGCATCCACGTTGGCTTACTCCTATGAAGAACAATCATCAAAACACAATTACCTCTGGCGCGATCTGGACACGGCTACGAATACGATCACCATTCTTGATGAATATCCGCTCATGCGCTATAAATTTGCTACATCGAAGGCTTCCGCTTATTTCAGCGTGAACCACAAGGTGAACAAAAAACACCTGATCAAAGCCGGGATCAATGCAGATTACTACCTCTTCAACATGGCCGATTCTGTGCTCGCTCCAGGGCACGACACCCTGAATCACGACAACTTCATTGTTCGCTGGGATTACAAAGGCGGTGCTGCCATGATCCGTGCCTTCCTGCAATGGAAGTGGAGAATCACAGAGAACATGGATTTCACTGCCGGAATCAACAACCAGTATTTCTCCCTGAGCAACAGTTTCAGTATTGCCGAACCGCGTATTGGTTGGAGAGTACGTATGAACAAAGGACAGGCAGTCAGTGTCGGAGCGGGATTGCACAGCATGACCCAACCATATTACACTTACCTGTATCACCAGTACGACTCCCTGACCGGACAGAAGGTGTATCACAACAAGAACATGGATTTCTCGCGTGCGATTCATACTTGTATCGGGTACGAAAAGGCCTTTAAGAAAAGTCTTAACCTGAAAATGGAGGCCTACTATCAGTACCTCTACAACATTCCGGTTACAATGGATTCTTCTTCCTTCTCGCTGATCAACATGGGCAGTGGCTTTGCCCGTTTCTTCCCGGAGCCTCTGGAAAATACAGGTACCGGTTACAATTACGGAATCGAGTTGACCTTGCAGAAATTCTTTGACAAGTCATTCTTCTTCCTCTTTTCAGGAACTCTGTACGACTCCCGCTACCGCGGAAGCGACGGAATCCTGCGCAACACCTCCTACAACGGTAATTACATTGTCAATGTCCTCGGAGGAAAAGAATTCAAACTCGGCGCAAAACACACCCTTGGGCTCGGATTGAAAGTGACTGCTGCCGGCGGAAAACGTTATGGCTATGTGAATCTCCCTGCTACACAGTACTACCAGGAACTCATTTACCTTGATCAGGGATTCAATGAACGACAATTCTATGGGTACTTCCGTGCCGACCTTAAAATCAGCTGGCGTATGAATGCCAAACGAACAACGCATGAAATTGGCCTGGACCTGGTGAATGTCTTCAACTCCAAGAATCTGCTGAGTTTGACCTACGCGCCGAACCTGGCCGATCCGACCGCAGAACCAATTGCCGTTAAGCAACAACTCGGATTCCTGCCGATCTTCTACTACAAGGTAGATTTACGTTTGGGCGGTAAAAAATAATATGGATAACGATCGATTCGGGCAGCCTCATTCCAACGAATGGGGCTGTTTATTATAGCTAACATGATCAGAACGAAACACACTCCAGTGTTTTTTTCATCCTCTTCATCGCACTTTCTGTGAACGTATGCGCTCAATTCGACCTCAATGAATACAGATCCTCACAATTTACGGGTGAACTTGAAACGTCTGTACTTGATAGTGCCGGAAGGGTACAATTATTTGTTTCCTCAACTGTCGGCTACGGTGAAGATTATCGCATCCATTATACGTTCGACACGTATGGAAACCTGACACGTAAATTCTGTGAAGGAGGAGTTAGCTTCGGCATTTATAAACCTCTGGAAGACGGGACATTTACCATGGACTGCAAATACACCTACGACACCTCCGGAAACTGGATCACTCGTAAATTATTTGTCAACGGAGTTCCTGTGCAATACGCCGAACGAACACTCACGTACTACTGATCTACCAAACAGGACAACTGTCGCAGCCATTCTTCGGACGGAGGTATGCAAAGAAGCCAATCCCTGTATCCCACATCATATATCCGTATCCCTGGCGGGCAAATGAACTTGGATCGGTTGGGCGTGTATGCACCTTTACCTGATGGTTGAATCCGCCTGTGAACGTGGACTGAAGGAAGACGTGGCGAAAAAACTCCAGACGAAGACCTACAAAGGCCGCCAGACCATAACCGGACATTGAAACAGTGTGCAGATCTTCCCGGCCACCGAAATTGAATTCATTGGTTGTCAGAAGCCCTCCCAAGCTAATCCCCGCATTGGAAGATATTGCGAACGCCCCCTGATCGCCAAGTTTTACAAGCATGTCAGTGCGGGTAATTCCGAGGCGGATGAAATCGAGTCCGTTCTCATTGCTGTAATAAAACGTATCACGGTGGGTCACCACGGGAAGACCATTATAGGTTCCTTCCCATTGCGCTTCAGCCGAAGCATCGATCGTACCCGAAAGATTCACACGATTGTTGTCCGCAAAAATGTACCGCATGTGATCGTAGTTCAATGAAACCGCCCAATGATCTTTGAAATAATACCCGACACTGGCATTGTATTGCGGACGCGTAAAGTCGAAGCCGGCATCATAGGCCACCGCATTCTGCAAGGTAAAATCGTATCCCGGTCCGGCAAAGCGAATATTGCTCGGCGCATAGCCGCTACGATTGTATCCCACATACCCGAATAACGTCCCCGAGGCATAAGACACCTTCTTTTTCATTCGCCTGTGCTGTGCATCCACCGAAAATGGCGCCGACAATACAATCAATATGATCAGTGTTCTTATCATCTATTTCATTTTCAGGAAGGCCACTTCTTTTTCAGTTAAATGGCGGAACATCCCACGAGGAAGGTCTTTCTTTGTCAAGCCGGCAAAAGTCACCCGATCCAGTTTAACCACCTTGTAACCGAGCGCCTCGAAAGTTCTGCGAACAATTCTGTTTTTCCCTGAATGCAATTCAACACCCACCAGACGTGCATCGTCAGGCGAGATAAACTCAGCCTTGTCAAAGACAGATTTCCCATCTTCCAGATCCACACCACGCAATAACTTCTGAAGGTCTTCGACACGCAGTTTTTTATCCAGTTCAACCTGGTAGATCTTTCCTGCCTGGTGTCTGGGATGCGTTAATTTCTTGGCAAGATCGCCATCGTTGGTAAACAATAACAACCCGGTGGTATCCTTGTCCAACCTTCCGACAGGGTAAATACGTTCACGGCAAGCCTTCTTCACAAGGCTCATCACCGTCTTACGTCCCATCGGGTCGTCCATGGTTGTCAGAAATCCTTTTGGTTTATTCAGCAGTACGTAACGTTTCTTTTCGGCATTGATCGTTTCTCCGTCGTAGCGTACAACATCGTCCTTCTTCACCTTGTGTCCCATCTCGGTAACGATCTCACCATTCACGGTGACCACCCCCGTTTTGATCAGCACATCGGCCTCCCGGCGAGAACAAATTCCGGCATTCGAGAGGTATTTATTCAGGCGGATCTCATCTTCATTAAAAGACGGCAAGGGATCTCCTTTCTTTACCTTTTCCTTAAAATCAATGTACTTGCGCTTATCCCGTGGCTTGACATTCTTATCAAATGCCTTTCCGGGTGAGCCCTTTCTTCCTTTAAACGTTTTTCCGGCCGAGTCGTTACTGCCTTTTTTTCTTGAGTTCATCACGAGCTTAATTAAAATTCAAAAAAATGCGGAATTCAACCATTCCAGAATGAAGGTTGATTTACCGACGGCGCAAAGATACGCGATTTTAAACTTACAGGCGAATGATTGAGAATTCCTTATGCCAAAGGATAAAATGCATCAATGATGTGTTCCATGGAAACCTTGCCACCGGTCATGTCGATGGAAAAGATATCAAAGCGTACGTCTTCATTGATGTTTCGCTCACGAATGTATTGATTGGTTACCCGAATGATCTGACGTTGTTTCGCCAGAGATACTGCCAGATAAGGTGCTCCGTAGGCAGTTGTATTGCGGGTTTTCACTTCCACAACGATGAGCATTCCATCCTTCCTGCAGATAATATCCAACTCTCCCTGCTTCCACTTGTAATTGCGTTCCACAATTTCATATCCGTCTTCTACTAATCGATTCACTGCGAGGTTTTCGCCTTTCACTCCCAGGATTAGATGATGCATAGTTGTAGGTTTTTGCCTAATGTAGGTAAATAATTTTCTTGCCACCCCATTTTTAACAACATCGTTAGATTTTCAGTATCTTTTCTTACAAAAGCACATAAATGAAACAACTGCTGATCTGCCTGCTTCTGACAATGAACGGATTCGGACAGGAAAACACCCTGGACTCAAGTATGGTCGAACTGCCCGACTTTGTAATGAGTTGTGAAGCTTTTGAGCAAGGAGAAGCAAGCACCGGAGAACAATATTTCACCGGTCTGCTGGCCGAGGTGATAAGGATCGACGTATATTATCAGAAAATGATCGCTGCAGACAACAGAGATGCCTCCGCACAAACCATTACATCAATCATTGACTCTGCTCTCATTTCGATCGAAAGTACCCGAAAGGCATTGGACGTATATCTGGATAAGGACTGGCCAAAACGAAAGACTTTTCATTATCTGACCATCCAATGGATTGAAGCCATGGAGGCAATGCTTATTAATTACGCCAAACCACTTACCATCCCTATGTCAAGGCCTGACGAAACGTGGACAGATCAGGAAATCGAAATTTACGATGAATGGTTGAGTACGTATGAACTCTACCTGGAGCTGGATTCGCATTGGGTAGCATTTCAAAATGAATATGCGGAAGCCAATGGGTTCACGCTGGGCACAGAAACGATTGATATCGACGAACTAATGAATGGTCCGGATTCATCCAAATGAACCAATTCGGGAAAGCCATGTATAGAAGGGCATGCGTTGCCTGCTTTTTATCCTCCTACTGCTTTCCGGATTCTTTTCCAGGGCGCAGCAATCTGCATTAATTCTGGGAAATCATACGGCCTTGTGTCTGCCCGACAGCACCGATATAGACGTGAGCGACGATCTTCCGTCTCAACTGGAACAATATCACATTATTCTTCTTTTTTCCAATGCCCAAAGTTCACTGAGTGAGGCAGATATTGATCGGATCATTTCCTTTGTTGAAACGGGAGGCGGACTCTACACCGGCTCCGAAAACTGGCCCCTTCAGGCAGAATCCAACCTGATCACCGATCGGCTTTACCGCAAACAAAGCTTTGGTAACTATAACGATGTTGAGGCGGAGATCAATCAAAACGAAGGAAATCTACAACTTAGCAAAGAGAACACCATTCCAGCCGGAAATACGCCGGTAGCCTTTCCTCTGGACCCTCGTCTGAAAGTTGAAGCATGGATCAGCGACCAGCCCCTGATCCTTTCCGGAAATGTCGGAGAAGGGCGAATTATCATCGATGGCGGATATTCACGCTTCTACTGTGATCAGCGCGATATCCGAACCGATCTGTTGTTCCGTAAAATTTTGTTGTTTCTCGGAGGCAACTAATGGCCGGAAAATGTATCTTAGTGAAGTATGCACCAACAGTCTACGAAACTGCAACCACTCCATTCCCTACGTGAAGTTCGGGACCTTCATGAGATCCGAATCAAATTGAACATTTTTGGGAACATCGGCGACCTGAAAGGGGTCGAACTCTATATCGGCGATGAATCCTGGCAAGTTCTGGTAGACGATGAATACAACGATCTGATCGAGGATCATCAGTTGATGTGCCTGTTCCTTGTGCTACGCGAATTGGAAACGTATTTAACGGAACCTGATTTTCTTAAATGGTGCATGCAGAACGGCTCGGATGCTTCGGATTTTCATTTGCTGCAATATTATCGCGAACTGGGGCGTTCCGTGTATGAGATCGAGAAGCGCATCGGTACGATTGATAGCAGGATTTCCAGCCTGGATTATGAATTGCGTACGGGCATCATTCACGAATTGATCCAGGCCAAATAATCATCGGCTAGAGCATAAATCCGACTCCTAAACGAAAGGAAAGAATGTTGGAAACCACCTCCGTAAACAATGAAGATTGCAAGGAGTTTTTGGTCCAATGGGTCGGTTCAATATAATAATCGGTATAGCCATCCGTGTATTTCATTTCCTGGCTGTTACTCCCATTCTTAAGCTGAATCCCGTTTCTAAAGACAAAGCCTGTGTGGATCCGCATGCCAAAATCAAGCACCATAAAATTGGTAAGTGGCTTTCGGATCATTAACTGGTAAAACAGATTGAAACCGCACATTTGTTTTTTATAATCCGGGAAAGCCGCATATTGATTCCCTTCGGCAAATACGTAATTACGGGAATAATCAAACCGATAAAACTTCGGTCCGATTCCGAATGTGCTTGAAAAGCCTAACGGAGCAATGGCTCTGGAACTTCCCAGTCCAAGAGTAACATATGCGCCGTACACATTAAATATCGGTGTAGACTCAGATGAATTCACACTACTTCTGGGGAGGTTCAACAACTCATAACTGAATTCTGCCCCTACGATCATACGCCGACTCATCACTCTTCCATAAGCCAGGTGAAGATCATATCGTGCAATTTTTGACCCCGTGCTAGGCGTTCCGAGTTCATTGTACTTGTACGTATGGTATCCGTTACCTCCATCCGAAAATACCGGAAGACCTACGGCAGGAAAAACCCTGATATTCCCTGTCGAGAAGAAAGAGATTATATTTCGTTTACCCATGTACCCGGGAGCCTGCCCGAAAGCCGCTCCATGAATCAAAAAACAGACAATCAGTCCGATCCGGAAATCTTTCATGGTCGTTCCTTTTTTGATACTGCTATCTGATCCATAATATCGTATGAATAGCTATTGAGAACCGCCTTACCCGGCTTCTGCCGGAAATAATAACTCTTTTCCCTTACCAGGTCTCCGGAGTCAATGTCCATCACCAAAAAGACCAGGTGAACCGTTCGGGTAGCCAAGGTCTTGCGGTAATCGGCCAGCGGAAAAAGGAGTTTGGTTCCGTTGTACTTCTTATTCAGCGCCTTCAGATCTCCATAATCCACTGGAAACATGTCCATTTCTTCGTATTCGGCCCTTTGTCGCAGATAATCGGTAAGAATCGCCTGACGGTTGTACTGCTCGGTCGTCAGGGAATTGATCCGGATGTCGGAAAAATCATCCACTTTGAGTCCAGCACGTTCCGCATTTGTCAGCAAGGACAGACGCAATGTCGCTTCCAACTCTGCAGATTCCCGCATCTTGATCTCACTGTAATAATACTGGACAACCAAGGGACGCATCAGAATGATCTCGTGCAGTCCCAGATGATATTCCTTTTTCTGCAATGCGCGGCGCTCACGGGACGATAAACGGCGTCGGCGCTGCTCCTCGTCTTCCTCCTCACTGATCTCGTCTCTGCAATCTTTCAACAGTGTTCGGAACGCATTATCGTCGAGTAGATCTCCCAATGCATAGAAGTGGAATGATTCTTCATCAAACTCTTCATCCTCACTGATCGGTTCAACTTCTTCCTCTCCTCGCTTCAGTTTGATCTTATCGTACTTGCTCAACTCACTTTCATCCACCTGAGAAAGCGTATCGACGAGGGAATCCTCGCTTTCCACTTCCTTCACCGGCGGATTCTTGCCCGCCTCAAAACGTTCGAGCGCTGTCTGGTAGTTAATCTTCCTGTACTTTTCTTCTTTAAAGCTGCTGTAGCCCGCAAGTACACGTACCATCGCCTTTCGGATAGCAGCGATCTCAGGATCGGACGGATTACGTTTGTGAATGTCTTCGATCTGACGCATGGCCACCGTCAGGATCTGAAGCCGCGTGAGTTTACGCAACATAAAACTGATTGCGTGGCTTTCGCCTTCCACATCTGACGGATTTTCCACCACATCTGAAAAGGTTCCCCCCATCTTGAATGTTGAAAGTCCGAGCCATGCCTTGGCTTTGGCCTTCTCCAGAAACAGGCTTTCAGCTCCATCCTGCTCCAGCAAAAAGACGCTGTACAATACATCTCCGTATTTACAATCGATCAGGTCCAGATGCACACTTTCATAGCGGGCGAGTTTGCGTACAAACTCAAATTCAGACTGATCAAGAACAAACTCCTTGTCACCCCACTTATCATAGGAACTCACCTCATCCTTGATGGCTTGCTTACGCTTACGAATATTGGGGTGTGAACTCTTGTCGTCGTCGTACTCTTCCTCAGCAAGGATCGGATTCACGGATTCAGGGAAATAGCGCTCAGGAATAAAGAGCCAGTCCGAATTGAAGTAATCATGCGGAAGGGCCACCTCATCAAAAGGCAGGTACGAATACATGAGTACGTCAAAAGTGCTGAGCAGTTCGCTTTTCTTATAACCTGCCGCATTGTACATTTTAATCCCCAGTTTATCGGCCTCCAGTTCACTTTCCTTTGAGTGGTTACTCATCGCCTGGATACGCGCATCGTAGGATGAGATCCGGCCCAGCTGGGTTGTGTTATTGTAGGACTTCTCTACGTGCTTTTCCGTAAAGTGTGCAATTTCATGGGAGATGACATACGCCAGTTGCGCTTCATTTTCGATCTGTGCAAGCAATCCCAGCGTAACGAAAATGACCCCCTGGTCGGTCGAAAGTGCATTGGTCAGGTTGGACTTAACTACATAAAACTGCAGCTCCTTTTTCAGCTTTGGCTTATCCTTCAGCAGGTTGTCCGCCACTTTCCTGACATACGCCGTACAAGGATCGCCATACAACACCAGGCCTGAACTCAACAATTCATCCATGTGGTAGTGGATATGCTCCAGAAAGATCTGTTCCTGAGTGGTACTCATGGACTCACGGTCCTTGTTCATATCCTCGTTGATCTTGTCTTGCGTAGCAATTCTAAAGATCTCCGGAACCGGTCCCGAGGCTCTCAGGCCTGAATAATTGTTCCAATCGAATTCCTGTGCCGAAACCTGGTAATAAACCCCACAGGACAGAAGCAGGGTCGTAAATACCCTGAAAAGTGCCGTAAATTTCATGAATGTCATTATCTGTTAACGCGGATAACCACGAACAATGCCTAAAACTAGATAAAATTTTTGAATCGGGAAGGACTTACACTTCCCCTACAAGCTCCAGTGTTTCCTTAGCGGCAGCCTGTTCTGCCTTTTTCTTGGAGGAACCGGATCCACGACCGTATTCCTGGTCGTTGATCATCACACAAACGATATAGGTCCAGGCAGTACCATCGTTCCGCTCATCCACAATATCGAAGCGGATTGGTAAGCGGTTTTTCTGACTCCAGATGAAGAGCTTGGATTTGAAGTCGATCTCCTCTTCCAGGATATGGTTGAGATCGACGTATTTTTTAAAAATATGCTGGCTGATACTCTTTTCAGCGCTCTTGTACCCACCATCCAGATAGATTGCACCAATCAGCGCTTCAAAGGCATTCCCCTCGATGGTTTCCAGCTTGATCGATCGTCCGCGATTGTAGCGAAGCACCAATCCGATGCCCATTTCATTCCCAATCATTCCCAGGGTTCGTCGACTCACCATTTTAGATTTGATCTTGGTCAGAAAGCCCTCATTCTCGTCCGGAAAGCGTTGAAAAAGAAACTCGGCCACCACTGCATCGAGTATAGCATCCCCTAAAAATTCGAGGCGCTCGTTGGACGGTTCATCGCTGTTATTGGAAATGGACTTATGGGTAAGCGCACGGCGAAACAGTTCAAGATTACGCGGACGGTAACCGAAACATTTGATCATGAAGCGAATGATTTCTTTCTCTTCAGCTGATCGACCACGAGAAAATGCGGGAAAAAGCGCCAGCAATTATCCGTTGAATTTTTTGACTATCACAGTGGTATTGTGACCCCCGAACCCAAACGTGTTGGACATAGCAACATTCACCACGCGATTTTGCGCCTTATTAAAGGTGAAGTTCAACTTGTCATCCAACTCCGGGTCATCCGTAAAGTGGTTGATCGTCGGAGGAACAATGTCGTGCTGGACGGCCATGATGCACGCGATGGCTTCAATGGCTCCGGCAGCTCCGAGCAAGTGACCTGTCATTGATTTGGTGGAACTAATGTTCAGCTTGTAAGCATGCTCCCCGAAAACTTGCTGAATTGCCTTCACTTCGGCAATATCACCAAGCGGTGTGGATGTTCCGTGCACGTTTACATAGTCTACTTCAGAAGGTTGAATTTCGGCATCTTCCAAAGCAGCAAGCATTGTATTTCGGGCTCCGACTCCTTCCGGATGTGGAGCGGTCATGTGGTAGGCGTCTCCCGACATTCCTCCGCCGATGACCTCGGCATAAATTTTCGCACCACGCTTTACCGCATGCTCATACTCCTCAAGAATCAGTGCCCCACTTCCCTCACCAAGAACAAAACCGTCTCGATCAAGGTCAAAAGGACGCGATGCCGTTTCCGGAGAATCGTTGCGTGTAGAAAGCGCTTTCAGCGCATTGAATCCTCCCATTCCCATTTCATTGACACATGCCTCGGAACCTCCGGTAACAATCGCATCGGCCTTGCCCAAACGAATGTAGTTGTACGCATCAATGATCGCATTTGTAGAAGAAGCACAGGCCGAAACGGTCACGTAGTTAGGTCCACGCAAACCATATTTGATCGAAATGTGTCCTGCCGCAATATCGGCGATCATTTTAGGAATAAAGAATGGATTGAAGCGAGGGGTTCCGTCGCCGGTGAAGTAGTTTTTCGCTTCTTCCTGGAATGTCTTAAGACCTCCGATCCCCGAGCCCCAGATTACCCCGATGCGATCGAGATTGGGCTCCGACTCCAAAAGCGCAGAGTCTGCCATGGCTTCAGAAGCTGAAACCATAGCATACTGCGAAAACTGGTCTAATTTTCTCGCTTCCTGACGAGGCATGAAATCTTCAACATTGAAGTTCTTGACCTCGCAAGCGAATTGAGTTTTGAACAACGATGCATCATAGTATGAAATTGGAGCCGCTCCGCTTACGCCTTTTTTAAGACTTTCCCAATACTCATCCAGCGTATTTCCTATTGGGGTAAGCGCACCTAGTCCGGTGACGACAACTCTTTTCAACTCCATACACCAATCGTTAGTTCAATAATGGATAATCAACTTTGATTAATCAGTTAACGTTTTGCTCAATGTAAGCAATTGCGTCTCCAACTGTTTGAATGTTTTCTGCCTGGTCATCCGGAATTGCGATGTTGAACTCTTTTTCAAATTCCATGATCAACTCAACAGTGTCCAAAGAATCTGCTCCCAGATCATTGGTGAAGCTCGCTTCGTTAGAAACTTCGCTTTCTTCAACACCCAACTTATCTACGATAATAGATACTACTTTTGATTTAACGTCAGACATTTCTTTCTTTTTAAGGGTTAATTCAGCCGCAAAGAAAACCAC
>JBNKYR010000068.1:0-15672 GCA_050300995.1 Crocinitomicaceae bacterium | reverse complement strand
CGGACGGTTCACTGGCAACCGATGAACTGATCGCCTTTGCAGAAAAAGCGAAAGATCCTGCCAAAGCCACCTGTATCGAGGCCCTCGAATATGCCACAAAAAGCAATCCGAGCCTGGGCACCGAAGACATCCTGAAGTTTGTCACGGAAACCCTGACAGCAAAGGCGCCCCGCGTGAAATGGGAAAGTGCTAAGGTTATTGGAAATATTGCCCACTTGTTCCCGAAAAAACTGGATACTGCCGTTGCACACCTGCTGGAAAACACCAAACATGAAGGAACTGTTGTCCGCTGGAGCACAGCCTTTGCCCTCGGAGAAATCCTGAAATTGAAAACCGGTCACAACAAAACCCTGCTCCCACTGATCGAAGGCATTTGCGAAAAGGAAGAAAAGAACAGCATCCGGAAAATCTACATGGACGCGATCAAGAAAACGGCCTGACAAGAGTGGAGAAGTCTGCCCTAAAATACCTGCGGAACTGTTTTCTTCTTCTGATCCCGATCTTACTCTGGAATATTTTCCTTGCCGGGTACTTGCCTGCGGGCTATCAACCGGATTTCTTTTGGCGCGACATTCCATCCTCACTTGCATCTACTGAAAACGTCCTGAGAATCATTGTCATGGGAATCCCTGTCATCATGCAGCTATCCGTCAGAACACGCATTGAAAAAGCAGGTCTTTGGATCTACCTGATCGGAACCATCATATACTTTTCCTCCTGGCTCGCCGTGATCCTGTCCCCTGAAAGTGCGTGGAGCACAAGTGCCATCGGATTTACAGCTCCTGCATATACCTCTGTATTCTGGCTCATCGGGATCGGACTGATCGGGCACAAATCCTTCTTCCCCATCCGCCGATTAACAGCAATCTACCTCGTACTGACCCTCGCCTTTGGCCTCGTTCACACCCTGCATGCCTATCTCGTCTTCGTACGATTGTGATCAAGGATTCAAGAGCCATTGACCTCCGGACACACCTTATACCCAACTTCTAACTCTTACCTCCTCCCACAACACCCAATCCCCAACTCCCAAAAAGCCGGAAAGCTGAATTCCAACATCCAAAAGCGCAGCGATCTAACGTCTGACATCTAAAAACAGTATTTATACCTATTGATTTTCTCGCCGCGAATGTTGATATTGGATCCTTCACTATAAAACCATAACCACATGAGCCATGTTACACGTCTGAGAGGAAATCAGGAACCGAAGATCACACCCGCACAACAAAAGAAGATTCTGCAAGAGGAACGCTGGCAGTACGTCCACCTTGGTATTTCGAAAGAAGTACTGAATGAAAACTTTAATTTCCTCAACAGTGCAGTCGTGATCCGCTCCGGTGCCGTTGGAATTCCACTGATGACCACTACCGGCATTTACGGACCGATCTACCAAAAAGAACGGGTGCGCCTCGTACAGGGAGCGGATAACGTGGTTGAAAAAGTTCCCGGAGGACAGGGTTCCGGTCGTTCACTGCTGAAAGAGTTGAAACATCTGAAGAAAACGGCCAAAGCGCCGAAAGACGGACGTGCATTGCTTGTAGATGCCAAATGGGTCAGCGGTACCGAAGGTGGAATCCTGCCCAATGTAAGTCCATCAGCCAATGTATTCGGAGTTACCGGCTCATTGTACATCAATAATCCCGAACTTGATTTTCCGGTCGTAGACCATCGCGATAAAGATTTTGATGCAACACTCGCTTACTACGGCGCCAAACTGCTGAAAAAGGGAGAATCCTTCTACATGGGGTTTGACAAGGCCATTTTCGGATTGGAATACGATACCACGCTACCGGGGTACATTGCGGATTATGCTCTGCAAAGCTGGGGTGGTGGCGGACTCTTCGTTGAAACGCACCCTTTCCCGCACATCTGGTTCCCGAATCCGCAGACTCCGGAAGAAAAAGCCTCCAATGTATGCCGAATTCTTCTGGGAAGGGTCATTCCGGCCAAAGCTTCTGAAACCGCACTGATCAATAAGAATGAGAATGCCTGCGCCGATATTGCTCCCAACGCCGTACAACCGCAATACCATTTCACCGTATTTCGCGTCCCAACGGATGGGCACGCACTGGCTGTTGACGAGTGCACCATTCACAACGACAGCTTCTGCAACGGAAAGCAGGTGGTATTCATCTCAGACACGCACGCAAATACCGTAGCACTGCGCGAAACAGCACCGTACAAAAACTTGCGGATCTCCGATTGGGAGAAGCCGGCGAAGAAATAGGACGATCCCCTTACTTCAGCAAGCGCTCGTAAAGTTCCTCGTAGCGTCGCACGATCATTTCCACGTCGAAATCCTGCGTGTGCTCCAAAGCCCGCTGACGAAATTGCTCGTGCCGTTCGGGATCGCGAAGAATGTACAGGGCGTTTTTTGCCATGTCTTCCACGTCCCCTACTTCGGAAGTAAACCCGGTTTGTCCGTGAATATTCACTTCCGGAATCCCCCCGGTATTGGAGGAAATCACAGGGACTCCCATCGACATGGCTTCCAGTGCTGCCAAACCGAAACTTTCCGTTTCCGAAGGCAGAAGGAACAGGTCTGAGATCTCCAGCACGTGCTGTGTATCACGTACTTTTCCGAGGAACATGACACGGTCACAAAGTCCGAGTTCCCGGCACAATTGCTCGAGACGGATCCGTTCGGGACCATCACCCACCAACAGCATACGCGAAGGGATTTCTTTGTTCACTTCGGAAAAGACACGCACCACATCCTCTACCCGTTTCACTTTCCGGAAATTGGAAATATGGCACAGGATTGGTTCGTCATCAGCCGCATAGCGACGTCGGACTTCGTGACTCACATCGTTACGTTGTTTGCGTACCGGAACAAAGTTCGGAATGACCTCAATCTCACGTGTTGTGCTGAAGTGCCGATAGGTATCACTTTTCAGGCTCTCGGAAACCGCCGTTACTGCATCCGATTCATTCAGACAAAAGGTAATGACCGGCTCAAAAGAAGGATCTTTCCCTACCAACGTGATATCGGTTCCGTGCAGCGTTGTCACAAAAGGAATGCGAATCCCCTGTGAACGAAGAATAGAACGGGCCATAAATGCTGCAGATGCATGCGGAATAGCATAATGCACGTGCAACACATCGAGTCCCTCATACTTCACCACATCCACGATCTTGCTGGCAAGCACCGTCTCGTAGGGTTCGTAATCAAACAACGGGTAGTCCGAAACGCGTACCTCGTGATAAAAAATGTTTTCGCGAAAAGTGCCCAGTCGCACCGGCTGATTATAGGTAATCAGGTGTACTTTATGTCCCTTTTTCGCCAATGATTTTCCCAACTCCGTGGCCACCACGCCACTTCCACCGAAGGTGGGATACAATACGATTCCAATGTTCATTTTTTCATTTCGCATTAGTTGCGAACTGTAAAGTTAGCTGAAATCTCAGGCTTTCCGGGTTCTGAATACGAGAAATTCGACGGATCGAACAATTACCCAGGCAAACGGTACGGCTGCAAGAATGTCGATCGAATAATGGATGCGCTGGATCATCAGCAAAACGGCCAGTACTACCGCGAGCACAATAAAAATCCACCGCCGGGAAATGAAAAAGAAAACACATACCAGTCCTGTATGTCCACTGAAAAAGAGATCACTTTGCACCTCGCCGGGATAAATAAGATTGTTCAAAAACGGATCTTCCAGGGGAACCAACAACTCCGGTGGACTCAGCGGAAGAATACTCAGTGTGAGCATGCGTAGCAATACAAGAACCGCATAACTCATGATCGCTTTTTCGATCCGGTATTTCGTGCGGGCTTCAAGAACGATATAGAGCAAAATGGAACCGTAGGTAATACTGAAAATGTACGCCGAGCAATCGGCAACCGGAAAAAGCTCCATCAATGCATCATGAAAGGGAATCCCTGAAGCTTCGACGCGCTGTTCGTGATAGCGCAAAAAGGGATTGAACACGGCTGCAGCTCCGCCCAGCATTGCCAGAGAGATCAGTAGCAGATATATCCGTTTTTTGGTCATTTGGCAGCTTGCAGCGCCTCATACACGACACGCTGAATGTCTGTCCGGATGTTCATCTTCACAATCTTCCAGTTTTCCGCGTCAGGATACACACGGTTGGACAGGAAGACGAAATTCACCTTGTATTCGGGATCTGCCCAGGCAAGCGTCCCGGTAAATCCGGAGTGTCCGTAACTGGATTTTGACACAAGGCTGGTTGCCGTTCCGCCCTTGCCTTCCACAGTCGGCTTGTCGAAGCCTGCTCCTCTCCTGTTTCTCGGACAGAACTGACAGGAAGTGTAACGGGAAAGTACCTCATTTTTCACGTATTCCACTCCACCATAAGTGCCTCCATTGAGGAATAGCTGCATCACAGCGGCGAGATCACGTGCATTGGAGAACAAACCGGCGTGTCCTCCCACACCTCCCATCATCGCAGCTCCCTGGTCGTGGACATAGCCATGAATCAGCTGCTTGCGAAAGATCGTGTCGTTTTCGGTAGGAGGAAGACGGTCAACAGAAACACTGCGCAACGGGTTGTAGAGCATATTTCGCAACCCCATCGGTCGGTAGAACTCATTTTCCACATACACATCCAGCGGCTTCCCGCTTTTCAACTCAATGATTTTCTTCATGAAGTAATACCCCAGATCCGAATACTTGTATTGCTTTGTCTTAAGCGGCGTGGTCAGGATTTCCTGGTACATGATGTCCCGGTAATCTTTCTTGATCCAGAGATTCTCTGCCACCTGATATGGAAACTCTTCACTTTGCTCCCGGGCATAAATTGCAGGATCGGGTCTCGAATTTTTCAGTGTATGCGTGTAAAACGGGATCCACGGATGCAAGCCGGCCTGATGAGCAAGCATATCGCGTACATTCATCGGAGCATACGGTGTTCCTTCTACCAGAGCCGGTAAATAATCCTGCAATTTGGCATCCAGCGAAAATTCTCCCTGCGATTCCAGATGCATCAGCGATAAGGTCGATGCAGCAACTTTCGTGATAGATGCAATATCGTACATATCGTCGTTCTTCACCGGACGTTGTTTGCTGTATGTATGATAACCGAATGATTTGTCGTAAATCACCTTACCATCAATGGCTACTACAATCTGGCATCCCGGAAAGGCTCCGGCCTCGATGCTCTCCTCCACGATCTTATCGATCTCCGCCAATTTCGTCGAAGAAATACCGAGTTCTTCCGGCTGCGATTCCTTCAGTTTTCCTCCCCACGGCACTTTCACACCGCTTCCGCGCTTCAGTTTCTCGTTGACCGTTACCGGAAGTGTTCCCTGACTTTCAAAAGCTCCCATGATGAACTGCCCTGCCCGATCCTGAGCCAGCGGATGGTTTTCATAAGCAACCACAATCGACTGAATATGATCCAGGTTCACGTTCTTCCCCAGTACATAGGGATTTCCGAACTGAACGAGGACGTTTTTCTTGTCTTTAGGAAGCGCCTTGATCCATTCTCTCCAGCCTTCAGGCATGCCGTAATCCTTTCGTGCCAGTACCGATTCGGGGTGAAGCGTCGTAATCACAAGATCGTATTCGGCAAGTTTGGATGCGAAACGGCTTTTGGCCTCTGTTCCGGTATACGCATGAAAGTGATCCACTTTGGTAATTAAATCCATAGAAGCAACGAGCTCATCCGTATGTCCGCCAATGCTTACGTGCGCAATCTTCTGATCGAATCGGCGAATTGGCAGCAGATCTTCCTCATTGCGGGCCACAGTAATGGCTTTCTCGTACAGTTGCTTGCATGCAAGTGTTCGCTCAGCTACTGAAAAGCTCTTGAATTTGTCCGGCTTGACAATATGTCGGTATTTCTCGGAAAGCATTCGACGACAACGTGCATCAATCTCGGTACTGTCGATATCGCCGTTGATCACCTTTTTCTCAATGGCGTCAATGGCCTCGGATACACTTTCAGGGAACAAAAGGATGTCGCAACCTGCCTGAAAGGCCTTCACCACAACCTCTGTTTTTCCATAGCGATTGGCCACGGCTTTCATTCCCAGTGCATCGCTGACCACCAATCCGCGAAAACCAAGTTCGTTACGCAAAATCCCCTGAATCGTACGTTTTGAGAGACTGCTCGGTGTTCCTGTGCTGTCCAGAGCCGGGACATTGAGGTGTCCGATCATTACCGTGGATGCTCCTGCCCGAATTCCCGAGCGGAAAGGGAAAAAATCCACCGCGTCAATATGCGAACGCGGGTTGTTCACGATCGGAAGATCGAGGTGCGAATCCACGTCAGTATCGCCGTGGCCGGGAAAATGCTTGATGCTCGTCATGACGCCCTGACTCTCCATGCCCTCCACAGCAGCAACTACCTGATCTGCCACTTGCTTCGGGTTTTCACCGAAAGAACGGAAGCCGATCACCGGGTTATTCGGATTGCTGTTCACGTCAGCAACTGGTGCAAAATTCAGATGAATGCCCAATTCGCGACATTCCTGTCCCATCATCATTCCGATCTTCTTTGTGAGTTCCGGATCGTTTGCGGCACCGATCGTATAGTTGTACGGAAAGCGCTCTTCACCGTACAAACGCATCTGAACACCCCATTCGGCATCCATCCCGATCAGCAATGGCACTTTGGCCTCTTTCTGAAAACGGTCGATGCACGGCAAAAGATTATCGCGTTCGCCCTGAAAGAAAATGATCCCTCCCACCTTGTCGCGAACCACCATGGAATCGATCTTTCGGAAATGCTGCTCATCCTTGTTCGAATAAGCCGCCACCATGAAAAACTGACCGATTTTGTCACGCAGGGAAAGCTGCGCCATCTGCTCCTCTACCCAGGGAATCTCCGGTTCCGGCATCGACGCTTTCCCGATCACCGGTTGTGTCGGATGAACATCTGTTACCTGTTCGACACTATTGAATGCCAACAGGTAAAACCCGAAAAAGACTGGAATGCCGAAGAACATGTATTTGGAGAGACGCTGCTTCATAATTCAAAAATACAACTTCCGTTTCGCACAAAACCTGTGCCGTTCATGAGTTTTACACAATTCGGGGGTCGATAACCACGTTCCGATATTCTGACGCTTTGTCAGTCCAAAGTGCGAAGGCATAGTATTTGACAAACGGTCTCGGTCCGCACGGAAGATATTATTAAATTTGTAAGTAAGGGATATTCAATGAAATTCAGATTTTTAAATAAGACCATTGAGCCTCAGCGCTTCCACTACAATCCGATGTACTATGATGAGCGCAAGGAACGCCTTGAACGCAAAAAGGAACTCTACCGTAAAATGGACGAAGATTCCATTACGGACACCGAGCGACGCGATCTCTTCAGGGAAAACCTTCGCGATAACTGGTCGCGTGGCGATTACCGTCAGGCACAACGCCGCAGTTCAAACCTGCGCGTACTTCTGCTTGTCGGCCTGATCCTCGCACTCGGCTATTTTGTGTTCAACGGTATTGACGACGTGGATACCGTGGTAAAAAATCTGTGGTAACGTTGAAGGATCTGATCAAATTATTACCCGATAACATTGCAAACCAGATAGCGGCCGGAGAAGTTATTCAACGACCGGGATCCGTGGTGAAGGAATTGATGGAAAACGCCATTGATGCCGGAGCTACACGGATCGACGTAAATATCAAAGATGCGGGAAAAACGCTGATCCAGGTTGTAGACAACGGGAACGGGATGAGTCCGGCGGATGCCACACTTTGTTTCCAGCGTCATGCAACAAGTAAAGTAAGCAAAGCGGAGGACCTGTTTGCTCTGACCACCAAAGGATTCCGTGGAGAAGCCCTGGCTTCCGTTGCGGCCATTGCACATGTGGAAATGCATACGCGTACTGCCAATTCGGAAGTTGGACAAAACGTGGTGATCGAGGGCGGACAGATTACCTTGCAGGAAGAAATTGTTTGTCCCCAGGGCACTTCCTTCGAAGTAAAAAACCTCTTCTTCAATGTCCCGGCACGCCGGAATTTCCTGAAAAAAGACAGCACGGAGTTCAATCATATTCAGGATGAATTTGAACGGATTGCCCTCGCCCATCCGGAGATCCAGCTGACATTGAATCACAACGGGAATCAGATCTACAACCTCCCGCAAGCCGTATTGCGAAAACGTATTGTCAATATTTTGGGTGGCAACTCAAACGACAAACTGGTCCCGATTGACGAAAAAACAGACATCGTGCAACTCAAAGGATTTGTTCTGAAACCCGAGCATGCACGTAAGACACGTGGCGATCAGTTCTTTTTCGTAAACAACCGTTATTTCCGAAGTTCGTACTTCAACCACGCCATCAGCAAAGCCTTTGACGGACTGATCAGAGACGGCTCATATGCTGGATATTTCCTATATCTGACCGTGGATACCGACAAGATCGACGTGAATGTTCACCCAACAAAAACGGAGATCAAGTTCGAAGAAGAAAAATTCATTTACTCGATTATTCTCAGCAGCGTCAGGCAGGCTTTGGGAAAATATAACATTGCGCCTACCCTAGAATTTGACAGGGAGACCAGTTTCGATATTCCGCATTCCATGCGCTCGCAGCCAGCACAGGAACCCACCATTCGTGTGAACCCTGAATACAATCCTTTCAAGACTTCAGGGACAACATCCGGTGGAAGCGGTCGAAGTAAAGACAATTTCTCGAAGGCAATTATGCAGGAAGGCTTCGGAACGGAACGTGCAAAACCTTCTGATTGGGAACAGTTTTATTCCATCGAAGAAGAGGACGAACAGGAGAACGCGACACCGATTGCCTTTGAAGAAGATGCTCCGGCGGCACACGGTCAATTCATCGTGAAATACCCGTACATTTTCAGTCCGGGAAAGAGCGGTTTGATGATGATCCATGCCCGGAGAGCACTGGAACGAATACTTTACACGGAAATATTTAATTCTTTTATTTCCAACCCAATAAATTCACAAAAATTACTCTTTCCAATTGAAAAGGAATTGTCTCGCAATGAACAATCCCTTTGGACAGAAAACAAATCCATCCTGACCCAATTGGGCTTCGATGGACAACTGAACGGTAACCTGCTTGAAGTACATGCCGTGCCTGTCGTGTTACAGGAAGAATCCATTTCGGATGCGCTGGACAACATCATTGCTAATATTGCGATGAAGGAAATCGACAAAGGAGATCTGGCCCATCAGATGATCCTTGGGATTGCACGAGCTGCCTCCATGAAGCAGGTTAATTTAGGCAACAACGAAAATATTCAGGGACTGGTAGACCGTTTGTTCCAGTGCGAGGAACACGTGTATTCTCCCGGCAATAAAAAGATCATTGAAACCCTTCCACTCGAGGAAATTCAAAAAAAATTCGCGTAGAACATGCTTAGAAATCTTCCACCGGTTACGCTAAACCTGCTGTTGCTCAATGTAATGCTTTTCATTGTCGCGCTCGTGCTCGAACAACAGGGAATTGCTATATCCGATAAACTTTCGGCGCACTATTTCAACTCCGTGCTTTTCGAACCGTACCAGGTGATCACGCACATGTTCATGCACAACCTGTTCGATATTTTCCACATCTTCTTTAACATGATGATCCTTGTCATGTTCGGTTCTCATCTCGAACGCGTCTGGGGGGCACGACGATTCTTTATCTTCTACATTTCCTGTGGTTTGGGCGCACTGGTGCTCTACAGCAGTGTTGGCGTATTTCAGATCATGGAAATCAAGCAGGTATTGAGCAATGCAGGAATCGATCTCGGGAACCTTAATTTCATCATTGAACAGAACTATTACGGCCTGACGCGTGGAACGACCAGTTTTGGCTACATGATCGAACACAACGTTTCCAACGGCACGCTGAGCCCGGAAGCCTATCGTTATCTGCATGAAATCAGGGATTATATCGGATGGAACTACTCCAGTATGGCCGGAGCCTCCGGTGCACTGTTCGGTGTACTTGCTGCGTTTGCAGTACTCTTTCCGAATACCGAACTTATGCTGATGTTCATTCCGGTGCCGATCAAAGCAAAATACCTCATCGGAGGTTACCTGGTATACGAAGTGATCAACAGTATACAGATGCCAAATGATCAGGTAGCCCACCTCGCTCACGTTGGAGGCGCAATTGTAGGAATCATTTTTGTATTGGTCCGACGAAAAAGGGACCGAAGAAATTTCTGGTAGATATGCAAACAGAACGCACTTTTATCGATGACCTGAAGCACCAGTATCGTCATGGCGGTATGACGATGAAACTCATGTTTATTAACATTGCCGTGTTCCTTGTGATCAGGATCATCGGAGTATTTATGAGCCTGGGAGGAATACCATTGGATGTTTACCTCGGTGATTACGTCCAGCCATTCGTAGGTCTGCATACGGATCTGGGGGAATTCGCCCGCCATCCCTGGGGTTTGTTCACCTATATGTTTGTGCACTTTGACTTCTGGCACATTCTGATGAACATGTTCTTCTTTTACTTCGCCGGGAAGATGTTCGAGCAATTATTCGATCAGAAACGACTGCTTTACACTTACCTGATGGGAGGTATCTTCGGAGGACTTCTGGAAATCATTGCACATGCCATTTTCCCAAGATTCGAACTGTTTTCCATCTCTGTAGTTGGTGCATCAGCCTCCGTAATGGCTGTTTTCATTGCCATGGCCTTCTACCGCCCGAATCTGAAAGTGATGTTCTTCGGGATTCTTCCGGTACGCTTGATCATTCTCGCCGGCATCTTCCTGCTAAAAGACCTGTTAAACCTGTCGAGCATTGACGGTACCGCCCACTTTGCTCACCTCGGAGGTGCTATCCTCGGGATGATCTCCGTCCAACAGATCCATAGCTCCGGAAACCTCATTAACCGTGTGCAACAGTTCGGCGATTGGGTGGAGCGACTGTTCTCGAAGAACAAAAATCCGCGCATGAAGGTCCGTCGCAGTAATAAAAGTGGATCGCAACGCGTTAAGACAGATGAGGAGTACAACATGGAAGCGAAAGACCGGCAGGAGCAAATCGATCGAATTCTCGATAAGATCTCCAAGTCTGGCTACGAGTCGCTTACCAAGAAAGAAAAAGACTTCCTCTTCAACCAGAGTAAAAAGTAATGGAAACATTCAGGCGCATTTTTCGACTGAGAACCATCCTGGTGATCGCCTCAGTGGGAAGTTCGCTTGCCCTCCTGCTCGCCTATCTCAGTCCGTTTGTGCATCCTGACACGCTCAGCCTGCTCCCTTTTTTCGGACTTTCGTACTGGTTCATCTTTTTCCTCCATTTGTTACTGATCATCATCTGGACGATCATGCGTTCAAGGTGGAGCCTGGTATTGCTCGGCTTTCTCATTCTCGGCGGACGCTTGCATTTCCGAATGTTCGCGCTGGGTAGCGATGAAGAAAACTCCACCGGTAACGAACTTCATGTTATGAGCTACAATGTTCGCCTGTTTGATCTTTACAACCCTCAATCCGGACAAAACCTCGTGACGCGGAATAAAATTTTCGATTACATCAAAGAACGCAACCCGGATGTGATCTGCTTCCAGGAGTTTTATCACCAGGACAAACCAACGACTTTCAGCACCCGGGACACGTTGATGCAATTGCTCGGCACTACCGATCATCATGAACGTTACCTCTACCGGATTTACGGACATCAGAACTTCGGGATTGCCATGCTTTCCCGCTTCCCGATGATCGAAAAAGGCTTTGTAAACTTTCCCAATCAGAATAAAAGCCAGAATTACTGCATTTATGCAGACATTGTGAAGGAAGACACCTTCAGGGTTTACAACATTCACCTGCAATCCATTCATTTGCAGCAGGATGATTACGCACTCTTTGAAGACGAAAACGAATCGCATGCTTCGGATGTTCAATCCTCCAACGTTTTCAAACTTCTGAACAAGATCCGTAAAGCCTATCCCATCCGTGCTGATCAGGCCCGAAGGATTGCGGAACATGCCAAAAACTCACCACATCCGGTCATTCTATGCGGCGACTTAAAGGACACGCCACTTTCCTACACCTACAACCAGTTCAATTCCTTTCTAACGGATGCTTTCCGCAACACTTCGGTCGGAACAGGCGGGACCTATGCCGGACGAATTCCTGCCGGGCGAATCGATTACATTTTTCACGATCCTTCGATCGGATCACGGGAGTTTGTCATCCAGGATGATCAACTGAGCGACCACTACGCCATTGACTGCAAAGTCTTCAAGAAGAAATAAACCGTACTTTTGCGCAAACTTTTGCGCATGCTGGTAGAGATCAATCCGAAAAACCTGGATAGCAGACTTATCGATCAGGCCGTTAACATCCTCAAAAAGGGCGGTATCATCATTTTTCCTACGGACACCGTATATGCTATGGGGTGCGACCTGTACAACAAAAAAGCCCTCAATGCACTTGCTACCCTGAAAGGCATTCCCCTGCGCAAAGCCAATTTTTCAATCATCTGTACGGATCTTAGCCACCTGTCCGACTACGTAAAACACGTGGACAGGCCGACGTACAAATTGCTGAACAAATCGCTGCCCGGACCTTTTACATTCATCCTGACGGCCACCAACGAAATCCCCAGACTGTTCGACACCAACAAGAAAGAAGTCGGAATCCGTATTCCCGACAATGAGATCATCCTGGAGATCGTTCGACAGCTTGGCAATCCGGTGGCAACGACATCCCTGCATGACGACGAAGATGAAATCCTGGATTACTTCATCGATCCGTACCAGATCTTCGAGCGTTACGACGGTAAAGTCCAGATGATCATCGACGGAGGCTACGGACATCTGCACGCCTCAACGGTTGTAGACTGCACTGATACAGAACCGGTTGTACTCCGTCAGGGCATTGGCGAGATCGACCTGTAAGCCGTTATTCAGCGTAGTTTGTTGATAGTTCGTTCCTTACAACTTTTTCTGCATTTCAGAATTGTTGATATTTGATGTATGATCTTAAATCGCATCTGGATTGGAATGTTCATTACCGCTGGCGTGGTCAGTTTCAGTAAACTGATCTTCTGGCAGGATACTTCCATTTTCAAAAAACTGGTGGACGCACTCTTTGTTTCTGCAGAAACCGGCTTTACGATCGCTATTGGCATGACAGGGATGCTCTGTCTATGGATGGGCATCATGAAAATCGGAGAAAATGCCGGTGCCGTGCGCGCGCTCACCCGGGCAGTTGCCCCATTTCTTTCACGTATTTTCCCGGAGGTACCGAAAGATCACCCTGCACAGGGTTCCATCATGATGAACTTCAGTGCCAACATGTTAGGACTGGACAACGCTGCCACTCCACTTGGACTCAAAGCGATGAATGAATTGCAAACGCTCAACCCTGAAAAAGAACGAGCAACCAATGCCCAGATCATGTTCCTGGTATTGAACACTTCAGGATTGACGATCATTCCGGTATCCGTATTTGCCATTCTGGCTTCGAGGGGCGACGTTTCCCCTTCAAGTGTTTTCCTGCCAATTCTGATCGCCACTTTTTTTGCTTCATTGGCCGGACTAGTCATTGTGGGGATCAAACAGCGCATCAATCTACTCCACCCGATCATTCTTGCCTACGTGGGCACACTTACCCTGGTGATCGTTGCTTTACTCTATTACGTAATCAACCATCCGGAGAAAAGCGATGTGATCTCCCAGGTATTCGGCAATGGCCTGATCTTCTCGGTAATCTTATTGTTCATCATCATGGCTGCCGTGCGAAAAGTGAATGTCTACGAGTCCTTCGTTGACGGTGCAAGCGAGGGATTCAACGTTGCCATAAAGATCATTCCTTACCTCGTTGCCATGCTTGCCGCCATTGCCGTTTTTCGGGCATCCGGAACACTGGAAGCACTTTTAGAGGGTATCCGCTGGATTGCCATTACTGCAGGACTTACTGTTACGGAATGGATTGACGCCCTTCCGGTAGCCCTCATGAAACCACTTAGCGGAAGCGGTGCCCGCGGAGCCATGGTTGACATCATTAACGAATTCGACGTAAATTCGATCCAGGCCCGCATCGCTGCTACTATGCAAGGCAGCACTGAAACCACCTTGTATGTTCTTGCAGTATATTTCGGATCGGTTGGAGTAAAAAACACGCGCTATGCAGCGGGAGCAGGACTGCTCTGCGACCTCATAGGAATCATCGCTGCAATTGTTGTCGCCTATATCTTCTTTGGAAATGGCTAGTTGGTTCAGACGAAAGAAAAAGGTCACACAGGAAGATATTTCCAAAGTGAGCATCAAGCCGATCAACTATCCGGCGAAGATCATACTTGCCTGGTCGAAAGCGATCGAGGGCAACGAAGAATTCCTGCACTGGCTCAAGGACAACGACTACCCGGAACTCGTGATGGCCACATATGCTATCTATCTGAAAGACGACGCCCGCAACTGGCTGCAGCAAAACGGCTATCCGCATCTTATGGCCATGATCAACGCTGCGGAAGGAAATGAACCTGCGCAGAATTGGTTGCTCCGCAACAATTTTGAAGTCCTCTATCACATTGCCATGGCTGTGGAAAATGAACCGGAAAGCTGGGACTGGCTCGGAAAGAATGCTCCCGCTGACCTCTTCATCCTTGCACAGACCATCAAAAAGATCAAGGATGAGATCGAGGAAAACCACAACGACATTCATACATTCCGAAAAGATCTCTAGACTTTTTAGGGAGGCTTGCTCCCCACAGATTGAAAAGATTTTCAAAGATTCATTAGCTTTGCACGGTAAAAACAGGTAAGATCCATGATTCTCGGTAAAAAACTGGTTGTTATTCTCCCTGCGTACAACGCATCCAAAACACTGCAACAAACGTACGATGAGATCCCTTTTGATATTGTGGATGAAGTGGTACTCGTCGATGACAAGAGCAGCGACAACACTTCAGAGCTTGCCCGCGAGATCGGGATCAAACATGTAATTCGCCACGAAGAGAACCGTGGTTACGGAGGAAATCAGAAGACATGTTACAACAAAGCACTTGAACTTGGTGCGGACATCGTGGTCATGCTTCACCCGGATTACCAGTACACTCCGAAACTCATCGAAAGTATGGCATACATCATTGCCCGCGATGTTTATCCGGTGGTAATCGGATCGCGTATTCTCGGGAAAGGTGCACTGAAAGGAGGCATGCCGATCTACAAGTACATTGCGAACCGCTTTCTGACGCTGAGCCAGAATATCCTGATGAACCAAAAGCTTTCGGAGTATCATACCGGATACCGGATGTTCTCGGCAGAGGTATTGCGCAACGTGAATTACAACATCAATTCCGACGACTTCATCTTCGATAACCAAATGCTTGCACAGATCTTCTACAAAGGGTATGAAGTGGCGGAAGTTACCTGTCCTACCAAATACTTTGATGAAGCCTCTTCGATCAACCTGGCACGAAGCAGCAAGTACGGATTGGGAGTTCTCGGTGTATCCTGGCTGTATTTTTTCAATAAGATCGGCCTCGCAAAATCGAGGATCTTTCACGAGGAACCCAAGTAATGAAAGCACTTTTTGACAAGCTGTATACAAACGACCGTTATGCCGTCGTATTCTTTGCAGCATTGTCATCCCTTTTCTTTGTTGGCCTGAACGCTGTTCACCTGTTCGATTGGGACGAGATTAACTTTGCGGAATCAGCGAGGGAAATGATCCAGAGCGGTGACTACCTCCGGGTGCAGATCAATTATACACCCTTCTGGGAAAAGCCTCCGCTGTTCTTTTGGCTGCAAGTGCTTTCCATGGGCAT
>JBNKYR010000067.1:0-15918 GCA_050300995.1 Crocinitomicaceae bacterium | reverse complement strand
GCAGAGGCAAACATGTAATTGAACACCAGGGAGTCACCCATTGGTACAAAGTCAAATTCAAGGATCGCACCGTTTGTAATGGTATTGGTTGAAATTGCATTCAGATCCGGATCGAACGCTACGTTGGCACCCGTCTGGGTTCTCAAATACAAGCCATTTGAAAACGGAAAATTATTCGCTGTGAAGCTCAGGGCGTTTGACTGAATAATCTGCGCATTGGCCGCGGATCCGTTAAAAGTTACGTTCGACACGGTTACCCCTGTTCCAACCAGAATATTGCTTACCAATTGCTCAGGAGTCATCGTATTGTTGGTAACGATCTGAGAATTAGCAGTAAACACACTGATCAGAGCTATGAAAATAAGAAGTAGTTTTTGCATTGTAATTCCTTTATATGAAATAGAGACCGTAAAATTATTAAAAAGGTTGCATTCACTTCACAAATTGTTGAAATAGCGCGATCGATAAATAATTAGCATTTTTGTTCAAACTAAAATTCAAATGGAGAAAACACAAGAGTACATAGCGGCACACAAGGAGCGTTTTTTAAATGAATTGTTGGATTTACTTCGAATTCCTTCGATCTCGGCCGACCAGGCCTATATCGGAGACGTGCGTCTGACGGCAGAGTTTATTGCAACCAAATTGCGCGAAGCCGGGGCTGATGAGGTGCGCTTGTGTGAAACGGCTGGTAATCCGATCGTTTATGGTGAAAAAATCGTTGGTGAAGATCTGCCGACTGTATTGGTTTATGGTCACTATGACGTACAGCCTGCCGACCCGCTTGATCTGTGGACAAGTCCTCCCTTTGAACCGGTGGTAAAATCGACTGAATTGCATCCGGATGGAGCTATTTTTGCGCGTGGGGCCTGTGACGATAAAGGGCAAATGTACATGCATGTGAAAGCCTTTGAAGCGATGATGCAATCAGGGGAGCTTCCGTGCAACGTGAAATTCATGATCGAGGGGGAAGAAGAAGTCGGAAGTGCCAACCTTGGAACTTTTGTAAAGAATAACCACGATCTGCTTACGGCAGATGTTATTCTTGTTTCGGATACCGGAATGATCGCCAATGATGTTCCTTCCATTACAACCGGATTGCGCGGACTGAGCTATGTGGAAGTGGAGGTTACCGGTCCGAACCGCGATCTGCACTCCGGGCTGTACGGTGGTTGTGTGGCGAACCCGATCAATGTCCTGACTAAAATGATCGCATCGCTGCACGACGAAAACAATCATATTACCATTCCTGGTTTTTACGATAAAGTCATTGAGTTGTCGGATGAAGAACGTGCAGAAATGGCCCGGGCTCCATTCAGCAAGGAAGAATACTGTAAGGCATTGGATATTGAAAACGTATACGGGGAAGCCGGTTACACGACTTTGGAAAGAGGATCGGTTCGTCCCACCCTGGATGTGAACGGAATCTGGGGAGGTTACACCGGTGAAGGAGCAAAAACAGTGATTGCTTCCAAAGCTTACGCGAAAATCTCCATGCGTCTGGTTCCTGATCAGGATCCGGATGAGATCACCCGTATGTTCATGGATCATTTTACATCCATTGCTCCGGCTGGAGTACGTGTGAAGGTGACACCACACCATGGAGGAGAGGCTGCCGTAACACCGATTGATTCGGAAGGATACAGAGCCGCAAGCATGGCATTTGAAAAAACGTTTGGCAAGCGCCCGATCCCAATGCGCAGCGGAGGCTCGATTCCAATTGTAGCCATGTTTGAAAAGGAACTCGGACTGAAAACCATTCTGATGGGCTTCGGATTGGACAGTGATGCCATTCACTCACCAAACGAGCATTACGGTTTATTTAATTTTTACAGGGGTATTGAAACAATTCCATATTTCTACAGTTATTATAGAGAACTGTTAAACTCCTGATCATGTCTAAGTTATTTGCAATTGCAGCGGGGCTGATATTTCTGGCTTCCTGTACATTTTATGAACCTGAATTCCGGGGAGGCGAATCGGTTTCCATTCAGAAAATCGAAGGAAAAAGCGTTAAACTTCGTGCCGGAGCAAAGGTGTACAACGGAAACGGTTATGCAATCAAGGTGAAGCCATCGACATTGGATGTGTACGTCAATGATGATTACATGGGAAAGATTCACCTGGATGAAAAATTCAAGATGAAGGCCAAACAGGAAACGCAGGTCGATGCTCCGTTGACAGCAACTCTGGCGGATGGTGTTCTGATGAAGATTATGCAAATGGGCGGTGGCGGACCGATCACTGTCCGCTTGAAAGGAAAGGTAAAAGCCGGCGTGTGGTTCATCAGCAAAAAGATTGATGTCAACGAATCCAGAACATTGGATGGTCTCGGTGGTCTGAACCTGAAAATGAATTGATTTACCGCTCCACGAAAACGCGGTGAACGCGTACGGAAAATCCGGTCATTACTTCATACGGAATGGTGTCCATTTGCCGGGCGAACACATGAATTGGCTGGTGCTTTCCGATGATCTCCACAGGTTCTCCTTCCGATACGGGAAGGTCCCCGATGTCCACCATGATCATGTCCATGCAGACGTTACCAACCGTTGGACACCATTTTTCACGGATGGATACGCCTCCTTTACCACCTCCGAGTGACCTCCTGAATCCATCGGCGTAGCCCACAGGAATGATGGCAATGCGCATATTTTCTTCCGCAATGAATGAACGGCTGTATCCTACGGATTCACCTGGTTTTACATGCTTTACCTGCGAAATGGCGCTGTACCATCCGATGGCGGGTTCAAGAAGTGGATCGTCACTTACGCCGTACATTCCAATGCCCAGGCGAACCATGTCAAATTGGGCTTGCGGGTAGTTGCGAATCCCTGAGGAATTCAGCACATGACGCAAAAACGATTGCGGGAATTCATTTTCCAGTTGGTCTGCCATTAACGTGAAATTCTCAATCTGCTGGAGGGTGAAGGCTGAATCTTCCACATCAGATTCCGCGAGGTGCGAGTATACGCTGCGAATGTAAATTTCCGGTTGGCCCTTTACCAAAGCAATCAATTCCCGGAGTTGATCCTGTGCAAAACCGAGACGGTTCATGCCCGTTTCCAGTTTGATGTGTACCGGATAATTCAGGAGTGAACGATCAATGAGTTCTACGATAAATGCGTTTAACTGGCGCACAGAAAAGAAAGCGGGTTCCAGACGATACTCAATGCATTGCGGGTAAGTGCTTTCCTCACAATTCATCACGAGAATGGGGAGTTCGATTCCGCTCTTTCGAAGTTCAATCCCTTCGTCCACGTAGGCTACCCCGAGGTAGGCCACTCCCATTTCCTCCAGAAATTTACCCATTGTCCGGGCATCCGATCCGTACGAAGAAGCTTTCACCATGCAAAGCAATTGCGTGCTTTCCCGTAACAGTGATTTGTGCGCATTGATATTGTGTCGTACAGCACTCAGGTCAATTTCCAGAAAGGTCTGGTGATGCTGTTGCCTGAATTTGCGTGCCAGTTGTTCCATGCGCGCTGCACGCGCACCTTTGAGTAAAATGCTCTTGTTTCGAAACT
Organism: Crocinitomicaceae bacterium; assembly: GCA_050300995.1. GTDB lineage: Bacteria > Bacteroidota > Bacteroidia > Flavobacteriales_D > Crocinitomicaceae > UBA4466. Next base: position 12,391 of record JBNKYR010000067.1, on the reverse strand, counting down.
CGCGCTCGAAAGGCTCGTCGGGGTAATAAAAATAAAATTCCGCCGGAGCAAAAGGCCGGATCAATGCTTCGAATTCCGCTTCGCGAGCCGGATTCCTTTCCGGCAGACCAATGATGACTACGCGATCCTTTCCTTTAGAATGAGCCAGTTGGTATTCAAGCGAAAGACGCAGGGAGTCCGGATCGAGACTGTAGGTATCGTTGATGATATGGTTTCCGTTGTTTCCGTCGTACGATTCCAGGCGCATGGTGAGTGGATGCAGTTCGGCACTTCCTTCGCGGATCGTTTCGTCGTCCAGGCCGAGTTCTTTGGCCATTGCCACCGCGAGCAACGCATTTTGACGTTGGATCTCGTCCGAGAATGGAAGACCGCCCAGCAGTTGTTCATACGGCTCGAAGGAAACAGGTGTTCCATTGGTTTCGTAGAGACCCATTCGTGCCGGGTACAGAAAATGATCCAGTTGACTGAAGAGTAGCAGCTTTTCCTGAAGATGCTCTTCTTCGGAAGTGAAATGTTCCCGATGTGCCGCACCAAATGCAGTGAACACGCCATGTGTCGGAGCAATCATCTCCAGTAAGGTCTGCATTTCTCCGGGGGCTGAAATTCCGGCTTCAATAATGGCAACATCGGTGTCTGAGGTCATTTCCAGCAGGGAAACAGCGACTCCCAGTTGAGAGTTATAACTTTTGGGACTTCGGGCCACATTCCACTTTTTCTGCAGGAGATGGCTGAGCCATTCTTTCACAATCGTCTTCCCGTTGCTACCTGTGATCGCGACTACCGGGCAATCAAAACGCTGCCGGTGATGCGCAGCCAGTTGTTGCAATCCCCGGAGGGTGTTTGTCAGTACGATTTCCTTCGCTCCGGAGAGATGTTGGGTACTTCCCGCCTTTCGAACGACAAAGTGACGCACCCCACGTGAATAAGCATCGTCGAGAAAATCATGTCCGTCACGAAAGACGCCTTCCAGTGCAAAGAAAAGATGTCCTGCACCGTTCAGGATCCGTCGTGTATCAAAAGCAACAGCCCGGATCAGGGAATCATCCCCCGAAGGCCTGGTGCCCAGAATTTCTTCGATTTCCGAATATCGATAGTCGAGTTTCAATGTGAAATCTTGTTGTAACAGGCGCGGCAGAGAGGTTTGTACTCTTCCACTGCTCCCACCAGTACCTGTTCACTGTGTTCTACAGTACGGTGAGAGAATTGCGCCAGATTGCCACAAGATACGCAAATCGCGTGAACCTTTGTGACGTATTCCGCGATGCAAAGCAGGTTTGGCATCGGTCCGAAAGGACGTCCCTTGAAATCCATATCGAGTCCGGCGAGGATCACACGAACTCCTTTAGCTGCCAGTTGCGTACAGATGTCAGGGAGGCCTTCGTCAAAGAACTGCGCCTCGTCAATGGCGACCACTTTTTCTTTTGCCCAGATATTCATGATTTCCGAAGCCGAGTCCACGCAGATGGCCTCAAAGCTATTTCCCTGATGACTCACTACATCTTTTTCATGATAACGGTCATCGACTTTCGGTTTCACGAGCAAGATCTTCTGGTTAGCGAACTGCGCTCGTCGCAGTCGACGGATCAACTCTTCGGTCTTTCCTGAAAACATGGATCCGCAGACCACTTCGATCCAGCCGTGTTGTCGTCCTTCATCCGCAAATTGTTCCAAAAACATTGTCGTCGGGCTTTAGGGTTATCAACAAACTATCGAAGACAAAAAGATAGTAAGATCCTGAAAGACTCCCTTTTTTCTTCGTTAGTTTTGGGAATTAAAAATCGGTATTAAGTTGCATAGTTTTTGTACATCGTTAGCAACTTGACCAAAATGTTGAAAAAACTATTTACCGCGATAAAATGAAAAATTTGCAGGCTTATCGAAACCAGTTGAAAGAACTGGAATCCCTGATCGACCAACTCGAAAATGGCGAACTGGACCTGGATGGATTACTCCGTCTTGAACAGTTGACAGGTGAGCTTCACCGGAAGAGCATTATCCTGCGCTACAAAGCATTTGAGGAACATTCCGGTGTACAGCCAACATTAGCTCCGGAGCCTTCTCCCGAGGAGGCTGTGAAGGATGCTCCGGTGGTGGAAGCCCCACCGGTAGAACCTGTGGATGAAACACCGGATATTGATTTTTCCATCTTTGATGAAGTAGAGCCTGAAGAGCCTGAAGAGCCTGCAACGATGCCGGAGCCGGAACCTGTTGTTGAACCAGTACCCGAGCCGGAAGCGATCCGACCTGAACCTGTAATCGAACCTGTTCCTGAACCGGAACCGGAAGCGCCAAAATCAGAAGAGCCTGTAAAAGAGGCACCGAAAAAGGAAGTGTCTTTCTGGGAGCAGATCAATGTGGAGGATAACTCACTGGGTTCACGTTTCGCTGGTGCCAAGCTGGATACATTGATCGGTGCCTTCGGATTGAATGAAAAGTTGCGTTACATCAATGACCTGTTCGATGGTTCGAGTGAAATGTTCAGTGATGCGGTGAAGTTATTGGATACGCAGCCGGGCCTGGAAGAAGCACGCGTAAAGGTGGACGAGCTGGCCCGCGAACATTCATGGGATCCGGAAGAAGAAGCTGTTGTTGAATTTATGACCTACGTTACCCGACGCTATGCGTAAACTCCTGCTCGCTGGCATACTCTTTTTTTCGGCGCTGTCCTTTGGGCAGATCGAAGAGATACGTAGAATCACCGGGCAATTGTGTTCACCTGAATTTCACGGACGCGGATACGTCAATATGGGTGACTCCATCGCGGCTGCATTCATCGCCGGTGAATTTCAAAAAATGGGAGTTGCACCCCTGGAGGATTCGTATTTTCAGCCGTTTTCATTTAATGTAAATACTTTTCCGGGCCGAATGTCGGTGAGTCAGAACGGCCGGACATTGATTCCGGGAAAGGAGTTTGTGGTAGATCCCGCATCGGGTGGCACGCCGCGGAAAGCTTACCGCACGATGGAAATACCGACAGATCGGGTGATGGATGTGGAGTTCATCCGCTCGAAGATCGGTGAAGTCATGACCAACCTTCACGAAGGAAAACCGACAGCTTTGTTGTTTGACCTGACCTTACTTTCCGGCGACACACTCAAGCAAGTTCGTGGGTTTATTCCGGAGATCGCTACCGTGGCCCCGGTGATTGAGTTGGTTGATACGAAATTTACCTGGTCCGTGAGTCAGGAGCAGTTTGCCCCCATTCACCTGCAAATCATGGCGGATGCATTCGATAAAGAAGCCATGACGGAAATTGAGATCGAAGCGAAGCTCGTTGAAAACCATCACACGCAGAATGTTGTTGCGTATTTACCTGCATCGAAAAAATGTTCCAAAACAATCGTGTTCAGTGCACATTACGATCACCTTGGGCGGATGGGGTCGGACACCTATTTTCCGGGAGCCAACGACAACGCCTCCGGAACGGCAATGCTGCTGACGATGGCCAACTACTTCAAACAACATGGTTGCGATTACAACCTGATCTTCATTGCTTTTGCAGGAGAAGAAGCAGGGCTTGTAGGATCACATTATTTCGTCGAGCACCCATTGATCAAACTCAATAAGATCGACTTCCTGGTGAACCTTGACATCATGGGGAGCGGAGAAGAGGGTATTACGGTAGTCAATGCGACCCTTTTCGAAAAGCAATTTGAATTGTTGCAGGCCATCAACACCGAGAAAGACCTGCTCGTCAAAGTGAAAAAAAGAGGTCCGGCGGCGAACTCGGATCACTATTGGTTTACGGAGAAGGGAGTACCGGCGTTCTTCATTTATACCATGGGGCCGAATAAGCATTACCATGATGTCTTCGATACCTATGAGGAACTTAGTTTTAACGAATACGATGACATTACCACTTTGCTGATCGAGTTTGTGAAGCGACTCAAAGATTAGTAACCGTCCGGTTTCCGTTCACTCAATGAGCCGGGAATCCGTTCGCAATCTGGTAAATAATTCATAATTTGGTTGATTAAAATTGCTACGCTATGAGAATTTGGCTGGTATTGCTTTGCCTGATGGGTTCCCTTGTTTCATTTTCCCAACCTTATGCGGGTGGAGAAAAGGTAAAAGTGGACATCACAAAGGCAGCGGGATGCGTCCCGCCTTCCACCACCACATACCTTGAACTGAACAACGTACGGGCGATGGTTCACACCGCCGGAAACCTTTGGCAGGTGCCCGGACAAAACCTTGCGCAGTACGAGGTTCCTAAAAATTCGGGGGTCATGGCACTCTTTACTTCTGCACTCTGGCTTGGAGGGGTAGATGCAAATCAGCAATTGAAACTGGCGGCCCTTCGTTACCGGGACGGACAGGATTACTGGACAGGCCCGTTGACCATTGGTGGTGCGGAGACAACGTATGAAAATTGTGACAAGTACGACCGCCATTTCGTGACCATGCAGGATGATATCCGTGAATTTGATTCGTGGTTTCAGGCAGGGTTGGACGATCAGGCGAACGGGACGAGCACCCAGGCAGAGCTTTTTCCGGATTACGAGGTTCCATTGATCATCAAAGAATGGCCGGCACACGGAGATATTTCGGTGGGTCAGGATTATTACCTGGCACCTTTCTTCGATCGTAACGATGACGGGCTGTACAACTGGGAAGACGGAGATTATCCGTGGCACGACATTCATAAGACAAAAGACTGCGCCACAGACCGCCGCGTATCTCTTTACGGTGACCTCAACTTCTGGTGGGTGATGAACGACAAAGGGAACATTCACACGGAGACGGGTGCAGATCCAATCGGAATGGAGATTCGTGCGCAGGCATTTGCCTTTACGTCCAACGATGAGATCAACAACATGACCTTTTACAACTACGAGTTGATCAACCGCGGAACGCAAACGTTGTACGATACTTATTTCGGATGCTTCACAGATGGTGCCCTCGGAGACCCTTTTGACGACTATGTCGGCTGCGACGTAAACCGCGGCTTGGGATACTATTACAACGGAGACAATTACGACGGAGACAATGCCGGATTCTTCGGTTATGGAGATAACCCACCGGCCGTCGGAGTGGATTTCTTTGAAGGCCCTTACCAGGACAATGACAGTATTGATAACGCCTTTGGAATCGGAGCAGGAGAAGCCCTCAACGGAATTGGTTATGGCGACGGTATCGTCGACAATGAGCGTTACGGAATGCGTCGTTTTGTTTACTACAGTAACACTACCAACGGTGCCAATCCGAACCAAACCGACCCGATCTTTGCGACGCATTATTACAGCTACCTGAAAGGATTCTGGAAGGATGGAACGCGCTTCTTTTACGGTGGTTCTGGACACATCTCGGATCCGAGTGCAAATACAGCGGTGCCTTGTGACTTCATGTTTCCGGGAGATACCGATCCGTTGGGATGGGGAACCGGAGGATTGCCGCAACCACCATGGACAGAAGAAACTGCAGGGAACCCACCGAACGACCGTCGTTTTGTGCAGTCGGCAGGACCTTTTATCCTGAAGCCAGGTGCGGTCAATAACATTACGGTAGGTGTTGTATGGGCGCAGGCTCCGGGTGGCGGACCTTTTGCTTCCGTGGAAGTCCTCAAACGTGCGGATGATAAAGCACAGGCTTTGTTCGAGAATTGTTTCAAGGTTCTGGATGCACCCCATGCGCCGGACCTGTCAGCGCAGGAATTGGAAAATCAGTTGATCCTGACGATTTCCAATCCAACCAATTCCAATAATTACCTCGAAGAGTACGTCGAATTTGACCCTTTCATTATTACGGCCGATACGGCAGCAGATCGCAATTACCGTTTTCAGGGGTATCAGATCTTCCAGTTGGTGGATGAGTCTGTGGCCGTTTCAGACATTGATGACATCACCAAAGCACGTTTGGTTGCGCAATGTGATATCAAGGACGATGTTGACCGGATCATCAATTTTGAATTCGATGATGCATTGGGGGCGAGTATTCCGACAGAACGCGTGGATGGTGAGAACAAAGGTATTCGTCACAGTTTCCTGATCACAGAAGATGCGTTTGCGCAGGGAGACAAGAAACTGATCAATTTCAAGCGTTATTACTACCTCGCCATTGCGTACGCTTACAATAACTACAAGAATTACGATCCGAACGATCCGACGGCACTTGATGGACAGAAGATGAAATACCTGGCCAGCCGGAAAGCAGCATATGGTGAGATCAAAGTACTGGAATGTATTCCGCACAATCCGGCACCGGAAGCAGACGGAACTGTTTCAAGTTTGCCCTATGGCTCCGGACCGATGATCACACGCCTGGATGGTTTTGGAAACGGCGGGCGGGCAATTGACCTGACAACGGCATCGAAGGAGTATATTATCAACAATGGGTTGATGGAAAATCCGGTGTACGAGCGTGGTAGAGGTCCGATCAACATCAAGGTGATCGATCCGTTGAATGTGGCTGACGGATATTATGAGTGCATCTTTGAAGATTATGTGCCAACGATCCGGAATGCGGCGGATACGGCAAAATGGACAATCAACCGGTATGCATCCAAAAACGGAGAATTACTTGAGTCGATTTCTTCGGAGTTAACGATCGATCATGACAATGAACAATTGATCCCGCAATGGGGCGTTTCGGTGCAGATTAATCAGAATTCGTATTATTTACCGGAAGGAGGAAGCGGCGGAATTGAAGCTTTGGGAACCGATCTTTTGGAAGCGAAACTCACGTATGCCGATAGTTCGAAACGCTGGCTCACCGGAATTTCGGACAACGATGCATTTTATCCTACGAACTGGATCCGTTCGGGCGAGTATGAACCGACAAGTCCGGATGATTGTCTTCCTTCCGGAACAGGTTACGTGGATTACCTGGATCCATGCATGTATTCGGATGAGGTATCGCCTTTTGTGGATGTGGACAAGGAATGGGCAAAAATTCTTGGCGGAACGATTGCGCCGCACCGTGTGGTCGGGTACCAGTCGTCTTATATGCCGATGGCCTATTACAATTATCCGAGTGCGGCAGTAGCAAGGAAGGCGGCTTCGATCAGTTTCCTTCCGAGTGTGGAGATTGTGATGACTTCCGATCAAAGCAAGTGGACCCGTTGTCCCGTTATCGAATTGGGCAGAGACCCATCGCTGACGGTGGGAGGTGCAGTGGCCGGACAAATGCGGAAAAGTCCGAGTGTTGGAAAGGACGGCAAGCCGGACAATTCCGGAACGACAGGATTGGGCTGGTTCCCGGGATACGCCATCGACGTTGAATCCGGAGCGCGTTTGTACATGGCTTTCGGTGAAAACTCATTCCTCGTTACCGATCACGGTGCTGACATGATTTGGAATCCTTCTGACCGCCTGGTGGACGACAATGGCAATCCGATTCTTGGTGGAATGCACCCCCTGTATGTATTCAGCTATGCCAATTATTCGAAGAACGGATACGTCCATGCCTCTGATTATCCGGCATACATTCCTTCACAGGCCGAAAATGAATCGACCAATGCGCTTTACCAGGATATGCTTCAGGTTGAGGCCGGTAATTCAGCAGTGAAAAAGAGTATGTACGGAAGTATCAGTTGGGTGGCTTACCCAATGGGAATACCGGGTACTCAGTGGTTGTCGACTGATGTAACGATCAGTCTCCGTGTGAACAAGGAATACAAGGATTTCTCTGACATCACCAATCCAACCGGAGGGGTGAACGGTGGTCGTCCGATGTATTCGTGGGATATGTCGGATATTCGCACGGAATTGGGCAGTGCAGATCAACTGACGAGCATTCTGGATCTCATCAATGTTGTGCCGAACCCTTACAAGGCGTATTCCGAATACGAGCGAAACCGTATCGACAACCGGGTGAAGATCACGAACCTTCCGGAACGTTGTACAATTACCATCTACAACACGCAGGGCAAGTTGATCAAGACATTGGAGAAGGATAGTCCGGAAACTTATTTGGATTGGCTGCTTGTCAATAATAAAGGCATTCCGATTTCATCCGGGGTGTATCTGATCCACGTATCGGTACCTGATATTGGTGATGTGGTGGTGAAAGCCTTTATTGCGATGCGTCAGGTCGACCTGCAGAACATCTAACGGTTCGCAGGCAAGCTGATCCGGAAGGTGGTTCCCACATTAATGTGGGATTCCAGTACGGCAACGTTTCCTTTGTGGTATTCCTTAACGATGCGGCGCACGAGTGAGAGACCTAATCCCCATCCGCGGGTCTTGGTGGAAAATCCCGGTTCGAAGATCGTTTTCAACTGATGCGAAGGAATTCCTTTCCCGGTATCCTTGATGTCGATGTACACCCAGGCATTGTTTTGGTGGACACGAATATCCAGGGCTCCTTCACCTTCCATGGCATCCACAGCGTTCTTGCAGATATTTTCCACTACCCATTCCATCAGGGATGAGTTGTGCAAAGCACTGATGTTTTTTTCTGCCGAGAACGTGATCGCTACTTTCTCGGAGATTCGTGGGCGCAGGTATTCCACAATATTCGCAACGGTTTGTGAGATATTGGTGTCTTCCAGTTTCGCACCGGATCCGATCTTCGAAAAACGATCGGTTACCTTTTCGAGACGGTCGACATCCTTCTGCATTTCCGAGGTGATCATGGGGTCGGTTCCCTGCGATTCGAGCAGTTGGATCCAGCCAATGAGTGAAGAAAGCGGAGTTCCCAATTGATGGGCTGTTTCTTTCGCCATTCCGGCCCATACTTTATTCTGTTCCGCCTTACGGAAGGTGCTGAAGATCAGGTATCCAATCAACGCAAAGAGACCGATGACAATGAACTGGATGTAAGGGAAATACTGCAGTTGTTTCAATTCAGGGCTGTCATCAAAGTACAGGGTATTCGTAATGCCGTTCTTGAAGTCGATAATGATCGGGTCGTTTTGCGAGGCAAGCCCTGCAATGACTTCCTCCACGTTTGTGGAGTCGATCGGATATTCATGGATGTTGGTACCAACGATCTCCCTTGTCTTTGTATTGACGAGCAGGACGGGAACAAGTCCTTCATTGTTGATCAGGTCCTTATTGAAAGCATTAATCAACGAATCCCGTTCTCTTTCCAGCTTGACGATGGCCTTTGAATCACTGTAATAGTACGACATGAAAAAGCCCGGATAGACTTCGATCGTAAAAGAGGACTTTTCTTTTTCCCATGCATCGGCCAGGTGAATGACGGAATCCTCGAAAAGGGTGATCACTTCATCTTCGCTCAGTTCCGGATGCTCACGGCTCAGACTGTCTTCGTTGAAATCAAGATTGATACTTCCCGAATAATTGTGCTGATCATCCAGCAGGATCACCGGAATGTCCTTATTGCGATCGATGATCTGCCGGGGAAAGTCTTTTTTGAAATCCTGGTGCAGCGGTGTACTGCGCGAAACTTCCTTGGTCGCCTCGATCCACAATTCCATTTTTTCCGCTTCCTTTTCGCGGAGTTGGGAGAAGGTTCGGTTGGTCAGACGCACCAATTCGATCTTCTTTTTGATCGCATCTGCCCATTGCTTGGCTCTTTCGCGCTCACGCTCGCCTACCTTACCTACGATGTTGTTCGATACAAAAAGCGAGGCACCTACCGTAAGTAGGGCGAAAATCAGAAGGGCGATCTTCCAGCGTTGCTTATGCGAATACAAGTTCATTGAACGACTAAGTTAACGAGAAATCGTCACAAAGATTGTGAAGTAAGTCCGAGCGCTTCCTCCACCTGCCTGCACACGGAATGATGGTCGTACGCTTCCACCAGCTTCCGGAGTTGTTCAGGCGCAAAAGAGGGTTGTTCAAGAACAATTTCACGCATTTGTCTTGCCAGATCTTTCACATCCTGAGAAACGAAAAGGCGTCCGCCTTTGTCCTGAGCAAGGATCTCAGGAGTACCACCCAGATTACTTCCCAGTACAGGAGTGCCACAGGCAAGCGATTCCAGGGTCACCATTCCGATTGATTCTGCTTTCGTGGCCATGATCAGCCAGTTAACAGCGCTGTAAAATACCGGGGTATCCTTGCGGAAGGGGCGAATGAATACACGATCTTCCAACCCGTTTGTCCGAATTGTTTCACGGATGGATGCATAATAGTCGTCAGCTTCTCCGATGGTGGGCTCGCCCAGAAATACTACTCCGAAATTCGTCTCGGGAATTTGCAACATCGCTTCGAGGACGAGGTGCTGGCCCTTTTGCGGGTCAAAACGACCAATTAGCCCAAAGAGGAATCCGTCAGGATGGAGCTCTAAAACCTCGCGACTCTCATTCCGTTCGGGAGCATGTAAAAAGGGAGATAGTTCAAGTCCGGAGGGAATCACGACAAGCGTGTTTTTGAAATTCGTCATGGTCTCCACCTGTGTTTTCAACCAGTTCAGCGGGCAGGACCAAAGATCGATATACCGGAAGCGGATACTGTGCAGGAGATGTGTTTTTTTTACCCCCAGTTGCATTTCCATGAAATAGGAAACATGTAGTCGGTTCCCCATGCGAAAGCGTAAAGTGGCTGCGATGCTCATGTCGCGGGTTGCCCGAATGATCAAGTGTGTAACACCGTGTTCCAGGAGTGATTTGCGCACTTTTCGGGCCGCACCGAAGTCATAGTATTTCTTGTGTTGCGGGATAAAAACACAGGAAAGTCCCATTTCAATGGCCATTTTGGCTATCGGGCTGTTTTCCACGCAAAACACGAGAACCCGGTGTCTGCGTTCCTGCATCCATTGTGCATTCCGAAGGTGATTCATTTCCAATCCACCCCAGCTAACAGAGCTGCACAGATATCCAAGGCAAGAAGACATGGTTGTAAAATTAAGAGTAACTTTGTCGCGCGCAAATTCAGCGTTAAAGATTCCGGCAGGACATGAAAAAACCATTGATCATATTTATCGGACTTACCCTGGTGTTAACGGCGTTTTTTTTTCTGTTCCCCATCTCTATTTTTGATGGTGTAGTAGTGGTAGAAGAACCGCACCGGAGCTATACCATAGAAGCGCCGTTGAGCCTTTCATACTTTATTGGGATCGGCTACGAACCCTCCGATGTCGAATATGTGAAGGATTTTTACCTCACCGGAAAAGGCTGGTTCATGGCCATTATTTTCACCATGGGGTTTCCTGCTTTGGTCGCCTATCGTATGTATCTGAAGCAGAGGCAAAATAATTGAAAAAGAGTTTGCACATCAGGGCTAAAGTGCTAATTTTGACCCGACAAAACCACTGTTTTGAAAATTCTAACCACACTTTTCAACCTTGCCCTTGTTGGGGTAATCTTTGCGCAGCACAATTTTGAGTTTTACAACGATGGCGCACTTGTTCATGTTCAATCCGGAGCTGAAATTCATGTCTGGGGAGATGTTCACATGCAGAACGCCACAGGAATTCTTGAGAATAACGGTCTGATCAAAGTTCAGGGCAATAGTTATTCGGATAATTTATTCCAGCAGCGTGGTTCGGGGACATACCGGGTGGAAAACTCGGATATCAATATCGGCGAGCGCCAGCTCATTTCCGGAAGTTTTGCAGTTCGGGGCGGACAGGCACAGATCTCCGTAGATGACGGTTCGTTCTATTCACTGGAACTGGCCAATGATCAGGGGATCGTTTACCTGGTAGGAACCGGAAATATTGCCGACGTGAGAAATGACGTTGATTTTTTCGCAGGAACCTTGCAGAACCGGATCATTACGCACGACGTTGGCATGACAGGAGCGCTTGTTTACCCGGCAAACGGTTCGGGATATTCTGCGGTGTTCGGGTTGATGAATTCGACATCCGGGATCGGAAATCTGGGAAACAATACCGTCACGCTGAACGGAAACATGTCTGCGATTGACAACGGATATGTGCAGGGAAAATTCCGAAGGGCAATCAGTCCGGCCGGAGGTGTATATGGTTACGTGTTGGGAGTTGAACCTGCCGGAGCCGGAGCGCAACGGGGAGTCCAATACATGCTTTTCAACATGGGGGCCAATAACTACGATGTTGTCGAAGGTTATTTTGAAAGCGCCAGCTCCAATGCTACTGCTCCTACGCCGGAATGTTCCGGTAACAGCATGGATTATTTCGGGGGAACCGACCATGGTGAATGGATCTTTGAAGATATTACAGGAAGTGGGGCAGGTACGTATGAGGTTCGTGTATGGCCACAGGACGACAATTTCCCAGCTGCTTTCATTTGGTCGGTTACGAAAGATGATATGCTCTTGGGTACGGCAAACGATTGCGGACCCACCCCGGTAGGACTTGACCGTGCAGGTTACACAGGATTGTTCCAAAGCGAATTTGATGTGGCAGCAGCTATGTCTCTGCTTCCGATCGAACTCATCGACATCAACGCGCAGGGAATTGACGATCATATTGATGTAACTTGGAACGTTGCCACGGAGGTCAACCTCGATCATTACGAACTGGAACGTTCCGAAGATGGGAACACCTTCGAGTACATTGC
>JBNKYR010000066.1:0-16046 GCA_050300995.1 Crocinitomicaceae bacterium | reverse complement strand
TGGTAGACAAGATCAAGGTTGTCGATTGGGCTCACGTGGATATTTTGCAGCGAATTCGTGGCCACAAAGCTGAACCAAACGTCATCATCTGCGAATCCGGAACAACCGGTAGCGGATTGGGAGGCTCCATCTGTTGTTGCCGTCACAAAACTACAGGATCCGTTCACCGTCAAAGGCAGGGCATTGGCACAATCGTCGTTTGATGGGGCCGGAGGCGGATTGGTGACGCAAATGGTGAAGTTTCCGGAGCCCGATCCGGAAAGGTAGTGGTATACGCGAATCCGGTAAGTTGACCCGGGAGTCAGTCCGGAGTAGTTGATTGTCTCGGTAACACCGTCGCCGTAATCGTCCTTACATACCAGCGATACAAGTGATGCGCAGGAACCTGAAAAAAGCTGAACTACCGGATCAAACCCGGTATTGGCCGCTACCACAATCTGAGTCGAAGTCGAGGTGGCTACGAATTGATACCAGACATCATCATCTGCGGTACCGGTGCATCCCGGAATTGTTTGGGTGGCCCCGGTGGTTGTACCGGAAGTCGGTGAAGAACAATTGGCTGAGACACCAATGACAGTAGCAGCGCTGCAACCGTCCGATTGAGCGAACAGATTTCCTGCAAGGAAAAGCCCCGCCACGAAAAGAGAAAGAATAGCTCTCATGTGCTTAACGATTGAGTGGATGGTAATCCAGTGGGGTTAATTGAAATTCCAGGAGGATCGCTTTGATGTCTGCCGGAGAGAAGGATGTCTGATCTGCCTCACCACGCTTTTCTGATGTCTTTGCGAGGTCAAAGACCAGTTCTCCGCTTAATTGATCTTCTTTGTAACGGCATTTTACAGAACGGATTCCATCAAGGTTCATACAGCGCATCTCAAGCGCTTCTTTTTGTTCGATGGAAAGCGTTCCTTCGAAACTGTAGGCAGACATCTGCCCGAAGGAAAGCAGATGAAAAAGGACGGCTACGATCGTCAGGATGAATTTTTTCATAGCAGTTCAGGTTGAAAAAATGGAGTACAAAGGTAGCCAATACAGCCCGATTTACAAATTTTCAATTGCCGAAATTCCTTGATTTTCAAGGGGTGTAACCATGTTGCCTCACTTAAACGGTTTACCAGATATGCACGAAAAACGCCTATGCAAGTTTCAGGGCAACAAAAAGCCAGACTTTTGTTAAGAATAAAACTTTTGTCAGGGCTTCCCCCTCAAAATTTAATCGTTTTAGTTGCTTTCTAACCAAAGGGAATACATTTGGACAAAACGCGCTAAAAAACCACTATGAGAAACATTCTACTGTTACTGACTTTCTGTATCCCAATTGTTTATGGGCAGCAAGCGCAATGGGAGAACTACTCGGCAAAAAGGCATTTATTCGTTGAAAACGTAGGACAATACGACCAGGAAGCAACCACTGAAACCGGCCCGGTACATTATGTGGCAGAGCTTCCAGGAATCCGCGTTTATTTTGGAGAAACGGGTATTCGATATGCTTTCCGTGAAGTTCGCAAGATCCCGAAGGCAGTGCGACCTTCATTGCAGGCTATGATCGATACCAGTGTTTACGCTTATAAACAACGAGAACGTCTTCTTGGCAAATTCCTCCACAGAACCGATGAATTTACCATGCAATGGGGGACCGTTGGCAATAGTCTTGATCTGACTGCCGGTGATTCGCTTCAGGGGTACAATTGCTATGGCGGATCGAAAGACAGCGCGGGTACGGATCTGGTCTATAATTTTGTTCAGGGTTTCGGGAAAGTGATCTACCGGGATGTGGTAGATGGAGTAGACATTGAATATACGCTTCATCCGGTAAGCGGTCTCAAGTATACGATTCGGGTGGCTCCGGGGGCTGATCCGTCTCTGGTGAAGATGATCTATGACCGGGAAGTCTTTACACATAACGGTCGACTCAAAATCAATACGCTTTTCGGTGATTTCATGGAAGATCCTCCGCTGAGTTATTACGGGGACAACCCTTCGGAAATAGTGACTTCCTCCTTTGTTGTGAATGGCACGAACGAGGTAGGTTTTCAGTTAGAGAGCTACGATACCGGCCGACCGCTGGTGATCGATCCCTGGCAGTACACGGTATTCGGTGGTGGTTCGCAGCCCAACTATGTATTGGACTGGGATGTTGTTTGGGAGCTGGATGTGGATGCTTCCGGAAATGTTTATACCATTGGTGGCGTCGACAACCTTACTCTGGCAAAGTACAATAGTGCCGGGGGGTTTCAATGGGAGTTTAATACAGGATATGATACCACTGCCTGGATGGGAACACTTTCGGTAGATGATGCCGGTAATTCGTACGTAACGAATGGTTCGACAGCCAAGATACTGAAGGTAAATACGGCAGGTGTACAGCAGTGGAACAATGGAAATCCAAACGGGTGTTTCCTTTGTACGGATGAATTCTGGTCCATTTCCTTTAACTGTGATCAGACCAAACTGGTTGTCGGAGGTACTGGAGGTGGAACGTTCTCCCTTCGCGGATACATGTATGACATTGACGTTGCCAACGGAAACGTAACGAATTCTCAGGAAATCGCTACTGGTGCAATGTTTTCGATCCCTACGAGTATTCAGGAAGTACGTTCGATCACATCGGGCTTCAACAACAAGTACTACTTCGTAACGCTGGATACGGTGGGATACATGACTGACGATTTCAATTTGTGTGCAGCAGGAATGACTACAATGTACAAGGAGAACCACGGAAAGGCACTCAACTACAAATGTGAAGATTGGCGTTACAGCGAAAGTAATTCCGGCATTCGTGCGATCCGTGTGAATGAAAATTATGCTTACACGGTTTTCGGAGATGTGCTGCAGCGACGGGATCTCAATACATTGGCTGTGATCAACCAGATTTCCATTCCGAGTGGACAGATCAGTTCGTTTCTTTCGCACAGAAGTCTGAAAAACGCGGGGATTGATCTGGATCAATGTGGAAATGTGTACGTGGGTTCAACCAACGGGGTGTACAAGTTCAATCCGGATCTTTCAACCCCGGGAGGAACCAACTTTGTTGCCACGCCGTATCGGGTATTCGACGTCCGTGTAAACAGCAATGGGGAGGTAGTGGCCTGTGGAGGAAATGGTGTCGGAAGTGATCCATATGGTTCTGTGCGAAACGGTTTCGTTGGTTCGTATTCCCTGACAGGAGTTTGTGCACCGCTCACCGACACCTGTTATTCATGCAACACGAACTTCTGTGTTCCGGAAACAATCTGCCAGTACGATCCTGTGGTTTCGCTGACCCCGGCAACTCCGGGAGGTACGTTCAGCGGTCCGGGTGTTACGGCTGGAGGGGACTTTGATCCGAACCTGGCGGGAGTCGGAATTCATTTGATTACGTATACCTTGCCTTGCGGAAGTTCTTCACAGATCATCAATGTGATTCCGTGTGGTCTTCCACTTGCGGTATGTGAGGAAGCAAATGGAACGCTCACGGCTTCCGGGGGGAGTGGCGCATACTCATGGTACACGGGGACATCTGTTACCAATACCGTGAATATCAGCAGTGCGGCTACCTGCACACAATGTGGAGGAACTCCGGTGTACTTTCTCATTTTTTACAATCACTGTGAAGACGGTTCAGGAAACACGATTACCAGTTGTTCACAGTCTTCGTTTTCCTGGAACGCAAGCCCCTATTCAACAAGTATAAACTCACCTGCTCCGGCGTCGTATCCGATCCTGATCGTTGACAGCAATAACGACTCATTGATCATTAACAATGCCGGTGAGCTCACGGCCTGTGACCAGACTCCCCTGGCAGCTGAACTGTTAAGTTTTGAGGTAGGCTGTCAGTGGGAGTCCGTGGTGAGTGAATGGGTGACAAACACGGAGATTAATGTGGACCATTTCATCCTTGAGCGTGGAAATAATCAGGCGGAGTTTGTGCAAATCGGACAGATAGAGGCGCAGGGGAGTGATATTTCGGGGCACTCGTACCGTTTTGTAGACGATGCGAACAAACGTGAGTTCGCCTACTATCGCTTGTCTGAGGTAGAGGAGGACGGAAATGTGCGTGTACTGGCTGTTACTTATCTGGATTGTGCCAATGACGAAGTTCGTGTTTTCCCGAACCCGGTGCGTGAGGAATTGAATGTTGTATTCGGTGACTTCCCGAAAAGTCCGGGAATGCAGGTGACAATGATCAACAATCTGGGAACGATTGTGTATCAGTCGGTGATTGACAAAAACCAGAATATGACGGTCATTGATACGCGCGGAATGGCTTCTGGAATGTATCAGTTACGTCTGAGCGGAGACAATGTGACCCGCATATTCAAGGTGGTGAAAGAATGATCAGAGCAACTCTTCAATGATGCGATCCATGCTGAAACCTTCCGCTTCGGCACGGTAGTTTCGCACTAAACGGTGACGAAGGATCGGTTTGGCAACAGCCTGAACGTCTTCGATATCCGGTGAGTATTTACCGTTGAGTGCAGCGTGGCACTTGGCGCCGACCACAAGATATTGTGAAGCACGCGGTCCAGCTCCCCAGGTAATGAAGTCTTTGGTCACTTTGGGTGCGCTATCGCTACCAATTCGCGTTCTTCCCACAAGTTTTACAGCATATTCCATTACGTTATCTGCAACAGGAATCCGTCGGATCAATTCCTGGTAACGCAGGATATCTTCACCGTGAAGGACCTGATTCAACTTAATATTCATGTCAGTGGTAGTCGCCTTTACGATAGCCAGCTCTTCCTCATAACTCGGGTAATCAACCCAGATGTTGAACATGAAACGGTCCAGCTGCGCTTCAGGCAGGGGATAGGTTCCTTCCTGTTCAATCGGGTTTTGCGTAGCGAGCACGAAGAAAGGCGACGGAAGTTCATACGTGGTTCCCGAAGCCGTTACTTTGCGTTCCTGCATGGCCTCCAGCAGCGCTGATTGTGTCTTCGGAGGTGTACGGTTGATCTCATCCGCGAGAATGATATTAGCAAACAACGGCCCTTTCAGGAACTTGAAATTTCGGTTTTCATCCAGGATTTCAGATCCGACAATATCAGAGGGCATGAGATCCGGTGTAAACTGGATTCGGTTAAAACTCAATCCGAGACAATCGGAAATGGTGTTCACCAGGAGTGTCTTAGCCAGTCCCGGAACCCCAACGAGCAAGCAGTGTCCACGTGAAAAAATTGAAATCAGTACCTGATCGACAACATCATCCTGTCCTACGATCACCTTGTGGATCTCTGTTTTTAAATCGTTGTAATGGCTAACCAGCTGGTCAATTCCTTCCTTATCTGACATTGTATTGAATTCTGAATGGAACGTAAATTTAATAATTAAAGCCTTTCAGAAAACCGTCGTCTGACTTGTTTCCCAAAGGTGTTGCTTCTCCCAGATATTGGACCCGACCGTCTTTGGTTTTCCATCGCCAGTGGATATCCAGGAAATAAATGAGTGGAATGTAAAGTATACTAACGACACCGAAGATGACGAACACAAATGATTTGTTATCCAATCCGTAGATGATAAAACCGAGGAACTGAAGAAAGGCAATGCCTCCCAGTATTTTAGCAGCCTGGATCAGCCAGAAATTCCGTACGGCTTCGGAATTGGTTTTCCCGCAGCGTGGACAACGAGCGATCTTCAATGTTTCCTGAACATTTTTGAGTGCTGCTTTCTGAGCGCGGTTATGCGAACGATCGGCGGCGCCATCTTCATCCAGAAAGTAGGGGCTAGCACCACGTCCCTGCCCAACTCCTGTTACTGCCACACGGGAAGTAGTTCCACAATGGGAGCATTGAAAATCAAGTTCTTTCGTGACAGTGGTAGTGGAGGTATGTTGGTTGCCGACGTACATGTATCAATCCGCTCTTCCCAGCCAGCTGTTTTGGAATTCGCAGTTCTGATATTCCTCATCAATCCGTACAAAGGCCTTGCTGATATTGTCTTGCGTCCAATCCCGGATGATCTCCTGCTTTTTCTGATTTTCCGCTGCTCTCTTAATGAGGGCATAATCGTCTTTCAGGTTCGCGCGGTGCGGAGTGGTACGATTCATCAACCGAACAACACGGATTCCTTGCTTACGCTCGAAAATATTGTAATACAGGTTTGGCTTGGAAATGTCTCCTTTTTCCATTTCATCCGTGAGAAGATAGATTTGCTGATCCACCTGGTTGAGGTCTTCCATATCCCACAACTGATCACCGGTGATCGGGTTGGTAATGATCCCTTTGTTTTGTTTGGTGGATTCGTCATTCGAATACTTCGATACGGCATCTTCCCATGTGATGTCACGGTTGATCAATTCCTGATAGCAAGTGTCCATTCGGTACGCTGCCTTTTCAAGGGCGTCATTGCTGAATTCCGGAATGATCAGAATGTGCTGACATACGTAGTTGTCTCCTTTGCGTTCGTTGAGTTTTACAATGTGATAGCCATATTCCGTTTCAAAGATATCCGAGATGTCTCCCGGCTCAAGATTGAATACGGCTGCTTCAAATTGTGGCACCATCATTCCTCGGGTTGCGGTAAGGGTACCTCCTTCTGCGGCACTTCCCGGGTCCATGGAGTTGATCCGCGCCTGCGTTGAGAAAGATTTTCCTTCGCGCACGATCTTGTTGCGAATATCTTTCAGTTTATCGTAAGCACGACGCTTATCTTCAGCGGTAATGCTTGGGTACAAAACGATCTGTTGGAAGCTCAACTGTGCATTGATCAGCGGAATACTGTCGAAGGGGAGACTCTTGTAAAAAGTTTCAACTTCACGCGGGGTAACATTTACATCTTTGGTGAGTTCATGCTCCATTTCACGGGAAAGCAACTGATCCTTGATGATCGGACGAAATTCCTGCTTGATTTGTGTTGTCGTCTTACCATAGAATTTTTCCATTGCTTCACGACCGCCGATCTGGCTTTCAATGACACGCAGACGATTTTCCATTTCCGCATCCACTTGCTGGTCGGTAATCTCCAAACTGTCGAGTTTCGCCTGATTCAACAACAGGTATTGATACATCAGATCTTCGATGATCTGGCAGTCCGTGTTTTTGGAGACCTCCACACCAGCCTGAAGGGCCTGGATCTTTTGAGCCTGTACATCTGACAGTAAAATGACGTTGTCGCCAACCTGGGCAACAATCTTATCGATCACCTTTTCCTGAGCACCGGCGTTCAGTGCAGTAAGAAGTAAGAGGCTAAATGTGAATCGTAATTTCATGTTTCGCTTTTATCCGTTCGATCAATTTTGTTTCGTTCTTTTCAATCAGATCCTGCAGGCGTTGAGCCACAATGATATTTTTAATCTCATTGCGCAGGAACTCCATCGGTGGAGCTTCATCTTTCAGTTTGAAGTCCATGATGTTGATGAAGTACGTGAACTGATCATCTGAAAAATAGGTTTTACTTCTGTTTAATACGAGGTTATCCACGTTGTATTTTGTCACGGGAATATCTTTTGCAATTTCCGAAAAATACACCCACGACGAATCGTTGAAATGATAATTCTCTGCATAAAGTTTAGCATAAGAATTTACTTTGATGAGGTCTTTATCATTTTTTAACAGGAACGCAGTCTGGATATCGTCGGATTTAAAATCTGTTTCAACCGGAATCTTGAAATACAGTGCTTTAACAATGTAATCCTGAAGGATGAATTCCTCTTTGTGGGAAGTGTAGTACTGCTCGATTTCCTCATTACTGACCACGGTATCGAGGTCTTTTTTGAGCAGTGCTTCCTCGAGGTAAAGGCGGGAGAGATCACCGGCAAAGGCATCGGTACGCAGACGGATTAGCGCCCAGTCTTCCGGATGCTCAAGTTTCATTTCCGCCTTCAGGGCTTCGTTTTCGCACCAGTTTTGCAGAAATTCCCGGTACTGTTCATCGTCTTTCGGATCGATTCCCTGGTGTTTCATCAGAACATAGGCATCGCTTTCGGTTAACTCTACTTCGCCGACCGAGGCGACCACTTTTTCATTGTCACCGCAGGATGTCAGTGCCAGTATGAAACAAAACAGGCTGGCACGAATGCCAGCCCGCAGGTAATATGAAGTGTACTTACTTTCCAAGAGAGTAGAGTACATCTGTATTTACAGTGATTTTATGCTTCTTCGCAAGTTCTTCCAACCAAACCTTTTCGAGGTAATTCTGGTAATCGGAAGTGATGGCACCTTTTGCTTCGTGGAATTCTTTCAATCCCGGAGGAAGCAATTCATTCACTTTTACCACATAGAATTTACCTTCCGACTCGAAAGCTGCATTCAAACCTTTTGCAAGGTTCGTGTTCTTGAGATAGCTGGTCTTTTCAAGGTCGAACTTACCGTTACGGTGACGAATGTTCAGTTCCGAATCACCGTTGATTGTTTTCACAACATACGACGGTTGAATAGTATCGTTCTTCAGAATCTCAAAGGCTTTATCAGCAGATTCTTTTGTGTAACACTCGTAGACATCAGCATCCACACGACGTCCCCACTGGTAGTCGTTCTTATGCGCTTCGTGGAATTGCTGCAATCCGGTAGTGTCCTTCATGGCCTTGTTCCATACCATGTCCGACATCACTTCATACAGAAGAATTCCGTCGTGGTATTCCGTAACCAGGGCGCGGTAAGCCGGGTATTTATCAATAAGCTTGGATTCTTCGTAATCAAGAACGCTTTGCTTTACCCAGTTCTCGTATTGCTGATCAACAACTTTCTTTACATCGTCCTGACGCATACCGCGGTAGTGCGCTTTGAGGAAATCCGCAAAGTTCTTCTGTCCGTATGATTTACCGTCAAGTGTGAACATTGGTTTGTCACTTTTCAGATCCTCTGCAGTCCAACGACCAAGAAAGTAACTGGAGTCGATGCTGCTGTAGAACCAGCTAATAGTTTTCTTGCTCTTGTCACTGAACCCGTACTCTTTCTTCAGCTTGGCAACAAATGAACTTTGGGTTGATTTTGCGCGCTCGTCTTTCGCAACTTTTCCTTCGAGGCCTTTTTTCATTTCTTCGAAAGAAGGAACCGGTTTCAGGTTCAGACGTTTTACAATGTGCCATCCGTAGTTGGTACGAATCGGCTGGCTGAAATCGCCATCATTTTCCAATGCAAAAGCGGCCTCTTCGAATTCAGGAACCATTCGCGTTGATGTTCCCGTACCGAAAGCAGGAAGTACTCCTTTCTTGGAATTGGTTGATGGGTCATCAGAATATTTTTCAACCAGCGTTTCGAAATCTTCTCCGCCGGTGAGCAGACCATAGATCTCATCGATCTTCGCTTTTGCTGCTGCTTCACCTTCATCACCGGCTTTCTTGTCGATCGCAACCATAATGTGCGCTGTTTCGATCGTTCCGCGGGCCGGACGCTTGTCTGTTACTTTCAGGATGTGGTATCCGAATCGTGTACGGAACGGCATTGACACTTTTCCAACCGGAGTAGTGTAGGCCATCTCCTCGAAGGGGTAAACCATCTGGAATGCTGTGAAGTAGCCAAGGTCGCCACCATTTTGTGTAACGGACGGGTCTTCGGATCCTCCTTTTCCTTTTGCTACGGACTCGAAGCTTTCACCATTCTCGATGCGCTTCTTCATGTCCATCAACTGATTGTACACACGAAGTGTATCTTCAGGAGTGGCATTCGGAGAGATCTTCAACATGATGTGTGAAGCACGTACTTCGTTTTTCGTGCGGTCGTAGGCCTCTTTTACAAGCGATTCATTTTTCGCAGAATCGATCATATAAGGAAGTGCCAATTGCTTTTTGTAGCCATTCAGCTCTTTCACGAGCTTTGGAATAGTATCATAACCAAGTGCTTCCGCTTCGGCTACCTTCAATTTGAATTTCTTGAACAATTCCATGTAATCATCCAAAGCGGCCTTGTCGTATTTCGGATCGTTGTTGTTCTTGAGGTAGATCTGGAGAAATTCCGACTTTGTAATGGCTTTGCCGTCAATGGTCATAATCACCGGATCATTCTGACTGAAAGCGTTCAGTCCCACAAACAGTGTAAGCGCTAATACAATTCTTTTCATTTTCAGTTTTGTTTTTAGGGTCCTAAAAATACATCATTCACACGAGTTCAACAGCGTGACGAATTATTTAATGCTATAGTTTGGTGCCTCGCGGGTAATTGTGACATCATGCGGATGGCTCTCATGAACACCTGCACTGGTGATGCGCACGAACTTCGATCCTTTCAGGGTGTCGATATCCTGCGCACCGCAATATCCCATTCCGGAACGAAGTCCTCCAATGATCTGGTACATTACTTCATTGAGCTGACCTTTGAAAGGGACACGTCCTGAAATTCCTTCCGGAACCAGTTTCTTGATGTCATCTTCCGATTCCTGGAAGTAACGGTCCTTTGATCCTTTCTGCATGGCTTCCAATGATCCCATTCCACGATAGGTCTTGAATTTACGTCCCTGGTAGATGATTGTCTCTCCCGGAGATTCCTCCACTCCGGCAAACATTGAGCCAATCATTACGGTGTCAGCTCCGGCAGCGATTGCTTTTACGATGTCACCTGTATAACGGATCCCGCCATCGGCAATAACAGGAACCCCTGTTCCTTCCAAAGCAAGCGCCACATCGTTCACTGCAGTCAACTGTGGAACCCCCACACCGGCAATCACACGGGTGGTACAAATCGATCCAGGACCGATTCCCACTTTCACCGCATCCGCTCCTGCATCAGCCAGGAATTTGGCAGCTTCCGGAGTCGCAATATTTCCAACGATCACATCCAGATTCGGATATTTCGCTTTTACTTCTTTCAATTTCACAACCACCCCCTCCGTATGTCCGTGAGCCGTGTCAATCACTACGGCATCAACGCCTGCTGCAACAAGCGCATCCACGCGCTCCAGGGTATCATTTGTTACACCAACGGCAGCGGCAACGCGAAGGCGTCCGTAACTATCCTTACATGAATTCGGGTGTTCTCTTACTTTAATAATGTCACGGAATGTAATGAGCCCGATTAGTTTGTTATTTTCATCAACAACCGGCAGCTTCTCGATTTTGTTGGCCTGAAGAATTTCTTCAGCGGTTACGAGGTCGGTATTTTCGGTAGTCGTAATAATGTTTTCGGAAGTCATTACCTCCACAATCGGACGTTTCTTGTTCTTCTCGAAACGAAGGTCGCGGTTGGTCACGATTCCGATCAGTACATGGTTCTTGTCAATAACCGGAATTCCCCCAATCTTATTCTCGCTCATCAATTTAAGGGCATCCGATACAAGGGCATCCTTTGAAAGCGTTACCGGGTCGAGGATCATTCCACTTTCCGAGCGCTTCACCATTCGAACCTGCAAGGCCTGAGCTTCGATCGACATGTTCTTGTGGATCACACCGATTCCTCCCTGCTGCGCAATGGCAATGGCGAGGTTGGCTTCAGTAACGGTATCCATTGCTGCAGAAACGATAGGCGTCTTCACCTCGATATTTCGGGTGATCTTGCTATGAAGTTGTACATCTTTGGGTAATACCTGCGAGTAAGCAGGGACTAATAACACATCATCGTAGGTCAGACCTTCTTTGATTTGTGCGAGATTGGAAAGAGACATATTGAACCTATTGTAAAAATAAATTCCTGCAAATTTAGAGATAATTTCTTAGAATGCTTTATGAATGCGAGAGAATAGGACGAGAAATCCGGGGATCCGTTAAATGTACCTGATTACCAGTGTTGACGTGAGGTTCTTTTGTTAAAGAAATCAAAAATCTTATGTGAATTTTGATTATATTATGTACACTTGTTAAACGATAAGCACGAGCATTTGAAAAAAGTACTGATCATCATTTCGTTTTTCATGGCGTTGAACGTTTCAGCGCAATCAGACCGCTTTAAGCAACCGGATTCGAACATGATCCAGTTGTCCGGGGTGATTGTTTCCGAAGACGATCTGGAGCCGATGCCTTATACAACGGTATTCGATAAAACGATCCGTCGTGGGGTTGTAGCCGATTCTTACGGATTCTTTTCCATGGTGGCTTTTCCGGGTGATACGCTGTATTTTTCTTTTTACGGACATAAGACTTCCAATTATGTGGTGCCGGACACGCTTACGGATAAGCGTTATTCGATCATTCACATGATGCAGAAGGATACCCTGAACCTTCCGTCGGTAGATGTTTACCCGTGGCCTTCACGGGAAGAGTTTGCGCGGGCGTTTGTGGACATGCAACCGTATGATGACGCGATCCGTCGGGCACAGCGTGAGTTGTCAGGAGAGAGCCTGGCTTTCGTGGCAGCTCGTCTTGAGGGAGATGCTTCGCTGGCATACGGTACCTCTCAGTATATGTACAATACAAAGTTGTATACCAACAATCAATTGCCTGCCAACAACCTGTTGAACCCTTATGCCTGGGCCAAGCTGGTCAAAGACTGGAAGGAAGGAAAGCTGAAACGCCAGTAATCAGCGCTTAGAAACGAGGATAACTCAAAAAGTATTTTTCAACCGGTTTGGTTAATGCCGAGATGTTGAGATTGTCTGACGCTCTTGACAATTCTTCGATCTTTCCCGATTTCATTAAAAGATTAATGTTCTGCTTGTCCTCGTTGTATGCGTTATTGGTCAGTACATTTGAATACACGAAGTGGTCGATCTCATCATCGGTAAGCTGCAGATTTTCCCGGACCATCGCCTTTGTATCAGCAATACGGGCCTCGTTGAATGGTTCTTTGGCGACTTCAATTTTAAAGAGCTGGCGATTGATGATTCTTCGGGAAAGTTCGGAGAGAACCTTGTCTTCGTGGAACTGCCAAACCTTGATGGCTCCGAGGATGTCAAAGTCATCCAGTTGAGCAAACTGATCCAACACTTCCGGTTGCTCCCGGAAATCCTGACCGGTAATTTCGTTGCTCATAAAATAGAGCAGGGCTGGGCTGGCGAAAAGCTTCTGACCTTCTTTCAACAATTCCTTGGCCCGGCGCAACACATGAATGATCATGAATTCGGCAGCTACCACAGTTTTGTGGAGATACACCTGCCAGTACATGATCCGACGTGCCACGATGAACTTCTCGATGGAGTAAATACCCTTTTCTTCAACAACAAGCTCACCGTTTACCACATTGAGCATTTCAATGATCCGGCTGCTTCCGATTTTACCTTCACTCACCCCGGTGTAGAAACTGTCGCGGTTCAGGTAGTCCATGCGGTCCATGTCCAATTGACTGGAAACGAGTTGGTACAGAAATTTCTTCGGGTAATCGTTTTTAAAGATGCGAAGAGCAAGGTCAAGCGCACCATTGAATTCCGCGCTTAAGCGCTCAATGAAATAGCAGGAAATCTCTTCGTGGCTGACATTGCGAACAATATCGTGCTCCAATGCATGGCTAAAAGGTCCGTGACCGATATCATGGAGCAAAATGGCCAGTAAAACCGCCTTTTCTTCTTCTTCGGTGATTTCGTGTCCTTTCCGGCGAATATTGGCTACGGCTTTGTCCATGAGATGCATGGCACCCAACACATGGTGAAACCGGGTGTGTAGCGCTCCCGGATAGACCAGGTGAGTCAATCCGAGTTGTTTGATTCTGCGGAGACGTTGAAAATATGGGTGTTCGATTACGTCGAAAATTATTTCGTGCGGAATTGAAATAAATCCGTAAACGGGGTCGTTAAATATTTTCTTCTTGTTATTTCCCACGACTATTGCTCGCAAATCAATACTTTTAAGTCCGAGTCAAAACTAAAAAATAATAAGCACATGCAGATACGCATCTTATGGGCTGACGATGAAATCACATTATTGAAACCACACATTCTTTTCCTTGAATCAAAGGGCTATGAAGTGGTGACTGTGAACAATGGTTCGTCGGCCGTAGATAGAAACAACGAACAGGATTTCGATATCATTTTCCTGGATGAGAACATGCCGGGGATTTCAGGTCTTGATGCGTTGGTGCGTATCAAACAGGCGAAGCCATACGTGCCGGTGGTGATGATCACTAAAAGTGAAGAGGAGCACATCATGGAAGAGGCGATCGGAAGTAACATTGCCGATTACCTGATTAAACCGGTAAATCCGAATCAGATCCTGCTTTCCATCAAGAAAAATCTTGACCAGAGTAAACTCGTTTCCCAAAAGGCCAATTCCGATTATCAGCAGGAGTTCAGGGAATTGGGAATGCAGCTCAACGGTCGACTGGATCTGGAAGAATGGACGGAAGTTTTTGAAAAACTCGTCTACTGGGAGTTGAAATTGAGTAAAGTGGAAGAAAAGGGCATGCAGGAGATCCTGGCCATGCAGAAGCAGGAAGCGAATTCGCTCTTTTGCAGATTCTTTGAGGACAACTACCTCGATTGGCTGAACGGAACCGAAGAGGGGCCTCAAATGGTTCACACGCTTTTCAAGAACCGGATCAACCCTCATTTGGATGAGAAAGACGTCTTTCTGCTTGTGATTGATAACCTGCGTTACGACCAGTGGAAAGTGCTGAGTCCGATCTTTTCGAAATATTATGCTGTAAGAACCGAAGAGGTGGTGTTTTCCATTCTTCCGACAGCAACGCAATATGCCCGTAATGCCTTTTTTGCCGGAATGATGCCTTCCGAGATTGCCAAGGTGAGCCCGCAATTGTGGGTTGGTGAAGAAGACGAAGGTGGAAAGAATATGCACGAAAAGGAACTTCTGGAAGGAAACCTCCGACGTCTGGGAAGGAATTTCAAATGGTCGTACAACAAGATCACGAACCTGAATTCCGGAAAGAAACTTGCTGACAATTTCAATCAGTTATTGGATAATCGTCTGAATGTGGTCGTTTATAATTTCGTGGATATGCTCTCACATGCCCGCACAGAAATGGAGGTGATCCGGGAACTGGCGGATGATGAGCAGGCGTATCGTTCGCTGACTGTTTCATGGTTTGAACATTCTCCGCTGCACGATCTGGTACGCAAGTGCGCGGAAGCCGGTAAACGACTAATCATCACCACAGACCACGGAACGGTTCGTGTGACGAATCCGGTGAAGATCGTTGGGGAGCGTAGTACGAATACCAACCTCCGTTACAAGACAGGGCGTAATTTGTCGTACAAGGAAAAGGATGTTTTCCAGGTCAGGGATCCGCAGGAAGCTTTTCTACCGAAATCGAAACTGTCCAGTGAATATGTTTTTGCACGCGGAACGGACTATTTCGTGTACCCGAACAATTACAACCACTACGTCAATTATTACAACAATACCTTTCAGCATGGAGGTGTTTCCATGGAGGAGTTGTTGATCCCTTATGTGGAGCTTGATCCGAAGTAAATAATTCCGGCCAGTGTATTTTCATTCCTGATTCAGGATAAAATTGAATTTTCCTGCAACTTTTTCCGGTACAATCGGTAAGATTGTAGCATGAACAGAGGGGAAGTTATTGAAATTGCATCACTGTCAGATTTGCCGGGAGCCGCCGTTCGTTTTCTGGAACTGGCAGGCCACCGGAAGGTTTTCGCTTTTGATGCCGAAATGGGAGCAGGTAAAACCACCTTTATCACAGCTTTGCTCCGGGCGATGGGAGTTCAGGGCACGGAAGGGTCGCCAACCTATTCGCTGGTGAATGTGTACGACAGTGAAATGTTCGGAAAGATCTATCACTTTGATTTATATCGGATTAACGACGAAACCGAAGCCCTTGATATCGGGATTGAGGAAATGCTCTACTCGGGCGATATCTGCTTCATTGAGTGGCCGGAAAAAATACGCAATCTGCTTCCGGATAACGTGATTTGGTCGTATATTCGTAAAAACGAAGACGAAACCAGAACCTTAACCGTTCATTTATGATTACGGACCCGGAGATTTTGAAGCAGCTGATGCAGCAAGGCAGTTTGCTTCCAAAAGAAGAGATGTTGGAAATTGCCAGAAAGAAGGGCAGTCTGTATATCGGAATTCCAAAAGAAACTTCATTTCAGGAACGTCGCGTGGCACTTGTGCCGGAGACTGTTTCGGTGCTGGTAGCAAACGGACATCGCGTAAAGGTGGAAACCCGAAGTGGGGAAGGCGCGAATTTTACTGACAACGATTATAGCGAAGCAGGAGCAGAGATCTGCTACAACAAAAAGGAGATTTTTGCCTGCGATATTATATTCAAGGTGGCACCACCTTCGGA
>JBNKYR010000065.1:0-16335 GCA_050300995.1 Crocinitomicaceae bacterium | reverse complement strand
GGATCGAATACACCCGCCAAAAGATGAATGAATACAAAGAGCAAGCCCTCGCCTGCCTGACCGACATTCCTGATTCGGAGGCTAAAAAAGCGGTGATCGGGCTCGTCGAATATACAACCACACGAAAGAAATAATTATGCGGTATTTTGTTGCATTGATTGGAATGTGCGCCTTATTGGCTGGCTGTAAAGCCCAGGAACCTGAAGAAAAGATCACTGAGGATACGACGGAAAATCCAGGTCCGGTGGACAAGAAAGACCTCATCGTAATTGAAAAGAATGTTTACACCGAGTACTACCCCGGTAAAAAACAGATTAAGTTTCAGGGGCCTCAGGATGAGCAGGGAAAACGCCACGGTCAATGGTTCTTTTACAACGAGAAGGGCACAAACATCTCGACCACCATGTACGAGCACGGTTTGAAACACGGACATTCCGTAGTAAAGTATGAGAACGGCGCTATTTTTTACGTGGGAGAATATCAGAATGATGTACAGGTTGGTATATGGAAAACCTATAAACCAACCGGGGAACTGGACACTGAAAAAGACTACGGTTATCCCGACAACAACGATTAATGGCTAAAATTCCTCCGCATATCATCGATGATATCATGCAGACGGCCCGTATTGAGGAAGTCGTGGGGGAATTTGTACAGTTAAAACGCGCCGGTTCCAATCTCAAGGGACTAAGCCCGTTCACCGACGAAAAAACGCCATCGTTCGTGGTCTCGCCGGCCAAGCAGATCTTCAAGTGCTTTTCAACAGGAAAAGGAGGAACAGTCGTCACATTCCTGATGGAAAAGGAACATTATTCCTACCCTGAAGCACTACGCTGGCTCGCAGACAAATATGGCATCCAGATTCCGGACGACCAACCGGCTACGGAAGAAGAACTGGCAGCTATTTCGGAACGGGAAAGTCTGCACATCATCAATGAGTTTGCACGTGATCACTTTGTTCACAACCTCCACGAAACGGATGAAGGAAAAAAGATCGGCCTCTCCTATTTTGTGGAACGCGGCTTTCGCCCGGAGATCATTGAGAAATTTCAGTTGGGCTATTGCCTCAACAAAGGCGATGATTTTACCAAAGCCGCCCTGGAAAAAGGCTACAAACTGGAGTACCTGGAGCGCGTTGGGGTAACCAAAACAAAAGATGATCGCCATTTCGATTTCTTCCGCGGAAGGGTTATGTTCCCGATCCATAGTGTCTCCGGTCGTATCCTCGGATTCGGAGGAAGAACGTTGAGCACGGAGAAAAAGATCGCCAAATACTTCAACTCCCCCGAAAGTATCATCTATAACAAAAGTGAGATTCTTTACGGACTTCACTTTTCCAAAGGCGACATCATCAAATACGATGAATGCTTCCTCTGCGAAGGATATACAGACGTGATCAGCATGTTCCAGGCCGGGATTCAGAATGTGGTCTCTTCCTCAGGAACTTCATTGACCCGCGAACAGATCCGGCTCGTTAAACGATATACGAAGAACATTACCATTCTCTACGACGGCGATGCGGCGGGAATCAAGGCTTCTTTCCGGGGTATCGACCTCATCCTCGAAGAAGGAATGAATGTGAAAGTGGTGTTGTTCCCGGAAGGAGAAGATCCCGACTCCTACTCCAAAGCAGTAAGTTCAACTGAGTTGGAAGAATACATCAAGGATCACACACAGGATTTCATTTCCTTCAAGGCAGACATCCTGCTTGGGCATGGAGAAAATGATCCGATCAAACGGGCAGAGCTGATCAAGGATATTGTCCACTCCGTTTCCCTGATTCCCGATCAGATCACTCGCAACGTATACCTGCAATCGATCGCGCAGCGTTTTGACATGAACGAGCAGGTACTGTCCAGTGAGTTGCTCAAATTGCGGCAAGATAGCCTGGCCCGTCAACACAATGCTCCTGAAATTCGGGACATTCCCACTCCGCAACTAACGGAAAAACCCGTACAGGCCGAGACAGCTAAAAAACCGGCCATTTCCGACGATCCAAATGAATACGACCTGATGCGGATCCTGGTGCTGTACGGGCCTATGGCAGTTACTACCGAGCAAATCGGTGAGAATGGCCAGAAAGAGCGCATCGAAACCAGCGTAACAGAGCTCATTTGTCATGAATTGGCTGTGGATGAACTTGTTTTTGATCGGCCCTTGTTTAATCGCATGCACCAGATGATTCTGGATTCTATGCAGGAGAACGTTTTACTGAAACCGAGCTATTTCCAGCGGTTGGAAGATCAGGAAATTGTACAGTTCGTGACGGAAGTGGAAATGAACCAACACGAACTCAGCCCGAACTGGGTTGCCCGGCACAACATCTATACCCAATCGGAAAGTGATAAATTGCAGCAGGCTGTGATGGGCTCCATTTATGCATTCAAAGCTTCCAAAGTGGAAAAGCGGATTCTCGAGATCCAGCATGAATTGCAAACCGTTGGTGACGAATTACCTGACGAAACATTGATGGACCTGATGGCCGAACAAGTAGCGCTGGAGCAGGTAAAAAAATTAATTTCAGCCAAACTTGGCCGAATCGTACTTCGTTAATCCCTTAGCAAATATTTGTAACGACGGACTGTGTTCTCCAACCCCAGGTAGAGGGCATCGGAAATCAATGCATGACCAATCGATACCTCATCGAGAAAGGGAATGTGCTCCTTGAAAAAACGCAGATTATCCAGACTGAGATCATGCCCGGCATTCAACCCCAACCCGAGATCACGGGCCAGTTCAGCAGCTTTCACATAAGGTGCAATCGCCCGTTTCGGATCATCACTGAATTCTTTGGCATACGGTCCGGTATACAGTTCTACCCGGTCTACCCCGGTCTTCGCAGCATATTCTATGTTCTTCAGGTTAGTATCCACAAAAATGGACGAACGTACACCCAGTGAACGAAGTTCTGCCGTGAGTTCGGAAAGCAGCGCCTGGTGTGCAACAGTGTCCCAACCGGCATTCGATGTCAGCACATCCGGTGGATCCGGCACCAGAGTCGCCTGCTCCGGTCGGATTTCGCGGATCAGGTCCATAAAACGTTGATCCGGATAACCTTCAATATTGAATTCGGTAGTAACGACTGCCTTCAGATCAAACACGTCCTTGCGCGTAATATGTCGCTCATCCGGGCGCGGGTGGACAGTAATTCCATCTGCCCCGAAACGTTCGCAATCAAGGGCCACCTGTACCACATTCGGAACATCCTCGCCCCGTGCATTCCGGAGCGTCGCGATCTTGTTAACATTGACGCTTAGTTTGGTCATTTTATGGCAGAATTTTTGTCTTCGCAAAAGTAAGAACTTACTAAGGATTATACTACTTTAGCGATTGCAATGAGAGCCATTGACCTGATAACTGCCGAAATTCCTCCTCTGACACATACAGATACGGGAGACAAGGCCCTGAACTGGATGGAAGAATTCAAAGTATCGCATCTTCCGGTCCTGAAGAACGGCAATTTTGTAGGCGTTCTGTCCGAATCCGATGTCCTTGACAAAATGGACCTCGACAAGACACTGGACGAGCTGTTCCAACATCTTCCACGCCCTTATTCTCTGGCTTCCGATCACATTTACCAGGTTCTGGCGAAGGTCGCGGAAGCCAAATTGACGGTTATTCCGATCCTGGATAAGCAGGAACAATACCTCGGTTGCACCACCGTACAGCACCTGATGTCGCTGATTGCCAATACCGGAAGTATCAAAGAAGCCGGAGGAATCATCGTACTTGAACTGGCAGCTACCGACTATTCAATGGCGCAGATTGCCCAGATTGTTGAAAGCAATGATGCCAAGAT
The DNA here is from genome assembly GCA_050300995.1 of Crocinitomicaceae bacterium. Lineage (GTDB taxonomy): Bacteria > Bacteroidota > Bacteroidia > Flavobacteriales_D > Crocinitomicaceae > UBA4466. Next base: position 12,536 of record JBNKYR010000065.1, on the reverse strand, counting down.
CCTGAGTTCATACATTATGAGCTCACCGGACTCGACGAACATCGAGGTGACACTGAAAATCAACAAATTAGAACTGGATAGGATAATTCGTACCTTTGAACGATACGATTACGTGATCAAAGCGTCTTTCCAGAAAAGCGAACATGAAGAAGATCTTCGTTTCCGCTACGATGCGTTGATGAACTACTTGAATCTCTAGCATGAACGTTGCCATTTTCGGTCGTAAAGTTACCCGTCAGAATATCGAATACTACAAAGCATTGCTTGCTATTCTGCATGATTTCGGCTGGACTCCGGTGATCGAACACAACCTGAAGCAACTCCTGATCAAAAAAGCCGGGCTCTCGGAAAATACAACCGAGTTCACTTCACACGAAGACTTCAAATCAGGAATTGATCTTAGCTTCAGCCTGGGTGGTGACGGCACCTTCATTCAAAACGTCAAATACGTAAGGGATTCCGGTGTCCCCGTGATGGGGATCAATACCGGACGACTAGGGTTCCTTGCCAATATTTCCAAGGATCACATCCAGGAAGCCATGGATCTCGTCCGAAAAAAGGAATTCGTATACCAGAAACGTTCGTTGATACGTGTGGAAACCGAGCGCAATCATTTCGGTAGCGACAATGTTGCCCTGAACGAGATTACGCTCCAGAAAAAGGATTCATCCTCCATGATCACCGTGCACGCTTCGCTCGATGGCAAATACCTGAACTCCTACTGGGCAGACGGTTTGATCGTAGCGACGCCTTCGGGATCAACCGCATACAGCCTTAGTTGCGGCGGGCCGATCATTACCCCGGGATGCCAGGTTCACATCCTCACTCCAATCGCGCCGCACAATCTGAACGTGCGCCCGATGGTTGTTCCGGATCACATGCCAATCAAACTCAGCATTGAAGGGCGTAACCGCACCTATCTTATGAGCCTTGACGGAAGCTCTACCGTGATCCGTCAGCAGGAAGAAGTGATCGTACACAAAGCCGATTACATGATCAACGTGATCAAGTTTGAGGACAACAACTTCCTGGACACGATCCGCAATAAAATGCTGTGGGGTATCGACCACCGGAATTGATCCTCCGTTTATTTCGGCATCGCTTTTGATCCCGTAGATTAAATCTCTATTTTTAACGCTCAAAAGAAAAAGTATGATGAAATTATTGATGACCTTACTGTCTTTTGCCCTGATCACAACTGCTTTTGCAGGAGATGGAGGCAAAGAGAAGAAAGCCAAGAAGCCAAAACTGGAAAAAGGAATGTACGCTGAATTCACCACTTCCAAAGGGGTGATCCTTATACAGTTGGAATACCAGAAAGTACCAATGACCGTAGCTAACTTCGTTGGTCTGGCTGAAGGAAAATTCACAGTTGACGATAGCATTGTTTACGACGCACCTTTTTTCGACGGTTTGAAGTTTCACCGTGTCATTGCTGATTTCATGATCCAGGGTGGTGACCCGGAAGGAAATGGAACCGGAGGCCCGAAGCACCGCTTCCACGACGAATTCCATGATTCACTGCGTCACTCAGGGCCAGGCATTCTTTCCATGGCGAACTCAGGGCCGAACACCAACGGAAGTCAGTTCTTCATTACGCACAAAGAAACTCCGTGGCTGGATGGAAAACACAGCGTATTCGGTCATGTAATTTCCGGACAGGATGTTGTTAACGCGATCGAACAGAATGATGTGATGACAAAAGTGCGTATCATCCGTAAAGGAAAAGACGCCAAGAAGTGGAATGCAACCGAACAATTTGCAGCCATTCGCAAGAAAATTCAGGAAGAAGAAGCTGCGAAAAAAGCGGAATTCGACAAGATTGCTGCCATGTCGCAGGAAGAATACAGTGAATTCATGTACAAGGAAGTATTGAAGACAGATCCTGCAGCGCAAAAATCTGCTTCCGGACTTGTTTACGTAGTTCAGGATGCCGGTGGACCTGCTAAAGCGGAGAAAGGCGCTACACTCACCGTGCATTACAAAGGGACATTCCGTAAAAGTGGTGAGAAGTTTGACGCATCTTACGACCGTGGTCAGCCGATGGTATTTAAGTTCATGGAGCAGCGTATGATCCCCGGATTTGAAGAAGGTCTGGCCATGTTAGGAAAAGGTGGAAAAGCAAAACTGATCATCCCTTATTATGCGGCTTACGGGCCACAGGGAAGACCGGGAGCCATTCCTCCTTATGCTGACCTCGTATTTGAAATTGAGATGGTGGACATGAAAGCTCCGACCGAAGAGATTCAGCAGCACGAACACCATGAAGGTGACGGACATGATCACAATCATTGATCCGAAAAGATAATTTGGAAAGCCCCGGTGAACAACCGGGGTTTTTAGTTTCTATACATACACTTCGCCGGATTCCCCAGAGAGAAAGTCACCATCGCTCCGGCAAAAATGTACCAGTCTTTCGTAGCAGAATTCCCGCGCCTTCCGTATCGGTCTCCCGAGCGATTGGACAAAGCTGCCGCCAGGGGACCGCTTTCTGCTGCCAACACTTCCGGATCAGCATAGCCGTCGGCACCGACATCATCCAGGTAATCGGTAAATGTCTTGCGAATTCCGATCTCGAAATTCAAACCGGCACGACGTCCAAGCGAAAGCTTCGCGCCGACACCCAACGGAATGCATAACTGTGTAAGACTGTAGTGTTTCTTTGAGTTCAGTGAAGTTCCCTGACCTTCCGTTCCCAAAGGTCGCAAAGCCACCATAGAACCATTGTACTCTGTCTTCGGGTTCATGCGGAATAAACCGATCTCGGCAAGGATATAGGCCGTTCCCCGATAGCGGTCGTGACCTAACTGAAATGGAAAATAATTGAATTCGACACCCGCCGCCACTTCATAGATATCCGAGTAAAAGCTCAGGTTGCGTTGTTTATTCAAAGGCTCCGTAGATTCGGCATCCACAGCACTCACAGTCCCATAAGTGGCATTTACACGCACCGCCATTCTTGGATTGACATTGTAACGGTACAAAATACCCCCTGCCGGATGTGTTCGCTTGAAAGGAATAAACTGGTTCAAGTCTCCCAGGTACGTCGAACCACCGAGCATGATTCCCAGTTCTGATCGTGATGCTCCCGTGTGAAACTGCGCACTGCATCCCATCGACCAGAAAATTCCCAATATAAAGAGTGTCTTTTTTATCATTTCCCTGCGTAGAAACGCGAAATTATCAAGAAAATTGCAAAGCCCCCACATGAATTGCAGGGGCTTTATTCATTTCCTGTATCCTGTCGAAGATTTAGAACATATAAGCATTTACCGTTCGGTAACGTTTCAATGTAACGTTCGCGTCCTTCGGATACTTCACTGTATATCCGATTTCCTTGCCCTGAACACCTCCTGATGGGATGTTCAATTCCCAGGTCACTTCACCGGTCAGGTCATCTTTTATTCCATCCGAAAGCTGGTCGACAACGACGCTGATATCATTACTTTGAGAGATGGGCACCTGGTCGTAGATCTTGATCTTCACCGGTACGTTCCGGTTATTCCGCACGGCAATTTCATACAAATAGGATTCACGTTTTGTATTCCCCATCACACGCTTCACGCTCATCTCCTGCTTCAGTTTACGCATTACAACCACCTTGTCATCACGACCGAAGGAAAGGCTGAGTGTGTCAGAAACATTACGTGTATCAATGCGCGACATTCCTACGTAACGCCCGCCGAAATACACATGAGTTGGTCCGGGAATCAATTCAAGTTCCTGCCAGTTGGCAATGTGCGCCAGAAGGAAAGCTGCCTTGTCGAGTTTTGGCACTGTGACATGCGAGAACGTCGCATCGAGATCCATGTCCTTCACATCCACCAGATAAGGTTTCGCATCAGACGGACAGGAGAATTTGTGCTCGATCTCAAACTCTGTGGTCAGCTCGGAAATTTCAATTGTAGACATTGCAACCCCTTGATTTCCGACCTCACGTTCCCTCAACAATTTGAAATTATTGTCTTCAAAACGGTTATCAATCTCCCCTTTCTTGAGATCTTCTTCCAGGTAGTAATTGTCGTAAGCCCGCTCATTGGCCTGATTAATATTGCTGATAGCCTGCTGACGATAATCCTTGTTGCTTCCCGCCGGAGCGTAATAGTCAGACTTGCCCATGATTCCTCTGGTAATATTTCCATAGTTATTCAGGTACCAGGGCGACAATTCCGGATGTGACGCCGAAAGATTCGGATCGGCCGTTGAAAGGGTCAGTGCCACATCTTTCCAATCATTTCCGGTGTTATTAAAGACCTGCGCCTTATATTTCAGGTTGATCTTTTGTGTAAGATCCGTGGCAGAAAGATCGTAGGTTGCTGCCCATCCGCAATCAGACACGAGATAGCTAAGTTTGGTTTCCATCGTGACGGCATTTTCCACATCCAGCAACACAATTACCTGATTGCTTCGCTGATTCTCATTGTAATTCAGTTCCACCAACTGAAAGCGTGTGTCTTCAATCTGAAGATCAAGACGATGACGCTTCTTCTTCAACTTTGTAATCTCCTGATTGATCTCCAATGTCCGTTTTCGGTAAAAATCGGCAGCTTCCTTAATCTGCGCCACGGTCAGGTTCTGGTTATTGCCACCCAGATCGCGATTCGTATTCAGCACGGCCTGTTCCGCGAGATACGAGTCAAGAATGTCGTTTACATTTTGATGCTCATCACGCAATGTTTCCAGTGAGTCCTTCAAATCAGAAATCCGGGGGTTGAATTCTTCCGCTGCCAGAAAATCCATTTCTGTAGAGAGTGCAACCAGACTGTAATCCTGGGATCCGGTGAATTGAATCGATTGCGGATCAGCGTATGCAGAGATCCCTGAAAAGATCAACTTATTACGTCCCCTGGACAGTTTTACGTCCTGATGATGTGTCATCTGACCGGCCGTGAGGTAAAGCTTTACCTCGTCAATATTGGTTTTGAGTACCTGGCTCGCAATCTGTGATTGCCCCATGAAGGGAAGCAGGAGAAATAAAAAGTGCAGTTGTTTCATGATGTTTTTTTGTAGGTGTTACACCTCAATCCTGTTTTGGTTTAATGTTCATATTTTAACCAAATATTTTATTACAAACTTTTTGTTTATAAATCATCTGGCGTATCTTTGCGCCCTTTCAAGCGAAGAATTGATATGCAGAACAACGATTTACTCCACATTGCCGACACCTACGGAACCCCCGTATATGTGTATGATGCCGACGTCATTATCGCGCAATATCGAAAATTACAAAATTCATTCGGATCACTGGATGTGAAGCTTCACTACGCCATGAAAGCGTTGAGCAACGTCAATGTACTTCGTCTCTTGAAACAGGAAGGAGCTGGCGTGGATGCGGTCTCTTTACAGGAAATCGAATTGGCTCTTCGTGCCGGATTTCCAGCGGAAAAAGTCATGTATACCCCGAACGGCGTTTCTTTTGACGAGATTCGGGAAGCAGTGGATTTCGGGGTCACGATCAATCTCGACAATCTCAATATGCTCGAAAAGTTCGGAGCACTTTATGGCAACAGCGTACCATGCTGCATTCGGATCAATCCACACATTATGGCTGGCGGACACAACAACATCTCCGTGGGACATATTGATTCGAAATTCGGGATTTCCATTCACCAGGTACGTCACATTCTACGCATCGTTGATCACTACAGGATGCAGGTGATCGGATTGCATATGCATACGGGAAGCGATATTCTCGATGCCGATGTCTTCCTTCGTGGCGCCCATTTATTGTACGACATTGCACCGGATTTCCCTGACCTGCGTTTCATGGATTTCGGTAGCGGTTTTAAGATCGCCTACAAAGACGGGGATATGGAAACCGATATTGCACACATAGGAACCCGCATTGCAGACTCATTCATGGAATTCTGCGCTAGCTACGGACGCGATCTGGAACTTTGGTTCGAGCCCGGCAAGTACATTGTGAGTGATAGCGGAAAGTTCCTCGTGCGCACCAACGTGGTGAAGCAAACAACTTCAACCGTATTTGCCGGCGTGGACAGTGGACAAAATCACCTGCTTCGCCCGATGCTTTACAATGCGTACCATCGTATTGAAAACATCTCCAATCCTGCCGGAGAGCCCAAACTCTACTCCATCGTTGGAAACATTTGTGAAAGTGACACTTTTGGTCATGACCGACTACTGGCTGAAGTGCGTGAAGGTGACGTACTCGCTATTCACAATGCCGGCGCCTATGGATTTTCAATGAGCAATCAATACAACTCTCGCTTGCGTCCCGCCGAAGTACTATGGTACAACGGAACGGCGCATCTGATTCGCAAAAGAGAGACCCTTGAAGACCTGATCCGCAACGAAGTGGAAATTCCCGAACTCATCACGGAATCGGAACCGATGGAAATTCATTAGTTTTAGGCAAAACCTGATTCTATGGCACAAGTTATCGGACTCGGCGGTGTATTTCTGAAATTCAAAGATCCCGCTAACATGCGTACCTGGTACCACGAGGTACTTGGCATGACTACCAACGACTATGGCGTCCTGTTCGAGTTCAACATTCCTTCGAGCAGTCCCGGCCATTTGCAACTCGGAACATTCGAAGCCTCCAGTGGCTATTTCGGTGATCCCTCCCAGCAAGTCATGCTTAATTTCCGCGTGGATGATCTGGAAGCCTTTGAGCCGCAATTGCGATCCCAGGGAGTTAAGATTGTAGATAAAATAGAAAGTTACGATTACGGCAAATTCCTGCACATTGAAGATCCCGAAGGAAACAGAATTGAATTGTGGGAACCGGTCGACGTTGGTTTTGGCGAAAACCCCGAATCAACGATGCCTATGAAATAGAGGAGCTCCGGATTCGATCCAGGAAACGTTGCAAATTTTCATTGCTCACCAACTTATCCGATCCAAGGATGAGCACGTTTTTGCATTTGAAATTACGCAGCCACATTTCAAAGTTCGATACAGCCACCTGAAGGGTACCGTTTACATCGATTTTTTGGGTGGGAATGTGTTTTTTGTCAAAAAGTGAATGCAGATCGTACATCTCACGCTCAATATCCTGATTCTCATTGATAAGCAGCAAGCCATCCACCGGATGATCCTCTACCCTCACATCGTACTTTTCTACCTGAACCCCCAAGTCGGATGCCCATTCTTCGATCAGAGTTGAAAAGGCAGTTTCCGGCTTTACATAAATGGTTGAAACACTCATTCTCCGAAATAGATACTTTATTTTAGCGAGCGCAAATATAGCTGTTTCACATCGAACACAAGCCCCGAACCGAAATAAATCAAAGGATTTCGTCGATACGCTCGGTTGGTCTTGCTATAACGGCTCTGCCGGATTTGATTACAATCGGACGTTCAATGAGTTTCGGAAAACGAATAAATGCATCCAGCCATTCGTCATCGGTCATGTCCTTTCCTTTGAAGTGCTCTTTATAGTCTGCTTCGCCTTTTCGAACCAACTCTTCCGGTCGGATTCCCAATTGGGCAATAACTGTTTTCAGTTCCTCTTTGGAAGGAAGCGACTGCATGTATTCTATCACTTCGTAAGGTTGATTATGCTCATCGAGATAATGAAGTGCCATCCGGCTTTTCGAACAGCGAGGATTATGATAGACTGTGATTTTATCCGCCATAAGTCATTAAAAATGCTTTGAGAAACTGGTCAATATCGCCATCCATTACAGCATCCACATTTCCTGTTTCCACACCTGTGCGAACATCCTTTACCAGCTTATAAGGGTGCATCACGTAATTACGAATCTGCGAGCCCCACTCAATTTTTTTCTTGTTTGCTTCGATCTCATCGCGCGCCTCCATTCGCGCACGGTATTCGATTTCGTACAACTGCGAACGTAGCAACTGCATCGCTTTTTCCTTGTTGGCCAACTGCGAACGCGATTCCGAGTTTTCGATAATGATCCCACTTGGCTCGTGGCGCAATCGAACGGCTGTTTCCACCTTGTTCACGTTCTGACCACCGGCTCCCCCCGAACGGAATGTCTCCCAGGTGATGTCTGCCGGATTAATGTTGATCTCAATCGCATCATCCACCAAGGGATACACGTATACTGAGACAAAAGAAGTATGACGCTTGGCATTCGAATCAAACGGTGAGATTCGTACAAGGCGATGCACACCATTCTCTCCTTTGAGGTATCCGAAAGCAAAATCGCCATCAAATTCAATGGTCACGGTTTTTACACCGGCCACATCTCCCTCCTGGAAGTTCAGCTGTTTTACCGTGTAACCATGTTTCTGTCCCCACATGGTGTACATCCGCATCAACATCGAAGCCCAATCACAACTTTCCGTTCCGCCGGCTCCCGCAGTAATTTGCAATACGGCACTCAGTTTATCCTCTTCACTGGAAAGCATGTTCTTCAACTCCAACTCTTCAACTTCCTTCTTGAGCTCCGCATACCCTTCATCCAATTCAGCCTCGTCGCCTTCGCCCTCTTTCGCAAATTCGAGCAGCACTTCCACGTCATCGCACATGGAAACAACGTGATCGAAAGCTTCCACCCAGTATTTAAGTCCACGAATGGACTTCATCTGTTCTTCCGCTTTTTTGGAATCGTTCCAGAACTCAGGATCCTGCGTCTTAAGTTCCTCTTCCTTCAACTGCATGCGTTTTTCCCTGATCTTCAGGTATCCTTCGATACCTTCGATCCGCTTGCGCATTTCCTTTATCTGGTCCTGGTTTATCATGGGGAGCAAAATTAGTTAAAAAGATGATAAAAAATGTTTGGAACTATGACTCAAAACAACTCGCTTCAATGGGGAAAAATTTTACATTTGTTGACACAAAATTAAAGAGTCATTATGAACGTTCCGGAAAATCTTAAATACACGAAAGATCACGAATGGGTACTCATCAATGGTGATGAGGCAACAGTTGGAATTACTGATTTCGCTCAGAGCGAACTCGGAGATATCGTTTATGTGGAGATTGAGACCGAAGGTGAAAGCCTCGATCAGGAAGAAGTATTCGGTTCTGTAGAAGCCGTGAAGACGGTTTCTGATCTTTTTATGCCGGTATCGGGAGAAATTACTGCATTCAACAGTGATCTGGAGTCAAATCCGGAAGCAGTCAATAAGGATCCGTATGGTGACGGATGGATGATTAAAGTGAAACTTTCTGAGCCTTCCGAAGCTGACGATCTGCTGGATGCAGCTGCTTATCGCGAGTTGATCGGTGCATAATTGCTGACGTGAGCCTTCGTATTTTCATCGTGGGAATCGTATGGCTTGGCGTCATGGCACTGCTCTTTCTTACGCCTTTGCCCCCGGGTTATACCGTTTATTTTAACCTGATACCCGGCCGTTCCCTGGTGCTCGGCTTATTATTCTGGGGCTTCACGCATATTTGGTTGGTCTCACTGAAAAAACAGATGAAATCCGAAATGCTCCGACGTAAAGCATTCGTCATTGTTACTACAGCCGCCCTGCTGATTATGCTGGCTTCGGAAGCCAACCGTCTGATTACGGGAAGGTATTTATCAGTGGCATTTGCAGATATGTTTTTTGATCTGATCGGGTTCGGTTTAGGCATCCTTTCATTTCGTTTACTCTACACAAAATGCTATTGATTGTTTGGTATGTGTTTTGTTACAGAATTTCCTATATTTACAACTCAATTAATTGAACTATGGAATTAAAGAAATCGGAATCGGCGAATATTGAGAAGCTTAGAATGCCATTGGTGCTTATCGGGCTTCTTTTCGTTGGTAGCCTCGTTCTTGCTTCTTTTTCCTATACCGCAGGAGTAACGCGGGATGCACAAGCGGAAAACGTGCAAAACGATGCCAACGTTCAATATATGGAGGACACGAAAGAGCCACCACCGCCACCACCTGAAACACCACCTCAGGTTGACGTTCCGCCACCGGTAAACGAGGACATTCAGGAAGAGGAAAACACCGAGGAAATTCCAGCTCCTATCGTTCAGACGCCACCACCAGTTCCGCAAGGTCCTGTTGAGCAAGTACGTGTTGAAGAGGAGATCATCGAATTCCCGGATGTAGAAGCATCTTTCCCTGGTGGAGCTGCTGCCATGCAGAAGTGGATTTCTGAAAACGTACAATATCCGCAGACTTCTATTGAAATGAACGAGCAAGGTCGTGTTTACCTCTCATTCGTTGTAGAATCGGACGGTTCAATCTCAAACATTGCGGTAGAACGAGGAGTTAGCCCGGACCTTGACCGTGAAGCCAAGCGACTCCTTCGCAAAATGCCGAAGTGGGTTGCCGGTGAATCGAAAGGAAAGAAAGCACGTACACGTTGCCGTTTGCCGATCAATTTTACCTTGAATTAATCAGCATTAACAGATATGCAAGCCGCCGGAAAATTCCGGCGGCTTTTTTTTTGGCATCAATTTTGGTTTCCATGAAGTGCTAAGAGACAAACACTTTAACCTAAATTTTCAGTGCTATGGAAACAAAAAAGAACAAGGAGGCCAACATAGAGAAGTTGCGCACTCCAATTAGCTTAACAGCTCTTCTCTTTACTGGTAGTATCGTACTCGCTTCATTCACCTACACATCAGGGATTGAACGTGAAATGCAGACAGCTTCCAGTGAGAATGTCGCAAACATTCAATATGTTGAAGAGGTGCAACCGAAAGTTGATCCGCCTCAGGAAATGCCGCAAGTTGATGTGGTACTCCCTCCGGATGACAACATCATCATCGACAGTAATACGCAAACAGATGTAATTACGCAGGTAATTATAACACCTCCCGATATCAAGATCGGAGACGTCACAGTGGTTGATCCACCGGAAGACATCATTGAATTCCCGGATGTAGAAGCGCAATTTGCCGGAGGAGCAGCTGCCATGCAGCGATGGATTTCCGAAAACGTACAGTATCCGCAGACATCCATTGAACTGAACGAACAGGGACGTGTTTACCTCTCCTTCGTAGTGGAATCTGATGGATCGATCTCAAACATTGCTATCGAGCGCGGAGTCAGTGCAGACCTTGATCGCGAAGCCAAGCGTTTGATGCGTAAAATGCCCAAGTGGATCCCGGGAGAAGCGAAAGGTAGAAAAGCGCGTACACGTTGCCGACTGCCAATCAACTTTACTTTGAATTGATACAGACCGATACAACTAATCCCGAAAGGTCCGCTTTAGCGGGCCTTTCTTTTTTTAATAAGTAGCGCTTGCTCCACCAATATTCTCAATCGGATGCCAGGTCGTTTTGATCTCCTGAAGATCTGAAATCAGTTGAAGATCCTGAGCTCCGGAATCATTCCAATTACGGTCATAGCAACGAACACGCTTCATATTCCCGATGGATGCTTCTTCCAGATCCATACACACAGCCTTATCTCCACCAGCATACACTACGGCATTAACATCCATGTGCTGAGCAAGAACTGGCAACATTTCGCCTGTTTTTCCTGTAAGGATATTCACCACACCTCCCGGTACATCGGATGAGTTCAGTACTTCAGCAAAGGTAACCGCACACAACGGCAGATTCTCCGACGCAAGCACCACACAGGTATTTCCACCAGTAATTGCCGGAGCAACCAATGACACCAGGCCAATCAGACCTGTATTCGGATCAGCAGCGATTCCCACAACACCCGTTGCTTCGGGCACGGAGAAGTTAAAATGAGATGACGCCACGGGATTTACCGAACTGAGTACTTGCATGTATTTATCACACCAACCGGCATAATAGATCAGGCGGTCAACAGAAAGTTCTACCTCGTTGGTAGCTTCCTTCACTGAACTTCCCTGCAGTACAAGTTCATCAATAAACTGTTGTTTTCGTCCTTCCAGCATTTCCGCAATTCTGTAGAGGATCTGACTACGATTGAACGCCGAACGCTCCGACCAGTCTCCAACAGCCTTGCGCGCAGCGACAACGGCATTACGCACATCCTTGCGGGAAGAAAGACAGATATTTCCCAACGCCTCTCCTTTAGCGTTTTTCGGCGTATAATAACGTCCTGATTCAGTACGGGGAAATTTACCCCCGATATAGATCTTGTATGTTTTGAGTACTTCCAAACGTGCCATTCTAAGTCAATTTAACATATGCCTCCAATCCGTGCAATCCTCCTTCGCGGCCAAAGCCACTTTCCTTATATCCGCCAAATGGCGATGCAGGATCAAACTGGTTATACGTGTTCGCCCATACCACTCCTGACCGTAATTTCGTGGTAAGGTTGAAGATACGGGAACCTTTATCTGTCCATACTCCGGCAGCCAATCCATAAGGTGTATTGTTCGCCTTCTGAATCACTTCATCCACCGTACGGAAAGTCTGAATGGTTAATACCGGACCGAAAATCTCTTCCTGCACGATCGTACTGGATTGAGCCACATCAGTAAACAAAGTGGGCGCACAGTAATATCCCTTTTTCGGGAGAGAGCATTCACTTTGGTACATTGTCGCACCTTCTTTCAGTCCGATATCAATGTATTTTTGGATAGTTGTCAACTGCTCCTTTGAGTTTACCGCACCGATATCCGTATTCTTATCCATCGGATTTCCCACAATGAGAGAATCCATACGCCGCTTTAGTTTTTTGATCACCAGATCGGCGACC
>JBNKYR010000064.1:0-16362 GCA_050300995.1 Crocinitomicaceae bacterium | reverse complement strand
GCGGGAGTATTTGGGGAAAGATGAAAGGGGGGCGGGGGCCTCCTTCCGCGGTTAGCGTGCGTAGGGGTCCTCGAGGGCAGGCAGGACGGTGCCGGTGCAATCGCCGAAGCCGATCGTGTAATGTGTAGCATCAATAAAATTGATCCTGGGGCTATTTCGTTGTTCTATGCAAGGATATGTACAGGTGTGTGCCAGTTCCTTGTATTCTTTTGAATACCATAAAACTGAATAAATTTCCCGTTTCAAATGCGCAAACAAACTGTCGGCGAGGGCCAGACTATCTTTTTTGCTGAGTGCGCTGATGTCGTATTTGTTGACGGGTACCGGGTCGCTGCAAGCGGAAATAAAGATGGACACAAAAAGTGGTAGCAGAAGGTTGAGCATCGTTTTCATGCCCTGTTCATTGCAAAAATTGTTCCGGGAAACAAAGGCCTATTCCAGCAGAAAGACTTCTTCAATGGGAAGATTGAAAACCTTGGAAATGTCATAGGCAAGTTTGAGCGAGGGATTGTATTTTCCCTTTTCGAGGAAATTGATCGTTTCCCGCCGGACGCCCACTTTTTGCGCCAACTCGGATTGCGTAAGATTGTCCCTTGCCCTGAGTTCTTTAATCCTGGTTTCCATCAGAAATGCCTCGTCTTTTGTAGAAGGCCCACAGGATCAAAAATACAAGTCCTGTGGCGAGAATACCGATTCCAATCGGAATTTCCGGTCGGATGCCTGTGTCCACGGTGAATACGGCGATCATCGACCATACGTAAAACGACAATTCAAATGCTTTGGCCGCAGCCTTTTGTTTGATGAGTTTGCTCAACTCATCTTCCACAGGAATTCCGGCTTTTTCATCCTTCATCCGGTTCATTCCAACCACCAGGGAAACCAGCACGATGATGCCAACAGCTGCGGCAACAGAGATCTCGAAGACACCCAGTGTTTCCCGCATGGAGTAGAACCAAAGCCCAACCGAAAAGGTCACAGTTCCCAATAGAACGAGGATGAGGTACGCTTTCGTGTTTTTCATAAGTTGTATATTTCTAACACAATGTTATGTATTTCTAACATTAAAATCAACAGAACTCCGGATTTTATTTTCCGACACAGCATGAAATCGCGTACGATCAGATGCTTTGTTTCAAGGCTGCGTAATCGATCTTCGAATGATGACGGGGATCTCTGGGGATGTTGCGAATCAGCAGTTCGTCGTATGTGATGTGTACGATTTCTGCTGCAATTTCTTCTTTTGTACGCTGGGTTTCCACCACGCAGATCAGCTTGTTTTCGTGTTCGAGCAGGGTCCCCATTTTCACTCCCGGAAGTTGTAGTAAACTGTTTTCAATGATAAAGGGTGAAAGGAATTTTCCATCCCGCGGGATCAATTGGGCGCAGCGCCCCGTAAGAAATAGTTCGCCGTTTTTTAGAAAACCACTGTCGCCCGTACGATGCCAGACAGTGTCCTCAACGACAATCTTGTTCTCACGGAAGGCATCGTCATTTCGGAAATAACGCTTCAGAACATGTGGGCCGCTCACTACAATTTCGCCTATTTCGCTGTCAGCCACCTGGGATCGGCGGAATTCTTCGGAGGTCATTTCATGATCCTTCACCTGCAAGTCTAGAATTTGAATTTCTGCTTTGTGATAGGGAACGCCCACTGGCAGCCCTTTCGAGAGGTCGTTGTGGCGCACCATCAGCTCGTTGGCAGTGATCGAGCTCATGGGTTCGGCTTCGGTGGATCCGTACACAACTGAGATGATCGTATCTGGAAATGCTTTCTTGAAACGGGCAGCTTGCGTTGGAAAAACAGGGGCGCCACCGGTGAAGATCTTTTCCACGGAAGTGAATGTTTCCGAAGGGTATTCGCTCAGGCGTTCGATGAAAAAGGGAGAGGAAGTGATGCGGTTTACCTTGTGCTCCTGAACCTGTTGCACGATCTTGTCCATGGACATTGTGGCCAGTTTTTTCATCCTAAAATTCGGGATTACCGAAGTGCATCCAACGCCAAGATTCATAAAGAGCACAATGGGCAATGCCGGCATGTCCACGTCACCGACCTTTGGTTGGATCTCATCCAGCAGGGCATCGAATTGCGCCCGAAGAAAAGCATGCGAGCGATCTGCGGCTTTTGGGGTTCCGGTGCTTCCGGTGGTAAAAGTGATCAGTGCACTGTCGTCTTCTCTTACCGGATAGGGACTTTCTTTTGCTTCGGCTCTTTTGCGTAGCGAGAGTTTTACCGGAATGCCGCGCAGTTCTTTGGAAAACAGTGCAAAGAACCGGGCTTTTGGGATTCCGATGAATCCTTTACATTCGGCGATACGACAACAAAGTTCGAGTCGCTCTTTGCTCACCCATTCGTCGAGAAATACAGCGGTGGCTCCTACCTGAAAAAGGCCGAGAACAACCCGGTACAGGTCAATACTCATCGGCACGAATACCATCACACGATCGCCTGGTGCGATCCCCTTTTTCCGGAAATAGGCAGCTGTCGAGAGGACTTCATCCTTCAATCCGGAATAGCTGATGGAACGCCGTGCGTCTGCAATAGCCGTTTGTTTCGGGTACTTTTCGGCGGCTGCAAGAAAGAGTTCAACAACGTTCATAATTCGTATTTGAATAGCGTGTGATGCTTGAAGTCTTCACCGGCAAAATCGCCAGAGATTCCTACCGAATGGTTCTCCCGGATCATGAATGCATGGATGGCACGCTGATAACCTTTTTTACGGGCAATGGCATAGGTTTTCATCGAGAGATAGCGTCCGATGCCGCGAAAAGGAGAGTCTTTTTTTCGGACCAGTGTCTTGACGATGAAGGTCTTTTTTTCCGGATCAAAATGGTCGGGCAGGGAAAAGGAAAGCGCTTCTATTTCTCCTTTTTGGTTTTCCACAATGATGATGAGCTCAGGATCAAAATAGCTCACGTACGGCACGTATTTACCCACAAATTCTTTAGGTGGAATTGGGCTGAAGAGGAAATTATCCTGAAAAGCTTCATTGTTGAAATGTGCCAGCCGCAGAAATTCTTCATCTGCATGGGAGAGATCCGGGTGACGAATGTTCGCTCCCTGTGCCAACAACGATTTTTCCAGATTTTCCAGTTCGGTTAAATCTGTGTTCAGACCAACGTCAAGTCGTGAGACATAGTGTGCGAGTGGTGTGAAACCAAAAGTGCGGAATTGTTCAGCATAATAAGCATGGTGGTAGGGCTCCATGAAAAATGGAGGTGCCTCTCCAGATTCCGTGAAACGATAATTGTTCCAGGTCGAGCCTTCCATCGGGCCGACAATGAATGCATGCTTACGGTTTCGCGAAAGGGATACGGCATGATCCAATAGGAATTTAGCATCATCGGGGTCGTCACTGCATTCGTAGCTTCCAATCATTCCGATGGTTTTGCCATCAAGAATCAGTTGCGGGTTTTCGTACCATGCGAATCGTCCCTTGGGTTCCCCGTCTTTCAGCAACACAAAACATCCTTCCAGCCATTGCTTTGCAGGATCATTTCCGGAGCGAAATCGTGGACTGTCTTCAGGGTACAGGACTTTAACTGTCGTTTCGAACAATGGGTACCGTGCATCTCCCGGAAAAGTCGATATGATCTCGCGGAAACTCATGTGGCCGAATAATGCTGGTAAATGAAGAGAATCCCGAGAACCGTAGCCGGAATGGTCAGGTTGTCAAATCCTCCGTGCGACAAAGCTTCGGCAATTGTTGTAGAAACAGCCAGACATGCGGCAAGGATCAAAGCGGGAGCAAGGGGGTAGCCGCTCACGCCGACAAGTAAAATAATACTGAGAATCAGTGAACTCGTGAAGAAACCCAGCGATCCGCTAAGGGTTTTCTGGTGTCCGAAAGTGGAGTAACGTCCGCGAGGCAAAGAGCGTCCGATAAGTTCTGCAATGGGATCGCACAGGGCAAGGGTGAGGATCGGAAGGTAATACCAGGTGAGGTCATTGTAATGTTGGTAAACAAGGTAGCAGCCGTATACGACGATCGGATAAAGAATACTTCCGCTCGTTTTACGATCAACGGCATTGATGGACGGAAGTAGTTTTAGCGGCATACTGACGAGCAAAATGAGCAGAAAGCTACCACAGAGTGCCATCACGTACCAATGATTGGTAAGTAGCGGAGGAAAAAGCAATGTGAGGAGTCCGGTGAACACATGAACAATCTTTCGGGTCATGTTCACTTTCACATGCAGGCGATGGTACAGCAGTTCTGTGATGGCAAAAAGGGTCAGAAAAGCAGCTGCCAGCAAAGTTGTATGGAGCATGTTCTCGTTCACACCTTGACATTTATATGGAAGCCGCCATAGAAGAAACCCTTGTCTTCCGAATGTAATTTTGCACTCAGCTCGGCTTCATATGAGATTTCTTCATTCACTTCATGCATTTTTCGGGGGACCATCAGGTTCCAGTAGGCATAACGTGCCCCGGTAGTGCCATGATCGACGAGGCTTCGTACCACTTCAGTAAACAATTCCCGGTTCATGTATTCGAATATATTCGACAGGTTGAATTTAGTAAAGCTGTCGTATTCACGGAAGGCATCTTCAGCCAGCCCTTCGAAAATATGCAGGCGATCCAGGTTGGCACGGATCGTTTCGAAGTGTTCTTTTCTTGCATAATGTGGCAGGCCGGGAGCAAATTGCCCCTTCATGATGTAATGGAGAAAGTAGTTGCACTGCGCCTGGGTACCCGCCAGATGTTTACGGGCCTGCTCGAGAATGAATTCTGACACGGGCACTTCAACTTCTTTCAGAAATGCAGGATCGCGCCCGAGTCGTCCCATCACAAATTTGCTGAAGAAGATCCGGAAAAGCAGGCGCCAGCGAAGGCGATTCCATTTCGTATCGAAGAACTGTTTTTGTTCTGCTGCTGTTTTTTCAGCGAAAAGACCATTCACGCGTTTTCGGGTATGAACAAGCGGGAGAATTTTTGTCCGAAAACGCTGAAAGTAGCGCTCAAATTTCCCGGCATGAATGATTCCTGATTCCAACTCCGTTTTACGTTGATCCCAGAAAGTACAGGCTTCATCGGAGAGTGCTTCCCGGACTTTGGAATAGAGAGCCAGACGCTCGGAAGTTTCGGTGAACCCCAGAAACGCGATGAATTCCTCATATTCAAGTGTCCGGAATGCGGCCTTTTTAAGTTCGATCAGTTTGAGTTGAACAGGGTTGATGTCTACGGCTACCACCAATTCCGGCGATTGTGTCAGCAATGAAAAGGAATTGTCACCGGCGGAACCAATCGAAAGAACCCGGTCGCCCGGAATAATGTCCAGCCCTTCCAGCAAGATATCCGCATCTTCCCAGCAATTGGCATAGCGGATGTAGTCGTGCTTGACGTTATGGAGCTGTTTTTCAGACATGATCAAGAATTTCAATGGAACCCGTGCTACCGTCCATACGAACAGTGTCTCCGGTCTTTAAGGTACGCAGCAAACCGCTAACGCTAACAATGCAGGGAATGCCCATTTCCCGGGAAACAATGGCAGAGTGGCTGAGCAGACTTCCCCGTTCTACAATGATCGCCGAAGCTGTTGGGAAGAGAGTCACCCATCCCGGGTCGGTGCTGGAAGTAACCAGAATATCCCCGTTCAATGAATCGACCTCATCCGGGTGTTTGACCAAACGAACTTTGCCTTTCACAATGCCCGGACAGCAACCGGTTCCCTTCAGATCACCGGAAACGGGTTCCATTTTTTCCTTCGAATAAATGTAGGTATCTGTGAAATGATACCCGTAGGTGAAAAATCGTTCTTCCGGGTCTGGCTGTTGACGGTAGGTCTCGAATTCGGCTTTTCGTTCTGCAATTTTTGTTGAGTAGGCGGAAGGAAATTCACCGTGTCGAAGCGCCCTGATCTCATTCAGTTCAAGATAAAAGATGTCGCGGTAGTGCTCCAGAGATCCTTGTTCTTCCAGTCGCTTGCCAAGTGCAATGAACATGGTGCGCACCATGCCGAATCCGCGCGTTCGTTCATAGCGAAGATTCTCGCGGTTACTCACGAGGTCCCGGGCCTTTTTCAGAACGCGCCTGAACCACCAGCGTTTGATCGGTTTTCCTTTTAGTTTCTGATAGATCAGATTTTCAGCTTCGGTACGCAGACGGTCTTCAATGTTGTCTTCGGAAACACGCTGGGTAACGCCTTGTTCTACGTACGATTTTACCACTTTCACGAATGAAGTCGGGGCTTCTCGATACGAAATAGTTTCCAGTTTTAGTTCGCCCACACACCGGTTGCCAAAACGTTCAATATAGTTGTCGAACAATTGTTTAATTGCAGGATGTTCACCCTGTAGAAGTCGTTCCCAAATGACATCCGGTGTATTTTCCCGGAACAGTTGCGAAGCATTTTCAGAAGCGAGGACTTCCCGTGCAATTTCCATGGTACGATGAATGGGTTCCACGGAAATGATATCCTGGCTTCCGCAAAGAAGATCGTTATGAATATTCGGCTGATCAGGACAGGTTTTTTGTGTTTGTTTTTGCAGCATCCCAAACCAGATCATCGCGAAGAAATCGTTGATCAATGGCGCTTTCCACTCACGCAAGAGTGTTTTCTCGAAGTTGTCGTAATGAATGATGATCTCCGAAGGTTCCATGGCGCTGTAGTCTTTTGCCTGGTACTCGCGCATGATGGTTTCAAGGCGTTTCAGGAAGCGGTCACGTTCTTTGGGTAAACGTCGCTGGAGTCGAAACATGTTCACGATCATTCCAAGGATTCGCCATCGGGCAAGTCCTTTGCTCATTCGAAAATCATCTTTCAGTTCGAAGCGTTCTTTCACACCCATCATGTTTTCCATGTATTCAGCGTTGATAGAATACCCCGGAACCATGGCCAGCATCTGGTACCAGCTCAGCAGGTTGTAATACACCCGACCACGAACGAGTCCCAATGTATTGGCAAATACATCCTTGTGTCGTTCAATCTCCTGTTCTTTTACGCCGAGTAAACCTACGAACTGGCGGTAGACCATTTCATACATTTCTAGGATGAAAGAAAAGGTAAGTGGTGTGGTCACACCCGGGTAAGATTCGATGATATTGCTGTTGTCCCAGAGAATGTACTCACCGTCCGGTTCTCTGGAAACGGTTGTAATGGGACGAGTTTGCAGGAGATAAAGAATGTCATTGCTGTAGGCAAATTCAATATCCTGAGGACTGCCGAGTTTTTCTTCCAGGAGATCCAGTAGTGCACCAATCTCTTTGATTTGTACATCCGTTAGTGAGGATACGTTTATTTTTTCAGAAGGGACATTTACCTGATGAATGCCTGTTCCCTGATCATTGCGAACAAAACAACGCGTTTTTGCTTTGATGTCGCTTTCGATGGATTCGTCTTTCAGGAGAAAAGTATCGGCGTCCAGTTCGCCTGATACCAGTCCTTCCCCGAGGCCATAGACTGCGGAGATTACTTTCGTTTGTGTATCTCCGTTAACAGGATTGGCGCCGAAAGCGACACCGGCAACTTCAGGCTCGATCATTTCCTGTACGATGACTGCAATGCCCGGTTGCGGGTCAAGGCCATTTTCCCGGCGGTAGGTCAGCACGCGCTCAGACCCCGCAGACAGCCAGATCCTGTGGATGCTTTCATTGATCTTGAAGAAGGGCACGTGCAAATGCGTTTCGAACTGTCCGGCAAAGGAAAACTGTGCCCCATCCTCATCGAGAGCTGAAGAGCGGACAGCATAAGTTCTTGTAGTGAATTCTTCCCCGAAAAATTCCGTGAGTTCCTGTTGAACAGTTTCCGGAATTCGGGCGGCATTGATATCAACGGAGGCATCAAGTTGTTGCGTCAGTACTTCCGAAGGAAGCACCGCCCATTGTGGAACGCGAACACCAAAGTCTTCCAGGCGTTGCAGATTGGTAGCCTTTCCACCGATCTGGCCGGTTGGTATTTGAAGGATCAGCCCCATTGCAAAAGTGTTTTAAGCATGGGGATTGCCCCAAGAGAAAGATACATCAGGGCCGTCCAGAGCGCCGAAGTGTACTCAATAAATTTGCTTCGCTTGATGGTCGGTTTAGCCAGAAAGAGAAAGCCCGGAATGGCACAAATAAGGTAGATTCCTCCCATAATCACAGCTGCCGGCCATCCGTATCCCGCGTAGTTTCCCGCACCAATCGCAAGTCCAAGTGTTGCAAGCATAATGACCAGCCAGGCGATGGTTCCACCCCGGGTTCCATACAGGCTGGTGTAGGATACGACCCCTTCTTCCTCGGCTTCCGGTGTTCGGATCTTTCTGCCGAATTCCAGCACGATCCCATTCATGTATGACACCGCAAAGAACCATGCCAGGCCCCAATGGGGTTCCGCTCCGCCAAGTAACCAGTCCAGTCCGCTGGCGTAAATATCGATCAGCGGAATGATGACCATGTGCGAAGTGATGTAAATGATCTGGCGTGGCTTCAGCCATTGAGGAACAAAAAACTCCACACCCATCAGTAGCAGATAGCTCAACACGATCCCGTAGAGCAACAACATCTCGGTTTGGAAAATGGCAATCACCGCAATTTGAATCAGGGCAACAATCCAGCCGACGGTGCGGAGTTCCTTCAGTGAAATAAGTCCACGTGGAACAGGAAGGTATTTTCGGTACCGGGCATCATCTTCTTTGTCTTTGAACTCATCGAAAACGCGTACGAGAAAAAAGAGGGTAACAGTAGCAAAAACACCGATGAGGTAATCGTGCAACGGAATAAACCCTTCTTCACCTCTGCAGATCCGCGAATATGAAACTGCTGAAAACGTGAACACACCGATCAGAATGCCGTGCATCAGAAACGGAAAGCGCTCCTTCTGGTAAATCAGGAACCTGCGAAGAAATGGAAGTTTATTTTGATCCATGCTGTTTTCTTCCGAGTTTTTCATGGGCGCCGGTGAAGTGATCTACCGACATTGCAGCCGCGATCGAGATTTCTCCGGCAAGTGCCACAGCGCAGCAGATCTCCGCGAATTTTCGTGCACTTCCCTGTCCGGTACATCCGAGCATTTCCAGGCATTCTTTCTGTGTGGGTAGACCGGTTCCACCTCCAACGGTACCAACAATCAGTGAGGGAAGGGTCAATGCGACGTAAAGATCGCCATCCGGAGTTACCTGCATGCGTGTCACACCGACTGAAGATTCGGAAATGCAGGCCACATCCTGTCCGCAGGCAATGAAGAGCGCGGTCAACCCATTGGCGACATGTCCCTGTGCTCCGATGGAACCGCTTTGCATCACGGCCAAAGTGGAGGAAATCCAATAGTGCTCCATCTGTTCAGGTGTGGTTTTCAGCACGTCACGAACAACTTGTTGCGTGAGCACGATCTCTGCAGAGACCTTCTTTCCGCGGACGTTCGAAAAGGAGCGCGCGGTAGCTTTTTTGTCTCCCGAATAATTGCTTTCGATGTACCATTCGACAGGGCGCTGTGGGCAGTGCTCAAAAATGTATTTGCAGATGCGATCCGTACAGATCGTCACCATGTTTTGTCCTGCGGCATCACCGGTATAATATTCAAGTGTAAGGATCACCGCATTTCCTTCAATGTTTGAATTGATCTCATTGAGGCGGGCGTAACGGCTGCTTTCGGCAACAATTTTCCGGAGTTCTTCCGTGTGGTCATGCACCCATTTGATAAACAAGCCGACTTCACCAAGATTTTCGAATTTGAAGAAGGGACTGCGTTGTACACCTTCTACCAGACAAATAGAGGTCACTCCACCGCTTTGGCGGCATGCCTTCATTCCGCGGTTGTACGAGGCAACCAAAGCTCCTTCTGTAGTGGCGAGGGGAATGAAAAAATCTCCCTGGGCATCCTTTCCGTTGATATAAAGCGGTCCAGCCATCCCCACCGGAATTTGGGCCATACCGATATAATTTTCGATGTTGCCTGCGAGGCTCTCAACATCCTTAATGGGCTTGTTGCCTGACAATGCATCGGTACCAACCTTGTTTGCCTGCAAAAAGTCGCGTCTGTTCTGGAGGCCTTCTTCTGACGCATCCAGGGCGTAACGATACTCGGGAAGTTGATTGATTTCCTCCGGTGAAAGAGGTTTCAATTGTTCGGCAACGGATTCCAGTGAGCGAACCTTTTCCAGTTCGTGGAGAATGTGGTTGATGTAAGTTACGGATTTTGCCATTTCGTTGAGTTTGATATTGCTAAAGTAGCAGCATCTTTTATACCTGCGCACCTGAATCCCACAACGGGACAGTTTTCATTTGTGTTTTTCGCAAATTTTGTGAATTCCATGCCCGGACAATTCTCTAAATACGCGTTGAAACCTTCAGACACAAATGCTTATCTTGTTGCAGCAAATCAGAACTATGACTGAAATCAAACCACAGAAATCCGCCGGACGAAAACTTGTAACCGGGATAGTGCTTGTGCTTTCCCTGGGGATGGGCATCTTTTTTATGTTCAACGGATGTGCCGGAAATATTTCACCCGAGGCAGCCAACATGATCCTGGAGAAGAAGGGGAAACAATACCTCTTTTCTGCGTTGGGAAGCACCGCTGTGAAGCAAAGTATTGAAAAGGGAGAAAGCCCGGCAGCGTTTACCAGTATTCAGGTGTACAAGGACGGTGATGTGTACTATGTACATCCGGCCGATATGGAACCTGTGGTAAATGTCATGGCGGAAGAGGTGGAATTGCACGATTATAAGGAAGCCAGTTACGATGGATATGTTACCGGTTTACCTGCGGAGAGTTTTGAGCTGAAAACACATTATCGAAGTACCAAGACCATCGGGCAGCAATTGATCGTTTCCGAACTGACGATCCGGAACAAACAAAAGAAATCTAGATTGATCAAATGGGAATTTGATCCGAAAACCGGGGAGTACACGGCGCTGAAGAATTGTGAAGTGCACTCGTTCTGGATTCAGACGAATCCTTCACCGGGGGAAACAGTGATTTCCTCGAAAGATTTTCTCGTAGTCCCGATCGATGAACTGGCCGGTTTCTTTGGGGTCAAAGCTGAATATTCGGAAGAAACCCAATTGCTGTTCATCCGCCCCTGAATCAGGAGTGCCGTTTCCAGTTTTCCCGCAGCTTTCCGAGTTTATCTTCCCCGAGATCTTCCGGCCGAACATATTCTTCCGTGTAACCACATCCAACACAGATATATACGTCAATAAACAATTTGGACCAGCTGGAAATTCCTATCGAGGAGCGGTCTCCGCGTTTTGTGATTCCCGCATCTGTGTAAATCTCCGTACCCTGACATTTCGGGCAGCATTTGCTTGTTTTCATAGGGTGAAATGTAAGTTGGGAAGTTACAAAATCTAACCTGGATTTGAGGGGATTGTGTAGTTTCGCGGAAATGAGAAAGTTGACTTGTCATCGTACATTCGGATGCCGGGGCGGTATTTTGACGTTCCTTGTGTTACTCGTTTTTCAGGGGCAGGTTCTGGCGCAAAATGATATTTCCTTGAAGGAGGAGTACAATCAGAAGGCGATCGAAGCGGTTTATGCGCGTGATTTTGATTCGGCAGTTCAGTATTTTTCGCGGGTAATTGAGCTGAGCCCAAACGACTCCATTGCCTATTTGGATCGTGCCATGGCGAAGGAATGGAAGGGAGATCTTTCAGGGGCCATTGAGGATTTTACCCGGCAGGCTGAAATTGATCCTGAAGCAGCAGATGCGTATTTTCTCCGGGGAATTGTTTTTGAGAAACTGGAAGAGTATCCAAAGGCAATTGCCGATTTCAGCAAGGTGGTTGAATTGGATGATGGAAATGCCGATGCGCATTTTTTCAGAGGACGTTGTCGTGATGCCCTGGGAGAATGGGAGTCAGCTATCAAAGATTGCTCGGACGCCATTCGTGTAAATCCTGAACATGCCGGGGCGTATATCTTGCGTGGCTGGATATTGATCCGGACGGGAAAGCTGGAAGAGGGAGTTGCGGATGAAGACAGTGCTTTGTCATTTGGGATAGCGCTTCCGGACGCATACCTTCATAGAGCCTGGGCCAAAGCGGAACTTGGCAAGTATCAGGAAGCCCTGGCCGACTATATCGAGGCATTCTCATACGAGCCGGAGGAACGGGTGTATCCGGTTCTGCCAAAAATGAAGCATTCAATGAGAAAAATCCGAAAGTGTCTGAATAAGATGGGGGCATTTCCGGAAACAGAATCGCCTGGTCTTTTAAAAGGGATACTTTACCATTATTTGGGAGATGATAAGCATGCGATCGATTTTTTGGATCAGGCCATCAATGAAGAAAATGCGGGTGCCGAAGGATACTACTTCAGATCGTTGAGTCGGGCAAAACTGGGACGTACAGCGGCTGCGTTGGAAGATGCCACACGTGCCGTCGAATTGACCCCGAAGGAGACGTACTACTTCCACAGGGGAACTCTTGAGCTTTCCATGGGACGGTGTGACAAGGCATGTAAGGATTATGCTGCCTTCAGGAGACTTTCATCCGAATGGAAATCGGGGCCACTGACTGAACATTGTGGTGCGGGACGTTGAGCGACGCTTTTTAGATTCATTCCAGATTAAGTTTGTTTATTGGAATTGCTGAGCAATAGTCATAAATTTCGACCATCTAAACCGAATGAAAATGATCAGATTTATCTCCGGAATGACAGTGGCATGTGCGAGTCTTTGTCTTTCTTTCTCTCTGAACGCACAAACTGCAGGAACTTTAACATTTCAATTTACGCAAACACAGCACTCGTCCTATTCAGGTACGAAGAATGTAATGGCGGTATGGATTCAGGATGCCGGTGGTAATTTCGTGAAGACGCGTACGCGTAATGCGGGTGGCGGAACTTCAGATCACTTGCCGACATGGGCAGTGAATTCAGGAGGTTCTGCATCGAATTGTATGTCTTCCGCATGTAACATAGTTGGAGCCACGACAGGTGCAACATTGACAAACTTTTCCACACGTACCGTAACCTGGGATGGAACGGATGTAAGCGGTAACGTGGTACCTGACGGGACGTACAAAATTACGATCCAGTCTACATGGAATCACGGTTCTTCGGGAACTACAACACGTTCATTTACTTTTACCAAAGGATCGACAGTTGATTCGCAGACACCTGCAAACGATGGAAATTTCACCAACATCACACTTGACTGGGCCCCAACATCCGGACTGGAAGAAAATGAAAATGTCTTTGGTGTAAACATTCACCCGAATCCGAGTGAAGATGGAGTTTTTAACGTGGATTACGTTCATGCCAACTCTTTGAAAGTTTTTGATGTAATGGGAGCGGAAGTGTTGAGCACTGAATTAAGTGAAGAAGGAGGATCGGAAAATGTTGATCTTTCCAAATTCCCGAACGGTGTTTACTTCATTCATTTGTCAGACGGAAACACTCCTTCCGTACACAAAGTGGTAAAGAAATAATTGGAATAATCATTCATGGAAAGGGGCTGTCTCAAAAGTAGGCAGTCCCTAATTTTTTGTTGAAAAAAATAGGGAGGCTATCGCCTCCCGTATTCCACAAGTGATTAACTTGTTGTGTGTTATCTAATTCAAAGGTAGTCTTTAAAGATTACGCACCCAAGCAAAATCTTCTACTTCCTCCAGGTTTGGATGAATTAATAGAAGAGCACCATCCGGTCAGAGTAGTATCGGAGGTAGTTGATCGCTTAGAATTGAGCGGATTAATTGGTAAATATAAGCCTGGCGGAACAAGTAGTTATCATCCTCGGATGATGCTAAAAGTTTTGATTTATGGTTACCTGTGCAACATTTATTCAAGTCGAAAACTGGAATCAGCCCTCAAGGAAAACATCCATTTCATGTGGTTAAGCGGAATGAGTCGTCCGGATCACAACACTCTGAATCGTTTTCGTAGTCAGCGATTGAACGATGAAATCAAAACAATCTTCAGTCAGGTTGTTTTATTGTTAGAAGCAGAGGGTTATGTGAGTTTAAAAACAACATTTGTAGACGGAACCAAGCTTGAATCCCGTGCTAACCGGTATACTTTCGTCTGGGGTAGAGCTATCAAACGAAACAAAGAACGCATATCTCAACAGCTTGAAGAACTTTGGCAATACACGCAAGAAGTTGCAAGGGAAGAACTTCAAGATGCTACCAACATTGAGTTTACACCGATTGATGCAGAAAAGGTTGAGGAGGTGATCACACGTATTGATGCGACACTAAAAAAGAAGAAAATCCCAACAAAGGTACGCCAGAAGATCCGCTATGCGAAAAAGAACTGGCCTTCCAACTTACGCAAGTATCACGAGCAGGAAAAACACTTGACCAACAGGAACAGTTACTCGAAAACCGATACCGATGCCACTTTCATGCGCATGAAAGATGATCATATGCGCAATGGACAGTTAAAGCCAGCATACAACCTTCAAATCAGCACTTCGAATCAGTTCATTTTACATTACAGTACACACCAACACCCCACCGACTTTAAAACACTTATTCCACACCTTGAAGGCTTTAAAGCTGCGTATAATAAACTTCCTAAAGAGCTAGTAGCCGATGCTGGATATGGTTCTCAAGAAAACTATCTATTCCTGCAAGGTCAGAACGTAGAAGCCTACGTGAAGTACAATTACTTCGATAAGGACTGGAAATCTAAGACTTTGAGTATAGCTGCCTCCAACCCTGAACTAGCCCAAATACGGCAAGAGGCATACCAACGACTCACCTCAGAAAAAGGCGTTAAACTCAGGAAGCAAAGATGTCACGATGTAGAAACTGTATTTGGGCAGATCAAAAACAATAAAGGCTTCAAAAGGTTCTTAACAAATGGCAAAGAAATGGTCGAAACTGAAATCGGTCTACTCGCTCTTGCCCATAACCTCCAAAAAATAGCACGAAAGTGAGGCAAAACTCGCTTTTTAGAAAAAATCATGGCTAAAACCTATCCAAAGAACATAGAACACTAGCTAAAATCAAAAGCAAAACTAAAAGAAGGCTCCCGAAAGCAAAAAGAGGCTATCTCTTTTGAGACAGCCCCTTTTTCGTCACATTGCGCATTTTCAACGTCCTATTTTGCATAGAAATCCGCGAGTAAACAGACGTTTTTCCTATTTTTGCCCCTTTATTAATCACGACTAATTCGAAGCGATGGCGCAACAATTCACCAAACGATCAGAAGATTACTCTAAATGGTATAACGAACTCATTGGAAGAGCCGATCTTGCGGAACATTCCGATGTAAAAGGATGTATGGTGATCAAACCCTATGGCTACGCTATTTGGGAAAATATGCGAGATGTTCTGGATCGCAAATTCAAGGAAACAGGGCATTCCAATGCTTATTTCCCGCTCTTTATCCCGAAGTCTTACATGAGTAAGGAAGCAAGTCACGTAGATGGTTTTGCCAAGGAATGCGCTGTTGTTACCCACTATCGTCTCAAAAATGCTGAGGATGGAAGTGGTGTAATCGTGGACCCGGATGCAAAGCTGGAAGAGGAGCTGATTGTACGCCCGACTTCCGAGACGATTATCTGGAACTCTTACCGAAACTGGATTCAGTCCTACCGTGATCTGCCTATCCTGATCAATCAGTGGGCAAACGTAGTTCGCTGGGAGATGCGTACCCGTCTTTTCCTTCGAACAGCAGAATTTCTCTGGCAGGAGGGACATACGGCACACGCTACAAAAGCAGAGGCGATTGAAGAAACGGAGAAAATGTGTGGTGTATATGCCGATTTTGCAGAACACTACATGGCAATGCCTGTGATCAAAGGATTGAAAACGGAAAGTGAGCGCTTTGCCGGAGCGGATGAGACGTACTGTATTGAAGCAATGATGCAGGATGGAAAGGCTCTGCAGGCCGGAACGTCCCATTTCCTTGGTCAAAACTTTGCGAAAGCATTTGAAGTGAAATTTGCGGACAAAGAAGGAAAACTCGAATACGTTTGGGCAACATCCTGGGGTGTTTCAACGCGTTTGCTTGGAGCACTTATTATGACGCATTCCGATGATGAGGGACTGGTGTTGCCTCCGAGACTCGCTCCGATCCAGGTGGTGGCAGTTCCGATCTATAAGACGGACGAAGAACTGGAAGCGATTTCTCAACGGATGAATGAACTCGGTGAAAAGCTGAAGGCGAAAGGCATTTCGTTCAAATACGATGATGATGACAACCGACGTCCGGGATGGAAATTTGCCGAATACGAAGCGAAGGGAGTACCGGTTCGTGTAGTCATGGGGGCACGTGACCTGGAGAATGGAAATGCAGAAATTGCGCGTCGTGATCTGAAAACAAAGGAAACAGTGGCATTCGAAGGTTTGGAGAATTACATTGAGCAATTGCTTGAATCCATTCAGCAAAACCTGTTTGATAAAGCGCTTGCATACCGCGATGCCAATACAAGACCTGTGGATTCCTACCAGGAATTCAAGGAAAAACTGGAAAAAGAAGGCGGATTCTTCCTGGC
>JBNKYR010000063.1:0-16493 GCA_050300995.1 Crocinitomicaceae bacterium | reverse complement strand
AGATAGACCTGAGTTCGCTGCAAGGCGAAAGCTGCGTGGAGCTTGCTTTCCGCAACATCGGCTATTACGGAAACCATATCTGGATAGACAACGTGAACCTTTTCGGGAATTACCTTGGAGAAAACCAACTGCAAAGTGGAGTACTTGAAGTGCATCCCAATCCTTCGCAGGGAACCTTCTATGTTTCTTCTCCGGAGGAAATCGTGCGGTACGAAGTTGCAGATCTCACCGGTAAACGCATTTTTGATGGAGTGTCAGAACATCCGTTTAGCTTTAAGTTTGATCTTTCCGATGAGCCCGACGGAATCTATCTGTTGAAGGTTTCCACCCAGACAGGAACAACAATTTCCCGTATCGTCAAACAAGATTAATAGCGAATTTTGAATTCATAAAAAGAGCCATCCGGTTTTCGGATGGCTCTTTTTAGTTTGTTGTGGGTAGGCGAATGCTATTTTGTCTCTTCCAAATGAGCGCTTTGACATTGAAGGTCTCGCCGAGCAAATGAATCTTAGTAAACGACCGTTTGAACGAAAGATCGAGAAAATAACCGGTTTCTCACCAGGCAAACTCGTGCAGGAAATCCGTCTCCAAAAAGCCAGAGAAATCCTTGAGCACGGAACATTTGAGTCCATTTCGGAAGTCAGTTACGCCGTCGGTTTTCAGACACCTTCCTATTTCTCGCAGCTCTACTTTAAGCGCTTCGGGAAAAAACCAATCGACTACTTCCGATAAAAAACGGCGGTTGTAAATACAACCGCCGCCTCTATCTAACGATATGCAGTTAGTCTTGCTCCGTCAGTTCAACCTCTCCTGATGGTGCAAGAGCGTCTTTGATCTTTTGTTCAAGCTCTTCCATGAGTTCAGGATTATCTGCAATGATCCCCTTCACAGCATCACGGCCCTGACCCAATCGGGTTTCTCCGTAGGAGAACCATGATCCGCTCTTATTGATGACGTTCAGGTCAACTCCCAGATCGATGATCTCACCAACCTTGGAGATCCCTCCGCCATACATGATATCAAATTCCGCCTTTTTGAACGGAGGCGCTACTTTGTTCTTCACTACTTTTACCCGTGTACGGTTTCCGATCACTTCTTCGCCTTCCTTCAACTGGCTGGTACGACGAATATCAAGTCGCACGGAAGCATAGAACTTCAGCGCGTTTCCTCCGGTAGTGGTTTCCGGGTTTCCGAACATCACCCCGATCTTCTCACGCAACTGGTTGATAAAAATGCAGCAGCAATTCGCTTTGTTGATCGATCCGGTCAGTTTACGAAGGGCCTTGGACATCAAACGTGCCTGTAATCCCATCTGGGAATCACCCATTTCACCTTCGATCTCCGCTTTTGGCGTCAATGCTGCCACCGAATCCACAACCAACAGGTCGATTGCCCCGGAACGAATCAGGTTATCGGCGATCTCAAGCGCCTGCTCACCATTGTCGGGTTGCGAGATCAAAAGATTCTGAATATCCACACCCAACTTCTGCGCATAAAACTGATCGAATGCGTGCTCAGCATCCACGATCGCGGCAATCCCGCCCTGTTTTTGTACTTCGGCAATCGCGTGAATGGCTAATGTCGTCTTTCCTGAAGATTCCGGACCGTAGATCTCAATGATCCTTCCTTTCGGATATCCGTTCACGCCCAGCGCCAGGTCGAGTGTCAGCGACCCTGAAGGGATCACATCCAGTTTTTCCACAGGCTCATCTCCAAGTTTCATGACCGTTCCTTTTCCATACGTTTTGTCCAGCTTGTCCATTGTGAGCTGGAGTGCTTTCAGCTTTTCCGGGTTGATTTCCTTTCCTGCCATATCGTTTTGTTTTAATTATGCACTTCGCTCATTTGACAAACGGGTTCCGTGCAGAGGTTGTTAATTTGTTTTTACAAAGGTTGACTCAGAAGTTCGTAAACTATTTACGTCCTACTTTAAGCATCATAAATTTCCAGTATTTCACGTGTATGATCTTTTGTCTTCGGTTTCTCGATAATGCCAACGATGGTATGGTTCTCATCCAGCACAAATGTGGTGCGGTGAATTCCGTCAAATGTGCGTCCCATGAATTTCTTAGGTCCCCACACTCCATAGCTGTTCAACAATTGATGGTCGGTATCAGCCAGTAAAGGAAAAGGAAGATTGAATTTACGAATGAAATTCTGGTGCTTCTTCTCGTTATCCGCGCTGACGCCCAAAATGACAATCCCTCTTTTTTTAATCTCCTCATAATTATCCCTGATGTTGCAAGCCTGCATCGTACAGCCGGGCGTGTTGTCTTTCGGATAAAAATAGATCACTACTTTTTTGCCTGTATAGTCGCTAAGGCTCACAGGTGATCCGTTTTCATCATTCACAGTAAAATCAGGGGCTTTGTCTCCAACTTTCAAGTGTTTCATTTGATAATTTTC
Organism: Crocinitomicaceae bacterium; assembly: GCA_050300995.1. Lineage (GTDB taxonomy): Bacteria > Bacteroidota > Bacteroidia > Flavobacteriales_D > Crocinitomicaceae > UBA4466. The sequence continues at coordinate 14,087 of JBNKYR010000063.1, read as the reverse complement.
TAATCAGATTGTTGACGATTTATTAATCAAATATACATGCATTTTGTTAAATGACAAGAAATTGATCAAAAAATAATCACTGTAGTGACCGCTGGCACGTTCAGAAATGATTCTCAGATCCGGCAGGCAATCCGTTCATCGAAAAAAACACGGAAATCAAGCGAAAAAAGAAAAAAGTGAATTCTGCATGATCGCATTTAGTTAAACGATATAGCCATGTAACCTCCGAATATCCTCTCGAAAATTTCGTCGAAAACTCCCGGTCAACAATTGCCTATTCGATAAAATAATCTGACCTTTTTGAAACCAAAAGCTAACGAAAACAACCAAAAACCAATAAAACTATGCGCATTCTCTCCAATGCCATTTCCCTTGTTTTTATTTCTCTCTTTCAAACAACTTCCCAGGGACAGGTAACAATTTATCAGGAAAATTTTAATGCCGGTTTGGGCACATGGTCGACCGTAAACATTTCCGATCCGGGTAATGTCTGGACGCCGACCGCCGGTTACATGGAGATGAACGGATTCGGAGGTACAAATGATGAAGACTGGCTTATTTCTCCTGCTATCAATATGGATGCCCAAACAGACGAATATTTTCTGTTTGATTATTATGACAGTTTCGACGGGGCACTCATCGAACTTTACTATTCAACAAATTATAACAATGGCGGCACTTCAACGGACGTGCTTACAGCAACCTGGACGCAGATCCCATTGCGCGTGATCGATTTCAATGCCACTTCCTGCGCCACCGCAAATTTATTCCAACGCCATCCGGCTATCGATGTTGGAAATATTACCGGAAGTGCTGTTTATTTTGCCTTTCGCTACACCGGAACTGCAGCAGTTTCAAAACAGTATCGAATCGATAATGTACACATTGATGCAAGTTACTATGCTACAATTACAAGTGGGATCAACTGTGCTCCGCTGAAACAGGAATTGCATGATCTCATCACCGTACAAACGGATCGGATCAGATATACTTCTTCCACCTTATATGATGTATGGGACGCCATTCTTCAAGCCGACAGGCGACTCAATGATGCCGGTACCGCTACCATCGTTTGGGACATGTTCACTGACATGCCAGCCACGACCGGCGAGTATGAATTCGATCATTGCGCAAACAGAGACAATGGAAGCTGCCCGGGAGGAGAGGGTGTCTGCTATAACCGGGAGCACTCCTTTCCGAAATCATGGTGGGGAGGAGGAACAACACTTTCCGACTCTGCCTACACGGATATGCATCACATCTATCCCTCCGATCGTTCGATGAATACCATTAAAAGCAATTATCCCCCCGGGAATGTGCTGGTTTCTTCTTCCACCGGATCCAACGGGTTTACGGTAGGAGACAATTCGGGCTACCCCTGTACTCCAACTTCCGGAAGTAAAAAATACTTTGAACCCATCGACGAGTACAAGGGTGATTATGCACGTACCTATTTTTATATGGTAACCAGATATCAACACAACCTGACGGCATGGTCCTCCCTTAATTCACAGGGAGCCTGTTTCATGGACGGAACAAGTTATCCCGGCATTCAAAACTGGGCACTGCAAACACTACTGCAATGGCATACGGCAGACCCGGTTAGTCAAAAAGAAATCGACCATAATAATGCCGTTTATGCCATTCAGGGAAACCGAAACCCGTACATTGACAACCCTGGATTTGTATACCTCGTTTGGGGAGATGAATTCGGTACGCCCTGTAGTATGATCGTCCTTCCGGAAGAATTGGTTTCATTCGAAGCTTATCTAAAACGGGACTGGGTAGAGCTTATTTGGGAAACTGCTTCGGAAAACAACAGTGATTATTTCAGTGTGGAGCGTTCAACAGACCTCTATAACTGGAAAGAAATAACAACCGTAGAAGCTGCTGGTAATTCAACACAGACCATTGACTACACTACTGTGGACCCTATGCCTGAGCCCGGAATGAACTACTACCGGCTTAAAGCCGTTGACTTTGATGGCAAAATAACATACTCAGATGTTCGAAGTGTTGAGAATACTGCCGATGTCATTTTCTATCCAAATCCCACCCGACAAAAACTACATATCGTGGGTGAAATTCCTGCCGACAACCAAATTACCATATACGATGTATTCGGTCGAACGGTGGCAGAGGACATCCCTGTAGAAACCGTTGGTAAAAACGAACTTATTGTTGATCTGGAAAATCTAAGTCCCGACATCTATATCATACAGGCCGGAAATGTTCAGTCCAGAGTTGTTAAATTGTAAATAACACAGCTACTTTCATAAAAAAGCCCCACATCGAACTTTGCCGATGCAGGGCCCGCTTATTCTACAAAAAATAAACTCCGTGTAGCAGATGATCATTATTCATGGTCATCTGCATCCAGTTCTTCGAGATAAGTGTTGTACGTTTTCTTCAGGTTCTCGTAGGCGGTAATTTTCTTACGCACCTGATCCGCCATCGCCGGATTTCCACTTTCCTCTTCTTTTTTCACCTGTACGTTCAGTTCCGTGATCTTCGCATCGAACTGACCGGAAAGATAGGTGAGGTTCTGAGGCATGAACATCTTCATGTAGAAACCACCATGATCTGCCACATCTTTATAGACGTCAAGTGCTTTCTCAGCAATCTCAGGCTCCTGATCTGCAACGTAAATTGTGAAAGCATTCATGGCACCCAGTTTATCAAATCCCTGTACTACATTTCCAGCCACAGCCTCCTTCATGAAATCATATTTTTCCGGACCGGCTGTCGTTGAATACAATTGAGCAATTCCTGAAATCATCTTGGAAGACTTCTCTCCTTCCAGCGTCTCGGCAATTTTCATTGCATCTTTCGGCGCCATCTTTCCATAATTCTTCAACGCTGCCGTTACCACCGCATACGACTGATCTTTTTCGATGCGATCACGGTACATCGCCGTAAGTTCCTCGTCACCCACGAATTTTTCAAGTTGTGCCAACGCCACTGCCCGCACCTTCGAATTCGGATCGTTTACCACGATGTCTTTCAACAAGGCAATTCCCTGTTCCTTTAATGCGTCCTTCAGTTTCGACATTTTCTTCACCGCAATCTTACGGATATCCCAGAACGGATCTTTCATAGCATCCAACACCAACTGCTGGCCAGCCTCTCCGCGATCACGTGATCCCTTTTCGAGACCTTCACGACGCGCGATGTAGCGATCGCTGTTGTAATACTGGAAAATGAACTGCTCCGTTGTTTTTTGCTCGTTCGTTTTCGCCAGAAGCATTTGCTGATCATCATACATAATGCCCTTCACGCTTCCTTTATAAGGGAAGGTAAAGGATTGCTCCAATTGGTCAATCACCACTTTGTGCACGTGCTTGCCCTCATCATCATAAATGGCCATTTGCACCGGTAGGCGATAGATCGGGGATAGCTCAAGATCCTGCTGCTGTTCCACCGTAACGGTAATCGTGCCGGCAGCCTCATCCATCTTGTTGGTGAACTTCAATACCGGATGACCGGATCCGAGGTACCATTGGTTGAAGAACCAGTTCAGGTCTTCCCCGGAAACTTCTTCGAACGCCAGGCGCAACTGATGGAATTCTGCCGCCTTGAACTTGTTGCGATCCAGGTAGGTGTGCATTCCCTCAAAGAAAGCTTCATCGCCAAGGTAATTACGCAACATGTGCAAAATACGTCCCCCTTTATTGTACGAGTGCCCGTCAAACATCTGCTCCTTGTCATCGTAGTCGAGCCATACGAGATCGTGGTATCCCTGCATCTGACCGGTCTGGTAATAACCATCCGCCTCGATATCGGCATTGTAATCGGCTTCATCCAGTCCGTAACGGTGTTCATCCCAAAGGTACTGTGAGTAGTTTGCGAAGGACTCGTTCAGGGTCAGGTTAGACCATGACTCACAGGTAACGAGATCCCCAAACCAGTGGTGGAACAACTCGTGAGCGATCGTTGACTGATCGTTCTCATCCAGCAATTCCCGTTTGTTCTTGTATACAAAATCACCAAAAATTACGGCTCCCGTGTTCTCCATCGCCCCGGAAACATAGTCGCGGCATACGATCTGGCTGTACTTGTCCCATGGGTATTCCACCTTCATCAGTTCTGAGAAATAGCGGATCATTTCAGGTGTTTCCCCGAAAATATCTTTTGCATACTGCTCCCATTCAGGTTCCACGTAGTAATTCACCTCCATTTCGGTTCCGTCAGGGCGCTTATAGGTGTCATGAACAACCTTAAACTCACCTACTCCCATCATGAAAAGATAAGGCGCATGCGGTAAATCCTGCTTCCAGTGATCTACACGCTTTCCATCCGGTGCACGACGACTCTCCACCAGTTCACCATTGGAAAGGGTTACGTATTTATCGTCAACTGTAATGAAAACCTCCTGCGTGGTCTTTGCATTCGGCGAATCGATCGTTGGGAACCATACAGAACTTGCTTCCGTTTCGCCCTGTGTCCAGATCTGAGGCATTTTGTTCTTATCCTCTCCGGTCGGGTTAATGAAATAGAGTCCTTTATCGGAAAGAATCGCAGCGCTTCCGCCGGTAGTACGTTCTTCCGGACGTGCCACGTAATCAATCACCACGGTATATTTCTCATTACGCGAATAGGTCTTTCCAAGGTGGATCCGCAGATAATCATCCGCGTACTTGTACACGAGGTCACGATCTTTCATCTTAACGCTGTTGATGATCATGCCCTTCGCATCGAGGATCAGACTGTCTGTTGCATAGAAATGTGGTTTTGCCGTAATCGTTGCCACACCATTCATGCGCGACTTAGCCCAATCAAAGTTGACTTCGAGTTTCGTGTGAATGAGATCTGTCAGGATTGTTTCTGCCGATCTGTAGACCGGACGCTGTTTCGGAATGTCGTCCTCAATTACTTCAAGGACTTCATCCTGATATGGCGATACTTCATAAACCGTTTCGTCAACCGTCTCAACGTTCTTTGTACCACAGCCAACAAGGAAAAACAAAATTCCTACAGCTACGATTCGTTTCATAGTTCTTCTTTTAAATTCAATACAAATCTGGGAAAATCCCGGCAATTGTCGCTGCAATAATACAGCACCGGCCGTCAATTCTGTTATTTTTGTGTCAAATGCATGATAAATGGCAAATCGCATCTGGAATATCGATGGTCAGGATCTCACTGTAAGTGACGGTGCTGTAATTCAATGGGAAGATCACCGGTACTTTAAACTTTCATTCAAAGGAAAGACGTTTCACGGAGAGGTACTGGATGAACAAACCGAAAGCAATCATCTGAAGATTAAACTCAACCATCGGGTATTTGATGTGCACAAGAAAGGGCCGCTTGACGACCTCATCTCTGCCATGGGAATGGACGTTCCGAAAGTACGGAAGCTGAAAGAACTGGAAGCACCGATGCCCGGACGTATTGTGAACATTGCCGTTTCGGTCGGACAGGAATTGAATGTTGGTGACGACATCCTTTCGCTTGAAGCCATGAAAATGGAAAACGTACTCAAGGCAGAAGGCGTCGGCATCGTTAAAGAGATTCGTGTCAATAACAACGACGTCGTGGACAAAGGCGCCGTGTTGATCGAGTTCGAATAATTCACTGAAAATAGCTTTCTCCAAAAAGCGCTATTTTAGTTCTTTGCACATCCTTACCACAACCCAATGGACGACGTCCTGCTAAAACAACATATCCTACTGCGTTTGATCTACGGAGAGGTTTTCCGCCATCCCATGCGAATGGAGGAACTGGAGCAACTCATGCCCGGCACTCCCGATGAGATTTCAATAGCGTTGAAGGAACTTAAATCTGCAGGTCTGATCCTGGAGAAGGATGGTTATTACTTCATTTTCGAGGAAAAAAATAAGATCTCTTATCGTAAGGCGGGTAATGAAAAGGCCGGTGAATTGCTTCCGAAAGCATGGAAAGTCGGTCGAAAGATCTACCGTTTTCCTTACATCACAGGGGTTGGGATTTCCGGTTCACTTTCCAAGGGAGTGCTGCATGAAGACGGCGATTTTGATTTTTTCATTGTCACGAAACCCAACCGTTTATGGGTGGCCCGAACACTCCTCATCCTGTACAAAAAGATCTTCCTGTTCAATTCAAGAAGGTACTTCTGCGTAAACTATTTTGTGGATACGGAACACCTGGAGATTGAAGAGAAAAATGCCTTTACTGCCACAGAGATCGCAACACTTATGCCGGTGGCCGGAGATGCCATGCTTCATTTCTTCGAACAAAATCAATGGATCGAAGAACATTTCCGGATGAGCAGTAAGGCGCCCCATTACACGGATGTGCCGAAGCCGTGGCTCAGCAGGACGATCATGTGGATGCTCAACGGCCGCTTCGGAGAATGGGTCGACCGGACCTGCATGCGACTGACATTACGTCGCTGGAAGCGCAAATTCGGCGAGTACGACGAAGGCACTTTTGAGCTGACCATGAAAACCCGGAAATACATTTCGAAACATCATCCGAATAACTTCCAGGATCGCGTTTTGGGTCGTCTCGAAGAGTTGCGTCAACAGTACATCCACCTTCACGGCGATCAACTGGTAAACGAGGGGATCGAACTATGAAGGTTTTTCTGACACATAGCTATTTCTATCGCTACGATCCGAAACAATGGAATAACCGGACTCCCTATCCGCCACTTGCCACCATTACCGCACTTGCACTCTTGCGGAAAGAAGGATATGATCCGGTGTTTCACGATGTGGCACTCGACCCTTCTCCTTCGTCGTGTATTGGCAAAATGCAAACGCAACAGCCATCGGTAGTTGTCATCTATGAAGACGGGTTCAACTACCTGACAAAAATGTGTCTCACCAACATGCGACATGCCTGTTTCGAAATGATCGAAGCGGCAAAAACACTGGGAGCTGCGGTGGTTGTCTCAAGCTCAGATGCCACGGATCATTACGTACAATATCACGAACGTGGCGCCGATTACGTACTTCACGGAGAAGGAGAGCAAACACTTCTGGAATTGTTGCAGGCACTGAAGACGGGTGAAGACACTACTTCCATTGCTGGTCTCAGCTATCCGGCCGAAAGTGGTGTTGAGAAAAGTGCTCCCCGCGCCAACATGAAAGATTTGGATCAATTGCCGATAGCGGCATGGGATGCTATTGATGTGGACCGCTACCGGGAAGTCTGGAAAGAAGGAAAATTCCCTTTCACTCTCAACATTGCTACCACCCGTGGCTGTCCCTTTAAATGCAACTGGTGTGCGAAACCCATTTACGGCAATCGTTACAATTCGCGATCTCCGGAACATGTCACGGAAGAACTGAAACTCTTACACACCAATTACGGCGTTCGTCACTTCTGGATGGCCGATGACATTTTCGGCCTGAAACCGGGATGGGTGAAGCACTTCAGGGATTGCGTCAAAGAAGCCGGGCTGGACATTCGCTACAAGATCCAAAGCCGGGCCGATCTCCTCGTGCAGGATGCCACCATTGAAGAGCTTGCCGAATCGGGACTCGAAGAAGCATGGATCGGGGCCGAAAGCGGATCCCAGAAGATCCTGGACGCCATGGACAAAGGAACTACTCTTGAACAAATCCGAAAAAGCACGAAGTTACTTCAGGAGAAAGGTGTACGGGTTGCCTACTTCCTGCAGTTCGGTTACCTGGGTGAAACCAGGGATGACATCCGGAAAACAATTGATATGGTGCGAACAAACCGACCGGACGACATCGGGATTTCCGTCTCGTATCCGCTTCCAGGCACCCCGTTTTACGACACCGTAAAAGCGCAAATGGGAGCCAAGGCTAACTGGGCGGATTCCGATGACCTCGACCTGATGTTCAAGGGAACTTTTTCTTCCGGCTACTATCGGATTCTCCAGCGCTATGTGCATCACCTCTTTCGCCTGCAAAATGGTTGGGATAAACTGCGCGGAGCCAAAACACACGTTTCCGCCCGTTACATCTGGTTGATGCCGTATAACTTTTTCATGAAATTGTACCTTGGGGCGCAGCTGGCATGGAAGAAATAAAAGCATTTGACCGCGAGGCACGGCATTACGATGCATTGTTCACCGATACCTCTGTGGGTAAGGCGCAACGGGCACAGGTGTATCATGCCCTGGAAAAGGACGGATTGTTTTCCGGTCGGCGTGTGTTGGAAATCAACTGTGGTACCGGTGCCGACGCCCTGGAGTTTCATAAAAGGGGAAACACCATTCTGGCTACAGATATTTCACCCGGAATGCTCGAAACCGCCGGCCAACGATTTCCGGAAGGAGAATTTGTCCAACTTGATATGCGGGCGATCGGCACACTGGATGGCAACTTTGATCTGATCTTTTCCAACTTTGGCGGGGTGAATTGCCTTTCACCGGAGGAATTACAGGCTTTTATAGGGAACTGCAGCGCAAAACTTTCTCCGGAAGGTTTTCTTGTTCTGGTGATCATGGGAAAACGATGCTGGTGGGATAATGTCTATCTTTTGTTGAAGGGACGCTTTTCGCAGCTCGGTAGACGAAACACAACAAAAGCCATCAACGTTCCTGTAGCTGATACAGTTGTGGCGACCTGGTACCACGCACCCCGGGAAGTCAAACGCATGGCAGAAAAGCACTTTCACTCTGTTCGACAGGTTCCCGTCGGATTGTGGGTTCCTCCTTCTTACATGGCTCCTTTTTTTGAACGAAAAAAGGACTTTTCAAGCTTCTGAAATGGCTGGACGGCATCTTTCGTTTCAGTTTTCTGGCCAATTTTTCCGATCATTATTACCTCTGCCTCCAAAAAAAATAGACATTTTTCATCCATGCGCCTGGTACTCACACATGCTTATTTTCTGAACGACGATCCAAAGGAGCAGGCCATCATGCGCCCCTATCCGACTCTTGGATTGTTGTACATCAGTGCCTGGCTGAAAAAACATGGTTACTCACCTGAAGTCGTTGACAGTACCTTCATTACACGCGAACAATGGCGTGAAAGAATCACCGCTGCTCAGCCTGATGTAATTGCCTGTTACAGCAACCTGATGACCAAAGTGCCGTTACTTCGCCTGATCAAAGAAATCCGGTCAGAATTGCCCGAAACGACATTCGTTGTGGGCGGGCCCGACGTTACCTACAACATTGAAAATTACCTGAAAGCAGGCTTTGATGTGGCCGTTTCCGGGGAGGGAGAAGAAACAATGCTCGAACTCGTTCAGGCCATTGAAAACAAGGCTTCACTGGCATCCATTCAGGGAATCAGTTACCTGGATCAGGGAATATTGAAAACAAATCCACCGCGAGACAAGATCCGGGAGATGTCGACACTGCCCTTTCCTGACCGGGATGCCATTCCGTTGGAAAAATACCTCAACACCTGGAAGGAGCACCACGGTCAGCGAACACTGAATATCAGTACCCAACGAGGCTGTCCTTACACCTGCAAGTGGTGCAGCACAGCTGTTTACGGGCAAAGTTATCGTCGAAATGCACCGGAGCGCGTCGTGGAAGAAATCCTGGAACTAAAAGAGAGGTATGATGTCGAGGCCCTGTGGTTTGTGGATGATGTTTTCACGGTGAGTCACAAGTGGATCGCCAACCTTCATGAAGCCTTCCGGAAAGCGAACCTGGTCATTCCTTTTGAATGCATCACCCGCGCCGAACGCCTCAATGATACCGTCCTGCAGCAACTCAAAGAAATGGGCTGTTTCCGGATCTGGATCGGAGCAGAAAGCGGTTCTCAACGCATTATTGATAAAATGGATCGGCGTGTTCAACTGGAACAGGTACAACAGATGATTCGTCGAACAAGGGAACTGGGCATGGAATCCGGTACTTTTCTTATGGTCGGTTACCCTGGGGAAACAAACGAGGACGTTCGCAGGACCATGGAACACATTCGCAAGGCCAACCCGAACCTCCTGACCATTACCAAAGCTTATCCGATCAAAGGAACAGCTCTCTATGAAGAAGTGAAGTCGGAACTCGTGCTCCCTGATTGGGAATCCAGCACCGACCGGGAAATTCACCTGCCGGCTCCCTACAGCGATCGCTATTACCGCAATGCAGTGCGATATCTCATGAACGGCTGGCAAGCCATGAATCAGCCTTCCCTGATGCCCGCACTGAAAAGTAAACTGTCTTATTTCCTGATGCAATGCAACAAAGTACTTGGCTGATCCATCCGGAACATGGGGTGTATTTTCTTACACCTCCCCTTGAAAGCTTTGAGCAGTCATACACTGCCGTTCGGAACAAAGAGGGACGCATACTGACGGACGAAGAAGTACAACGACTTCCGCAGTCTTCCACCTATGCCGAAGAATGGGAAAAGCGCAGTTGGACTGCTTTACGATTCGTGAGCTATGTAAAAAAACGAGGATTTCAATCGGTACTGGAAATCGGCTGTGGAAACGGCTGGTTCTCTGCCCTCTTGTCGAAAGATTGTAGTGAGGTCATTGGTTTGGATGTCGGACGCCTCGAGTTGGAACAAGCTGCCCGGTGCTTTCCGAAGGCAGGTCTTCACTATGTCTGTTGCTCCGATTGGTCGCTTTTACCAGCACAGCATTTTGATTGCATTGTGTTCAACGGGAGTGCTCACTATTTTGAGCCCGACGGACAGTTCTGGGAATCACTCTACCGAATCCTGAAACCCGGCGGAGAAATTCACCTGCTGGATTCGAACATTTATGGCCGGGAAGCACTTCAGGCTGCCAAACAACGAAGCGCCGACTATTTCTCACAACTTGGAGAAACAAACGCCGCCGCTTACTACCATCACCTCACCTGGGATCGATTACCGGCAAATCATGACGTCCTTTACCGACCTTCCCGCTTCCTCAACAAACTATTCAGCCAACGCTCGCCGTTTCCGCGGATACGGATTCAGCGCCCCTCATAAACGGTCAGGTAGCGATCAACGGTATTTTCAATGGTGTACTTTTTCGGAGAAGGTGCCTCCCGATGCAACAAATCCAGAATTTGCGCTGCATCTTTTTCCAGGTCCATCGACAGATGATGTACCGCTGAATCCGATGCCGCAAGCCCTACCGGCGCAGAGAGCACATGTGTACCGGCAGCAAGCGCTTCGGTGATCACCAATCCGAATCCTTCGAAGCGTGCCGGATGCACCAGTACTTTTGATCGGGCAATGAGTTCCAGGGTCTCAGTGTGTGGACACATTCCTTCAAAACTGACGGTATTCTCCATGTCCAGCGTGCTCACAAGTTCCCCCAGAGGCCTTCTGAGCGGACCATCACCCACGAGCACAGCTTTCAATTCGGGGTGCTCTTCCCGGATCCGGCAACACAGTTCGAGAAAATAACCCGGATTCTTCAGAAAGATCAGATTTCCTACAGTAATCAGGTCGATATCCCGCGTTGTTGAGACCGGCATATCCGCAATGCCCCATTCAATCACCCGAACATCCCTGAAACCAAATTTCACCAGTAAGTCCCGCTGAAAATCCGACAGGCAATGAATCGGAATTCCTGCTTTCAAAAGCTGTTTCAGGTAGCGGTTTTCTTCGGGTAAAACGTCCTGACCGTGAGCCGTTGCAACAAATGGAATGCCGGTCTTTTTTGACAGCAAATAGCCAAACCAGGCACTTTCATTCAACCACATGGAATGGATCACATCCACAGGATACTTCCGATGCAGTTCATTGAAAACCCGGTTCAACTTCCGACGCAGCGTAAAACTTCGTTTCCAACGGCTGTTTGCTCCATTCAACGGGTAAACCCTTACACCTTCCCAGGTGTATGCCCGGTCCGAATAAGGGTAATGCAATGCGATCACCGTCACGCGCCCAGCCTGATCGGATAACTGGCGAACATAATGCTGCACCGCAGGCAGACAAGTGCTGTCGTTGACATCTTTCGGGAAACCCGGAACGATCAGGACGATATGTTTATCGGATGCGATAGATTCTCCAGTTTCTGTTGAGATAACGTACGGTATCCAGGGTGTAATTCGCGTTCAGTGTGTCCCAGTTTCTTCCTACTGTAGTGGACTTCCATTGCCCTGTCAGGTTCGACGGATTGTAGATTACCAGTGCGTCGTGTTCAAATTCTGTGTAGAGTTCCGTGTACAGGCTTCGAATCTCATTTTTCAAGCCGTAAGTCGGCAAGGACTGATCCACGTAAAAGCCATAAACCGGCCCCTCATATCCCATTTCAATCAATGTACCCGCCACTTCTTTTTCGGTCGCAAATACGGCGTATGTTTTTCGGAAAGAATACACAAAAAATGAAGCGTTGATCAGCAGGATTCCGACCAAAAACAGCATGAAACGCCGCCACTGTCTCAGCGCATTTTCCAGGGCTTCATAGACCGGATAGAGCAAAATCAGCACGAGTGGATGGATGAGGATCAGAAAACGGTAGTTCTGTGTGTTCAGCCCGATAATTAATCCGAAGTAAAGCAGCAAAGCCGCCCAGATCACCGTTTGACGACCGATACGCTTGTAGAATGGCAGAAGAAAAGCCCCGGCAGAGAGATACCCGAGGTGAAGAAAATTTCCGAAGATGTACATCCCATTGGGAACCGTTCGTGTAAAAATATTGTCAGGTGTCTCCACCGTCAAGGCGAATACATTCCGTAAATCCCATTCATCGTAGAGGATTCCTCCGAGCGAAAAAAAGCGGTTATTTGACCAGACCATCCATGCCGCCAGTGCGACAAGAAACTGTACACCGATGATCCGCATGGGACGGCTTCCGTTTCTGAACAAGTGATGAAATGCAGAAACCCACACAGGGAGCAACAGTGGTGCCGAGGCATACCGCGTGAAAAAGGCCGCAGTTGTTGTCAGCAAAAGATAAAGCAGAAAGCGCACATTCCCTCCTTTCCTGTAACGGAACAGATGATAGAAACTAAGAACGATCAGAAAACAGCAGAGCATGTCACTCATAGCCAGAAAACCTCCACGAACAAAATACACCTGTGTCGCCGCAGCAATCAATAACCAGAAACCGGCATCCTTTCCGTAAAGGAGTCCAATGATCCGGTTGGTATAGTACAGGGCTCCTACCACGGACAACAGCGATACCAATACCAATGCCCATTTCAGCGGAATTCCGACAAAGCTGATCAAAATCCCCGCGAGCGGAAATCCGATCGGCCAGCGGAAATCGCGGACCACTGAAAGGTCAAGGCCTTCGGCTTTCCAACTTTTGGCAAATCGAAGGTATTCATGACTATCCTGCCCGTAAAAGCCGTTGAAGCCAAAACCGGCCATCAGCACCAATGTGATCAGTACAGGTGTCAGGAGGTAACCGTATCGTTCCAGTATTTTCATTCTTCCACGGTGGAATAAATATCGGTTTTTATGTTGACAGTCGTTTTTGTTCGATCCAGTCGGATCCGTCCGCCATGTTTATAAAAGTCCTTCTTGCGAAAAGTCAAAATCTGTTCCGGGCATTCCTGTAAATCCAGACCATGTTCAAAGGTGATCTCCGAATCATCCTTCACGGCCACACCGATCGGGCATTCCCGAACGAATATGTCTCCTGCATCCACGATCGAATGCTCTCCGATGCTCAGTCCCTTGTCACCGCATGAACCGGCATGAATATCAAACAAGGTCAACTCACTCCCTGAAAAATCAAATCCATCCCCTTCGCAACGATAGGCGTGAGCTGAGCTGAGCTTCCCATGACAAAAATCCAGATCAATCCCATCTCCGGTACATTGCTGCACCTTTGTAACGCCCATCTGAACATGGCAATTCACAAAGTTCATCGCATCCAGCGCGTCAATATCACTCATCTGAAAATACCCGATCATCACATGCGAATCAAAGCACTGGAAAGGGCTGTTGCTCACCATCGAGTCAATTTCAAATCCTTCCATTCTCACCCACATCCAATAGGTCAACGCACCCAAAAAACGGAAGCCATTGTTTCCTCTCCCGAAGGAATAAAAATTACATTGCGTCACCGACGCACTCCCGTAACAAACCAGTAATCCGTTCGGGCCAAACGTGATGTCGCAGTTCTCCAGCTTCAAAAATTCATCTTTCGGAATGATGAGAAATTCATTCAAGACAAAGTCCTTTTTATGCGGTGTGCGAACGCCTTCATTCAAAGCAAAATAAGTGTCCAATGAACCCTGTTTTTCAGCAAATTCCAATGCTTCCTTTCGTATTCGTACC
>JBNKYR010000062.1:0-16869 GCA_050300995.1 Crocinitomicaceae bacterium | reverse complement strand
CTTGGAGATGGCGTTGTAACAGGGTTTGGTACCATCCATAATCGTCTCGTCTATGTGTTTTCGCAAGATTTTACTGTTTTCGGAGGTTCTCTTTCTGAAGCACATGCAGAAAAAATAGTGAAGTTAATGGATCTGGCAGCTAAAAATGGAGCGCCTCTGATTGGATTGAATGATTCCGGAGGAGCACGTATTCAGGAAGGTGTGGTTTCACTGGCGGGATACGCCGATATCTTTTTCCGCAATACGCGTGCATCCGGGGTGATTCCTCAGATCAGTGTGATTATGGGACCATGCGCCGGAGGAGCAGTGTATTCACCGGCACTGACCGATTTCATCATCATGGTGGAAGAAACGTCCTACATGTTTGTTACGGGACCGAACGTAGTGAAAACGGTTACCCATGAAGAAGTAAGTTCCGAAGATCTTGGTGGTGCCAAGGCACATGCCGAAAAATCCGGTGTGAATCACTTTACTGCGTCAAATGATGTGGAAGCATTGAAGAAGGTGCGTAATCTGCTGACATATATGCCGCAGAATACCAATGAGCTTGCTCCGCACCTTTCAACATTTGAATTCAATCAGCATAAGCTTCAGACGATCAAAACGATTTTACCGGAGAATGTCAATCTTCCTTACGATATGCGAAAGGTGATCGATTGTGTAATTGATGACGAAAGTTTCCGTGAAGTCCACGAAGATTATGCGAAGAATATTGTGGTTGGTTTTGCACGACTTGAGGGTCGTACGATTGGTGTGGTAGCCAACCAACCAATGGCATTGGCCGGAGTACTCGATATCGAGGCTTCCCGCAAAGGCGCACGTTTCGTACGTTTTTGTGACGCATTCAACATTCCGTTGCTGGTTTTTGAAGATGTACCTGGTTTCCTTCCGGGAACCGATCAGGAATGGCGTGGGATCATCACCAATGGAGCGAAGTTATTGTATGCCTTTTCAGAGGCTACGGTTCCTCGTATTACGGTCATTACCCGGAAAGCCTATGGAGGAGCGTTCGATGTGATGAACTCGAAGAGTATCGGCGCTGATCTCAATTTTGCATGGCCAACTGCCGAGATTGCGGTGATGGGTGCGAAAGGTGCTGCCGAGATCATTTTCAGACGCGAGATCGCTGAAGCTGCTGATCCGGAAGCACGTTTGCTGGAAAAGGAGGCAGAATATGCCGAAATGTTTGCGAATCCATACCGCGCCGCGGAACGGGGAATTGTCGATGATGTGATCATGCCGGAAGAAACCCGGGCAAAAGTAATCGCTGGTTTCCGCATGCTCGAAAACAAGGCAGAAGTTCTTCCGAATAAGAAACACGGAAACATTCCACTGTAATTCAATCGTATTGATAGAAAGGCCGTTCATCTGAACGGCCTTTCTTATTTCTGCTTATTTGATCAGTCCTTTAGTTCCACGAAGAACATTTCCATTTCTCCGGCGTTTTTGATCGCAACTTTTCCGCGTGAAATGTAATTGAACACATCTCCCGCTTGCTTGATGGTATCCTCGGAAACATTCACTTTTCCTATGTCTCCGGTTGTTTCAAAGCGTGCAGCCACGTTTACGGTTTCGCCCCAAACGTCGTAGGCAAATTTCGATTTTCCTACCACCCCTGCAATTACTGGTCCGGTGTGGATTCCGATACGAATCTTGAAATAGGGTTGGTTTTTCTCAATCTGCTTTTGTTTCAGTGTTTCCAGGTAATCCAGAATGTCGAAGCTGGCTCGGATCATCTTCTCTGCGTTGTTCGGATCTTCAGTTGGAAGTCCTCCGACACACATGTACGCGTCTCCGATCGTTTTGATTTTCTCCAGTCCGTATTTGGCAATGATCTCGTCGATGTTGCGGAAGTAGGTATCCAACAACGAAACGAGTTCTTCCGGGGCCAATTGACTTGCAATGGACGTAAACCCGGAGATATCACTGAACATCACAGACACGTTTTCAAAACGTCGTGCTTTGGCTTTTCCGTATTCTTTGAGTTCCGATGCCACCTTCGCAGGAAGGATGTTCAGAAGCAACTCGTCTGATTTGGCTTTCTCAGCAGCAAGTTCATGTGTACGTTCTGCTACCTTTTGCTCCAGGTTCTGGTAAAGGATTGAGTTCTCGAGTGAAACCGCGATCTGTCCGGAGAGCATTTTGAGCAATTCTACACGACTTTCATCGAAGGCGCCGGTTACGAGGTCATTTTCGAGGTAAAGGATGCCCACCAGATCCCCGAGATTGAGGATCGGCATACACATTACTGATTGCGAGTTGCCGTGAATGAAATACGGATCCGACATGAAACGCGGATCTGTTTTCGCATTGTCCAGAATGACCGCCATGCGTTTTTGGGAAACGTAATTGATCACCGAAGCAGGAACAATGGTATCGTCTTTTGTGCTAACGGGCAACGGGGGAGTACTTTCGTACCCGAACATTCCGTAGATGAGTTGTTCGCGTTTGGCATTGCGGATGAAAATTCCACGTCGTGCCCCGGCATTTTCCACGGCAACACTGAGGAGGTTGTGCACCATTTTGTCGAAATGGATCTCGGAAGAAATAGCCTCTGATGCCTTGATCAGGCTCTTAAGGTCCAGTTTCACAGAGCCGGTGCTTGTGTTACGCGTAGTGGATGTTTCGGTAAATGTGGCATCAATTGCCGATTTGGCAGCGCTTTGAGGAAGCTTCGCATATTGTTCGGAAAGCTTCACGTACTTGCGTTTTGCGCCCCACTTTTCGTAAAGGTAATGTGCCTCAGTCAGGTAGGAAATTGCCACGAATTCATCGTCACGCGATTCGTAGTACTTGCCAGCCAGCTCGTTGCACAATGCCTGTTCGGACAGGAAGTTATTGGTAGCACTTTCCTGGATGGCATTCTTGAAGTGCACGATCGCATCGTTCGGCTTCCCTTCCAAAACGCACTGTTCGGCGGTGAGCAAACTGTGCTTGTTCTTGAAATTGGCCGGACAGGTGCCCACCCATACTTCCAGTTGCGCCATATTCTCGCCGAATTCTTTCATCAGCTCTGCCCGGGCAGCTTCGTCCTTGGTCGCCTGAGCAAGCTTGATGGTGGCAAGCGAACCGTAGAACAACTGGGGTGCTTCAATACCGAGCAGCCCTTTTCCGACGATGTACTTTTTGGATTCCAGGTATGCTGAACGTGCCGCTTCGTAATCCCCTTCAATGCAGCGGATCTCGCATTCAAATACATAGAACTGGAGTACCGAGAAAATATCGTTGAAGCTCAACGAGCTTTCGAGTGATTTTTCCTTGACTTCGTTGATGACATCGTTTCCTTCGTGCGTAAGGTGATCAATGAAGGATTTGATACCCGAAATGGCATTCACGGCCTGTCCGTGTTTGTTCTTCTGATTCACACGAATACAGCGATCCACATATTTTTCCAGTATCTCAAGATTCACGCCCTGGTAGAAGCGACCGAACACTCGGTGAACATCCACATAGCCACGGAATAGGTTGTTACCACATTCGATGGCCGTTTGAAGGGCAATATCTGCTTGTTGTTCGGATGCGCTAAATGGTTTCACCCATGGCTGAATGTATTCGGCCATAATGAAGTGGGTTCGGGCCTTCTGGTCGATAGAAGCTTTGCCCCATTTCTCGCTCAGTTTGCACGCCATTTCACCGAAAAGGTACCCCGGCATGTATTGTCCGTAGAAGCCCAGGATCATTCCGTACTGTACATAAGCGTATGGTGAGAAGATCGAATTTCCGGATTCGAGGGAAAGTTTTACTGAGATGAGCACCGAATGGCTCCATTCTTCAAGACGCCCCATCACAAAAGTTGGCGGCCCCACGTTTCCAAGGATCCGCATTGCCATCATCTTCTCAGGGTCAGTCATGTCGTCCATTTCAAGGATTGCATCAAACGACATGTTTTGCAACATTCCCTGAATTTCTCCGTTCACGCCCATGATGATTGGCTGCAGGTCTTTGTCCGGGAATGAAATTCCCAGCATTTCGAGTGCCTTCCGTCCGGTTTCGAGTGCTTCATTCCATTCGAATGAGAACATGTATTGCGTTAACAGAAGATCGAGACATTCTGCACGTTCAAGGGTGGTCTTTGCCTTATTTGTGGCCTCATCGATCAGTGCCTTGGAACGTTCGAAGTTACCGATGACAAAGTTGGTCATCGCTGTCAACTTGTACACCGTAAAGGTTTGCTCGTAATTGTTTTCCCAACTGTTATCCGGCAATAAGCGGATGGCTGTTTCAGCGTAGGATTGCGCCTGTACAAAGGCTGCAGATGATTCCGCTTTGCCGGCAGCTTCAATGTTAATTTCGCATACAGTGGCGCGCTCTTTCGGATCGGTAAGCAATTCTTCCGCAAGGGAGAACTGGTTGGCAATTTCGAACAAAACTTCTTCTCGGGAGAGCGTGCTGTCGTTCAGCATTGCCCGTCCGATCGATAGATTGAGTTCGGAGCGTTCCATATTCGGTAACAACTGTGTGGCTACTTCCTGAACACGGTCGTGCGAGAAACGGAAGCGCGGATTCGGTCCCTGCGCATCAACCCCAACACCTACGTATTTGTAGGTGGTATCCATCGGGATTATCCAACCATCTTCCATGATCTTCCACAGATCGGAAAGTGTTTCGGAGTAGTTCTTACCATGGATTTTTGAAAGGATCTTCAGGTCAAAAGTGTTCCCCACACAGGCGGCAATTTTGAGAACCTTTTGCGTTTGCGGGCTATATTGAGCGGCTTTTTCGGCGAGGAGTTCCCCGACGTTTTCTGACACGGATTTCTTTGCAATTTCTTCGGCATCCCACACCCATGCTTTCCGGTCGTGATCGAAGCGCAGAATATCTTCCCGGTAGAGGGACTTCAATAGCTCCAGCGCGTAGAAACAGTTTCCTTTGGTCTTGTGGAAGACAATTTTAGAAAGCTCTTCCGCGTACCACGGACCACAATGAAGGGCATCAGAAATCAACTCATTGAGCGCTTTTTCGGACAGGTTTCGAAGTTCAAGTTTTGTAATCGGGACGCGGGAGGCCTCGATGGATTCCAGCGTTTTGGTCAACGGGTGGTCACTGTTCACTTCGTTGCTACGATATGCACAGATCAGTAGAAGGTATTTTCCATGTAGCGATGTTGCAAGTGCATTAAGCAGATCCAATGACGCAGGATCGGCCCATTGCATATCATCTACGAAGATCACCAGCGGACTGTCTTTGGAGGCAATGGCATAAATGAACTGCTCGAAAGTCCAGTTGAAGCGGTTTTGTGCTTCGATCGGAGGCAATGCCGGAGCAGGGTCCTGTTTTCCGATCAGCAGTTCCAGCGATGGAATTGCACTGGTAAGTACGCCGCCGTTATCACCAACGGCATCCAGAATGTTGGTCTTGATGTTTCGAAGGTCTTCTTCGTCATGCGTAAGGAGATTGTCCACCAGTTGTTCTACACCGTTGATAAAGGCGTAATGTGGGATGGAGCGTTGTAGCTGATCAAACTTCCCAGAAATAAAGCGACCGTTCCCTGTCGTCACTGGTTGGTGCAGTTCGTTGATCAGTGCAGATTTCCCGATCCCGGAATACCCGGACACAGTCACCAGTTCGGTATAACCATCGGATGCCCTGCGAAATGCAGCCATCAGGTCATCGATTTCCTGCTCACGGCCGTACAATTTGTCCGGGAAAAGCAGACGTCCCGAAACATCATTCTGTTGAAGTTCAAAGTCGTTGATGTGTCCGGAATCTGTTAGATTCTGGAGACACAATTCGAGGTCGTATTTCAGGCCGGAAGCCGATTGATAACGGTCTTCCGCATTTTTGGACATGAGTTTTTCAACGATGGCCGACAATACCGGGGGGATCTCCGGATTTACCGAAGAAACCGGGTCAGCATTGCGTGCAATGTGGCAGTGTACCAATTCCAGGGCATCCTTGTTCTCGAAAGGAAGGCGTCCGGTAAGTATACGGTACATGATAATCCCGATCGAATAGAGGTCCGAACGAAAATCTACGACGCGGTTCATCCGGCCCGTTTGTTCCGGGGAAATGTAGGCGAGCGTCCCTTCCAATCGTTTGGGATTACTCATTTCCAGCATTTTGATGTTCAGCTTCGTGGAATTACCGAAATCAATGATTTTCACGGACTTGTCCTTTGCAATCAGAATATTCCTTGGATTGAGGTCTTTATGAATGATCCCCTGCTGGTGAATTCCATCTACGGTGCCAGCGAGGGAAATGAGAAATCCGAGCTTTTCTTTCAGCGACGGTTTCTCAATATCCATGTATTCTTCCATGGTAACACCGTCCACATATTCCAGGATCAGCGCGTCCTGATTTTGAACTTTTGTTTTTTGCAATGCTTTTCGCACTCCCGGAACAGCAATGTTTTTGGTTAACTCGTATTCATTCAGGAACTGTGACACGAGTTCTGCAGAAGGGTGGGGCGAGTTCAGGATCTTAACCACCTGCACATTTTTCCCATCTCCATCTGATTCCAGATAGATTTGCGAGGTGGGACTTTTGAATAGCAGCTTAGTCTGTTTCATGGCGATAGTTTAGCATTTGTTGAAGTGCAGCATCAGTTACGTACAAATATAGGGTTACTAACCTTAAAGAGTTTTTTGATCTTGATAAGTACTTCCGAATTGTAAATCAACCTGCGTGTTGTCTTGTATGTTTTGATCTTGTCCTTCGGTATTTCAGTGACATCTGTTTCCCCGATGATCCGATAACTTTCCCCGGAAATGGCCCGGGCCGCCTGTAATCCGGAGATGACAGTGGCCTCAATGCAGCCGGCATTCCAGCCATTGTTGATCCAGTCTCCCGTGATGACCACATTTTGGTACCCGGAAGCCTCAGCTTTCAGACGGAATTGCGATGTGTTTTTCTCGGCAAGGACGTACTGTTCGGTGGGTTCCAGATTGGCCCTGAAATAAATGGCTTCGTTGTTCTCACAACGTGTTTGTTCACCGATCAGGGTGCTATAATTAAAACGATTTCCTTCATTTTCATGCGCATCCGGCCAGATGGAGGTCGAATAGTCTTCAAGAAATTGATCCACTCTCTCCTGTACGCGGGCCAGCTCTTTTCTGTGATGGTCCGGTGAACTGTCAGGGGTCAGCGGTGTGGCGTCCAGTTTTCCGCACAGGTAGGCAAGATTGCCGGGATTGCTTTCTCCGTTCCATGCTTCGCGGCGTAAAATGTTGCTGAGATCAGCCCAGGTATCAAACGTTCCTTTAAAGTTCCCAACAAGCGGCATCCCATATTTACCATGTTCCCATCCGAGGCCGTTGATATCCGGCTTTAACCATATCTGGAGAGCTTGTGTCGGCGTTGTTTGCACTTCCCGGACCATGTTCTGCCAGTCCGGACTTGCGTCGATGAGTTCTTTGGCCACGTATGGGAGGGCACCGATGGAAATACCGAGGATTACTTTGTCAAAGTCTTTACCGTGCTGCAAATCAATGGTTTCAATATTTTCCCACTGATTCCATTGTGCTTCCAGGTCAATGTTGCCGGAACGAAGTGCTTCGCCTTCAACCAACTGGTCGTAATTGGGAATGCTTGGCCAACAATTCAAACCCTTTACCCGAACAAACGGGTCGTAATCATCACCTTTGAGTGTTGCCTGTCGCCCGATCCGAATGGTATTTACATGTGTTTTGTCCTCGGACAGTCCAAGGTTTTCCACTTTGTGAAAGAAGCGGAATTTCACACCGCGTTTCTTTAGTACTTCATACGCCGGAGTAAACACAATGTCTCCCATACCGCCCTGCATGCGATAGTAGAAGGCCCCGTTGTAATCCAGCGTTACCCTGAAAATACATCTCAGACAGGTTCCTGCTTCAAAGGTGTGCATGCGCTTTCCACAGAAGATCAGGCTGTACATTGCCTGGATCGGTGCCGACCATGCAGTGATTTCGGGTGTCTTGGAATACTGGCTCAGCCATTCCCGGAAATCGAGGTGGTTGATGACATCCAGTCCTTTGTTGTGCAGGTCGTCCTTGATGACACCAACAATGGTGGACATGGTAAAATCGAAAAGGGTCCACATACGACGGAGATCAGGGTACTTGTTTACCTTGTGCCGGATGTTTTCCCAAAGCCAGTTGCGGTTTTCTTCAATGATGTACAAAAGCACATCGTATTTTTCGTTGATCTTCTGGTAGTAAAAGAACTCTTCCACGATCTCCACCATTTCATCCGGGGAGAGGTCGTTTATCTGAAGCCCCATGACCTTTCCGTACTTGCGGAAGTGGTCCATGAAGTCCTTGTTCAGTTTTCGGTAGAAGTCCCGTTCTTCCTTCGGTGCGTGCACGTTTTTTTCGAAGGTGTATGTGGCGATACCCTCCAGGTACTGGCGCACCATGATCTTCACCATGCGAACGAGATTTTCCCAAACCGAGGGAATTTCCTTTTGGGCACCGGGTTGCTTATGGTTGAAGTGAAAATCGAGTAACCAGTTTTCCTCATTTTCACCCATTTCTTCGTGCAGTGCAACATAACGTGCAGGAAGAAAGGCTTCACGCAGGTTATAGACAGAGCTTCCGACTTCGCGGTTCAACTCTTTGTAGCACTCATCCATGAAGTAAAAGGAATTGTGGTAGCAGCCAAACCACAAGTGAAGGCCGTGTTCTTCTATTCGATTGGAAAATGCCGGATTTCTTCCACTAGCACCCTTTCCTCCGATCCTCCAACCCATCTGGTAGAGTGTAATATCGTATTTTGATTGCCAGTCCGGATCATTGGTCAATTTCCACACAGCAGAGATGCTTGAGATCCCCCCCCCAAGTACGGCGATCTTTTCGATTTTATTTTCCTTCATAGTATAGCATGACGGCCCGTTCCGGGACGCCGCAAGTATTGGTAAAGTACTAAATTTTACGGCTCATAAGCCAGATTTAATCAAGTTTCAACAGCTTGTCCTGAAAGGAATCCCATAATGGGTCAAACAGGTGATAATCGCCTGTATTTTTTCCCGCTTCAAGTTTTTGCAAGTCTTCGCAAAACGAGGTCAGGGCAGAAAATGCTTCTTTCTTCCTTCCTTTGTCGCGCACACCAAGTTCATGGAACCTTACTGTCAGTTCGTCGGCAAAGTTTTCCACTCCGGAAAGCCATTCTACGGAGCGGCTTTCTTTTTCATCGGATTTCCGGCTGTAGATCTTGCGTGTCGCGTCTTTCAGGGTGCGTAATGCCTCCATGATGGTGTCGTTGTCTGAGAGTTTCGATGTTCCCTCCAGCTCTTCACCGATGCTGTTCCAGAAGGTTGTCGCCTCAATGTACAGCTCATTCTTGTCGCGAATGTGGTGCACCATGCCCAAAAGCTCATCCGAGTACTTTTCGTCGATCTTGAGATCGCCCATACGTTCTGCAAGTTGTTCGTTGAAGCGAACGAAGATGTCGGTGCTGACCTGCATGAAATCTTTAAACATGTTCATATTCGTGGTTTTTTGTTTGACTTATCGTTTCCATTCCCAAATGTTTTTTCCGTTGGTAAGGCGGAAATCCCATTGAAACCAATAGCTCATGGTTGCTCTGTTTTCCAGCCCCATGGCTTCCTGTACGGGATAGGTAGCACTGTTTTTCCCGAAACGGATCTCAAACGGTCCGGGCAACATTCCACCGCCGGTTACTGTGATGTTCTGTCCGGGAAATTCGATGATGGATTTTTTGACCGCCCGTTCGGTGTCGAGGACGTCACGGTATTGTCGCATCGACAGGTACGCCATTTCATGCACCTTGATCATTTGCGAAGAAAGGTTCAGGTTGATCGAATCCGTTTCGGCTGTGCGATAAAATTCACGAGCGATTGCGTCATGAGGGTTTCCGGATGCCTGATCCATAATTTTACGCATGTCAAAATCGTCGGGACAGGTCACTTCCATGATCAACTGCTTTCGGGCCATTGTGGCCCTCGAATGTGATTTTGGAAATCCAAGTGAGGACGCAGAAAACTTCTGGCCGGGGCCTTTGTCTTGTAATCCCGGATAATCCAGGTCGGCCATTACTTTGGGCATTCCGAAAATTTCTCTTCCCGCCGCTACCGGTACAGCATTATCGAGAAACAGAAAGGGAACAAAACCATAAAAATTGGGCTTTTGCAGACCAATGGTTTCCATGAGTCCGAACGGCCGTTTCTCTTTAACGAACATCACAAAAATGAGTTCTTTGTAAGGCATGAACCCTTTATCGTCCGTTTTCCAGGATTCGGAATAGGCTCTTGGATAGTAAGCGAAAGTGACCATCACATAGGGCATCACCGGCTCAAAGACTTTCTCGAAATTCGAGGGGATGTTGAACCACTCGTTGCAGATTTTCTGCAGCTTTCCCATGTTGGCTTTGATAATGAAGTTGAAGTACAACGAGTTTTCAAAGTACAGGGGGGGTGGAGCTACGAGTTCATTCGTCAGCCGCGCAAATGGTTGTTCGGTGAAAAGCCCCATATTATTTTTCTTTCCAGAACACCTTCGAAACCGAAAGTGTTGCATTAGTATCTATGTAACAACACGGAATGTCATCCAGTTTTTCGATTCCGAGTACTTCTGCAATATGAATGTTGTTCTTCACTTGCTCAACAAGTGAAACGCCCAACTGAGCGTTGACAAGTCGCTGTTGTTGCATTTTGATGGCATGGTTCACAGATGAAGATTCCCAGTAATTGAAATTCAACGAAAACCGTCCGTTTCCAATCCCCCCGCGCAAGACTTCAACCTGCTCACCCTGTACTTCGAAGATGGATTGAACCATCGCATTGTCGGGATTAACAATATCGCGAAACTGGATCAGGCTAACGAAGCGACGTTTCTTACCGAGAAGATCGGTCATCAGCTCCGAGTATTGTTCGATCTTTCCATCGTCGCCATTATTGAGGATCGAGTGAATGTGGTCACGAATTGCTTCTGGTTCGCAGCTATTGTAGGCTGTTTG
Organism: Crocinitomicaceae bacterium; assembly: GCA_050300995.1. Lineage (GTDB taxonomy): Bacteria > Bacteroidota > Bacteroidia > Flavobacteriales_D > Crocinitomicaceae > UBA4466. Next base: position 5,979 of record JBNKYR010000062.1, on the reverse strand, counting down.
GGGGCGATTATTCCAGTTGAATTCGATGAGCACCTCCGGCTTCGTTTCAATTCCGCCTTCTGCAGCTTCTTCTTCGATAATATTTCCCTTGGGAAATGCGAAGTGCATCATGGTAGTACACTGGTAGCCTTCGTCTGACGGTGCGGCAAAATACTCGATGGGTGTTCGGTTCCTGAAGTAATGCCGGCCTCCTTCTTCGAAGTAGTGCCCGAATTCAGCGTAGGAAGTCGGAAACCCGAACAATTCCCGCTCATTAACCATCAGAATACCATTGTTTGTGTAACGGAATGGCGAACACATGAAAACTTCCCCGTTGGCATCTTTGGCGAAGAAGGAGAACTCAAGAAGGTTGTACATCATGTATCCCGACGGTTCCTGAAACTCATTGAGAACGGCGGCTGTACGGCAGGTTTCCGGGTTACAATCCGAAGGCTCGGTTTCATCCAGCGAACAATCTGTTCCGGCCGGGCAGTTGCAATCAGTGATTCGGGCAATGATCCAATGACTAAGCGGTTCGATCCGAATTGCATTTCCACTAGGCAGGTTGAACCAGGCATCGCAAACTTCCTGTAGTTTTTTTGTATTTCCTTCGAGGAAAAAGAGGTATTCCCGGGCATTGATCGCCTGCACATACTTCGGAAAACAAATTTCCGCAGGTGTAGGATCATATTTACTGAGCGAATACCGTCGCATTGGTTTATCAGTTTGTGAGCTCCTGTCGTTCCACAATGGCAGAAACATTTCGTAGTAACTCGCCCATCACCCCCTTGAAAGTGGTGTGGTCGTAGTTAACGTTCGGGTCGAATCCTTGTGAGGACATGCTGCCCGGATAGTAATATTCCAGCTGCGTTTTAAGTTGCTTTTTAAGGTATGTTTCCATTCCGTGCTGAAACTCGTGGCAAAACTTGTCAAGTTTTGTTGTGTCGTAGTTCTGCGTCGCCAGAAAGTTTGTGGCATAGGCCCGGGCGGAGTGCAGATCATCGACCTTTTCGAGTTCCGGGACGTCAGCTTCTTCTTCTGCACCTACTTTTGGTGGCATGGCGAGACAGCTGAACAGGCGGAAGGATTTTTGCCTCCAATTATCGTCTCGCGTATCTCCTGTAACTGTTGCTTCGGAAGATACAAGGGCCAGGCGGTAGCGAAGGGAGATCGTGGATTGTCTGGCCACGCCTTGCGCGATCCATTCCAACACCTCGGAGAGGTCATTCGGATTGCGCAACTCCAGTTCCTGGAAGATTGTCTGACGGAGGAACCAGTTGAATTGCTCTTCGTATTCTTCCATGATCATATATGCAATGGAGCTTACCGCACGGTCCGAGATATCACGGGTAATTTCGTTGCGGGGGTTGTTTCCGGAATCGGCATGTTCAATGGCATTTTTAACCCCGTCCATCATTACCTCCATGCTTTCGAAAGAGTCATTTGTGCGGGAGATGAAGGCATTGGCTGCGCGCTCAAAATCGTCTTCTTCGTTTCGCCAGAAAGCTTTGTTTACCCAATACCGGTAAAATTCCGGGCGGTGCTGGGTCTTCATAATGCCAATGAGTGTTTTCCGCAGGTCGGTTTTATTTAGTCTTTTGCGGAAGGCTTCAATGGCATTGTGCATGGGAATGGCCTTCTGAAGGTAATTGTCCATAAGACCCTGGGCCAGAGTTTTATCTTTGTCTGCCTTGATGAGGTCTTCGGCAATCTTACGGACTTTGCCGGTCATGGCGTACATCATGCCGCTTTTTGATGGAAGAATAGATGATGTATCGGCATCCTGCTCGGGGTGTAAACTGGCTTCCAGCAATATGTTCAGGAAATCGTTGTCCTCGTTGTCGTTCAGGATTTTTATCCCATTTTCTCCTTCAAAAGTGGAAGAAAATTCTTCGATAAGTTCGGGGTAGTTACCATCTTCCTTTAACAGGAAATACAAGGTTTTGTAATTGCCGGCACAGAGATAGGTGGAAAAGGCATTTCCAATCACGAACGAACCGTTCAGACTATTGTCATAAACGGGGTTAATTTTCATTAGCTGACCTTCGCCGAGTGCATCTGCAAGTTCTTCCGAAACAAATCGGATCCAGTCTCTCGAAAGGTTTCGGGTAATCAAATCGGCCTTGAGTTCGGCTTCTTCAATGTCGATAAGCAATAGATCACCGTAGTCCAGCGCATTGTCGAGTGCCGAACTGACCGAAAAGCCCTTGCGGGGCTCCTGCTTATCCTGCTCACCCCCTTGATTCCGAAGATCTCGGGCCTCACGAACTCCTTTGGAGATGCCTTCTTTGATCGTTACTGTTCCAAGGTTCACGATGGATTCTTTGACCACTTCGAGGGGCGCCAGTTCTTTTTCTTCGATTTGGCTTCCTTTGAGCTTGAAGAAGTTGTTCCAGAATTGCTCGAACTCGTATTCGATTTCTTTGCGGTAACTGTCTGATCCCCCGAAAACATTTTTGTGAAAAAGCTCTCCGGCACGATTGAAGAAACTCTCCATGAGGCCCATGCGATTGTAGCTTACTCCGTCATCGAATTGCTTGAAGACTGCGACCATGTCGTTGTAGAAAGTATCAGTTGCTTCTTCAAAATCTTTTCGGTCATGATGATGGGTATCAGTATGATCCAGCTCCCGGACGATGGCGCCCCAGTACTTTAACATGGCCTGGTAGGTCTCGGCGCGGAGTTTTTGTCGCTTCTGAAACGTTTTACGTGCTTCTTCGCCGCCGGTTAGAGTCTCTGTCATGGATTCCAGCAGGGCCCGGTTGAATTGAAAGAAATCGTTCATAGGCTTATTGTTTTAGTCGAAGGCCGACGAGCAGGGTCGAAACAGAGATCAGTCCGGCAGACCATGCGCCCATCGTGATAAAGGTCAATGCATTTGAAAAGTAGAGGGCCGGAAACAGGATTGCAGCGAAGATCAGAATCCTGGCAAGGACCCCTGTAGCGTGGGCAGGGTCGTTCCATTTCGATTTCTGATTTTCCTGAGTACGTTCCTCCAATGAGCTTTTTGCGAGTTTCAACAATTCCGGAATTGACTCGATCATTTCCGGGATGTCCTTCAGGCGTGTAATTATGCTTTCGTAGCTGAGGCCTTCCAGGAACTTGTCCCGGCTGATCTCCGTCAATGATTTGGCGGTGGCGCTTTTGGCGTCAAAGGCAGGATGGAGTCTCAGCAAGATGCTGTCCAGGGTGAAGAGCGTCTTATAGAACAGAAAGACATTCTCAGGGAAGGTAAAATTGTACTTCCGGGCAAAGGAAATGCTGTTCGTGTATAGGTTGGCGGAGCTTTTTTCAATCAATCCTGAATCCGGATCCTGCACGCGTTTCAGGTAGAGATCGAGTTCCAGCTTGGTGTCACGGAGCAGGGCTTCCATATTCGAGTTACGGTTGGCAATCAGAATACTTCCGTAGATTTCGGCGGCTTTTTCAGTATTCGCCTGTGAGAGTGCCCAGAGATAGTTAAAGTTTTTCTGGCGGATCTTTTTATTCAACACACCGATGATCCCGAAATCGACCAGGCCGATCTTTCCGTCCTCCATAATGAAGATGTTACCAGGGTGCGGGTCGGCATGGAACGTTCCTTCGCGAAAGATGCACTGTATGTAAATATCATAGATCGTCTTGCAGATCTCATTGTCGTCAAAGGGGCGTTCGTCTTCGTGTGCGATGTAATAACTGAGTGGTGTTCCCGGAATAAGGTCCATGGTCAACACCCTTGAAGTACACCATTTTCGGTAGACTTTCGGGACCACGAGGTTGGGAATTCGTTCTGCGATGGGCTGAAAAAGTTCAATTTGCCCCGTTTCCTTGTGATAATCCAGTTCGTTCCACAGCACTTCAATGACCTCGTCGATCACTTTGTATGCCTTCAGACGCTTTCCCACGCCCGTCAGAATGAAAAGGTACTTCACGATGTTCAGGCAGAACGTGTCTGCAAACAATTTAGCTTCGATGAAAGGGCGCTTGACCTTGATGGCGAGTACCTGTCCGTCTTCATGTGTGGCCCTGTAAACCTGGCACAGCGATCCGGCGGCAAAGGGTTTGGGGTCAATGGTCAGTCCCTGGGAAGAGGTGCCTTTCAGCTCTCTTTCAATAATTCGGATCCCGCGCTCCGCATTGAACGGTTTTACGTTGTCCTGCAACTTCGAGAGTGCCTGACATTGTTCCGCAGAAAGCACGTCGTAGCGCACGGAAAGTACCTGTCCAACTTTGATATAGGTTGCACCCAAACGCTCAAGATTGCGCTGATAGAACACGCCCAGATCAAATGTTCCTGCGAAAAATGCACGTGCAATCAGGTAATGGAAAAGCGCATACAGTGCTACGAGAAAGACGTGTAAGCACCGGAAAGGAAGGAAAAGGTAGCGGATGATCATACCTGACGCTTAGGCAGCAATGAGACCCGTCACCTCTTTTTCAAAATCATCCAGCAGCTCATCGAGCTTTTTCTGGTCAGCCTTGGCATCTCCGGTGTTTTTGAGGTGGAAAAAGTCTTTCCAGAATTGCTCGGCCTTTTTCTGAACTTCAGCGACCTCTGAACTTGCAAGTGTGTCGTAGGTCCAGGCATGCATGCGTCGACCAACAAGATCAACTGTTGACTCAATGAAACCGCTGTTGGTGTATGTTCGGCCTTCCTCAAACTTTGCGAAAGTATTCCTGATCTCCTGATTGAAGTCTTCAAACCATTCTTTTTCCACCTTTACTGTATCCGAAGATTTGGAAGCGAAGTTCAAAGGCCCTTTTCCGTTGGTCAGGTGAAACATCAGCCCGGAGAGGGCGAAGTAGACATCGCGTTTCATGTTAAGAAAGCTGACATCTTTCAAATAAGCGTCACCGCTGCGTTTCAGAAAGTCGGCGAACAACTCATTCGACTTGTCAATCCATTCCTTATTGAGTTCAATCAGTCGTTTCATTTCTTGCAGTTAGGGAAGTGAATAGCAGAATTTTGAGTAAGCACTGTGTTTGTCAGTAGCTAAGGTATCAATTATATTATAAATTTTCCGGCTTTTTGATAACTTTGATTGCCTGTTTCGGGTTCATTTTAAGCCATTTAAATATGACAAAAGAAGCTGATATCGTGATTGTTGGGAGTGGAATTGCCGGAAGCCTGCTGGCAATTGCGCTGGGGAAGATCGGATGCAAAACACTGGTGATCGAACGCGGTAAACATCCCCGTTTTTCAATCGGTGAATCTACGGTTCCTTCCACTACCATGACCCTTCACGCGCTTGCAGAAGAATATGAAATTCCCGAGTTCAGAAAAATTTCGCATTATCTCGGTCTCAACGAGTTGGGAATTCCCTGTTATCCGAAGGGAAATTTCTGGTTCGGGGTGCACAAGGAAGGGCAGCCGCTCGAAACAAAGCATGAGATCATGTTTGAAAGTTTGCCACTTCCGTACGGTCCGGATGTTCATGCGATGCGTTCGGAACTGGACACGTACCTTGTCAGCTTGTTTGACAAGTATGGCGTGGAGTTCATGGACGAGACTAGCGTAACGGATTTCCATTACGACAAAACGACTCAACGGATGCATTTGACGATTGAGCCTGGAGAATCCCTCGAAATTGTTACGCATCTGGTTATTGATGCCTCAGGGCATCGTGGTCTGATCGCGAATAAGGAAAACCTTGTTGCGGAAGACGTGTTACGAACGTCTACCCGAACCATTTTTGGTCATTTCGAAGGAGTTCCGGGCCTGGATACGATTTACGAACCGTATACCGGATATCGCATTAAACGTGAAGGGGGAACTTCTCATCACTGCTTTGACGGAGGCTGGATTTGGGTCATTCCTTTCAATAACGGGATCACCAGCGTGGGGCTCATGCTCGACACGCGGAAATACCCGATCAACGAGGATCTCAGTCCTGAAGAAGAAATGCAACAGATCATCGGTAAGTTCCCTTCGGTGAAGCAACACCTGGGCGAGATGAAACCGATTCGTCCGCTGGTACGAACTGGTCGCGTGCAGTTTACGACCAAAACAGTGGTTGGTGA
>JBNKYR010000061.1:0-16894 GCA_050300995.1 Crocinitomicaceae bacterium | reverse complement strand
TGAAATTGTTCAATACATTGCCGTCGAAATCTTCCAGGTGACCTTTGATCGTTACTTTGCTCAACGCGCGAATCGTGTCTGCCACAACATCCGGACTGATCCCGTTGACGCTATCCGTAACCACATTCATTCGCGGCAAGGCAATTTGCAAGCCCGGGTCACCGATCAATGTAAAGCTTCGTTTGTTGTTTCCTCCTCCGATCACACCATTCTTCGTCTGACGAATAATCTCCCCGAAGGTTCTCGGCTGATGATTTGCTTCACGTTTAAATACGTTCTCATAAAATGATTTCCCGGTGTTGGTATTTACCTGAAAATAGACGGAGCGCGTGGTTGTCATCAATGCAATGGCCCCACCCGTAGCGTTGATCGAAGCCCATTCTCCGGCCGAAACACGGTCAGGATCATCGTACTTCGTAAATTCACAAGTCGCCGAAACGATCAGCGGAAGATTATTGATATTACTCCATCCCTGAATCTGAGGAACAGTAATAACACGTTCTTCGGCCACACCGACCTCACCTCCGTGTCCTACATAATTTACCACCAATGCTCCGCGCGCAATACGATTGTCAATGGCATCGTTAACATCCGGATAACGTTGTCCACCCGCAGTTACCACCTGCTGGTAAGCATCAAGATAGATCTTGTCACAGTTCATGGAAGGAAAGTACTTCGTAACCGTATCGTACTGCGGCTCGACATCGTTATTAATGAACCATCCTCCTTCTTCATCATCAGCAATTTGCACATACTTGGTTCGCCAATCACCGAAGGTAGAATTGGTTCCCTGCGAACAACAATTATCACTGGTGGAATTATAAAGCGTCGAGCCATTCATCATGTAATGCTGCACTTTGTCTACCTGCTCCTTCGCCATGTTGATATCTGAGATCAAAAGACGCCCCACCCCGATATCCAACAGGTCATTCGAACCAAACGACTCATTATCATCCAGCAAACCGAAATAATCATCGGAAACCAGCGCTCCGATGTGATCTTCCGACTCTACCACCTGGTACGTCAGCACATAATTGTTGTTGTTAGCCACCCGGTTTTTCGGATCAAAGGTACCATCACCGAAAAGCAGGAGAGACTTCGGACGCGTTGTCGGATCGGAAGCACCCCGATCATAGAACATTTTAGCGAACATCCGAATCGCTGAAGCATCCAGGGCTCCTGAACTAAATTCATTGAAGACCTGTTCCGTCGTTACCACATGTACTGAGTGTCCCTGCGCACGATGCAGATCCGCCAGACGGTTGGCCTGGCTTATGAAGGACTTATGAGTTACGATCAACTGTTCGGCCTGATCCAATCCGTGCAGATCCTGATAGTCGACAACCCCCAAACGCTGTGGCAAGAGGTAAGCCGCCCCGTTGGCAGCTACAAATTCGCGCAAGGTATCCGTATGTACCCGGAACACATAGTCATTTCCGGAAAAACTTCCGGGAATTGCAAGTGGCGCATGGCGGTCAGAAACATCCCAAATGAAACCTTCCGTGGGAGTAAAACCACTTAAAGTAAACTCTGACACCTTCCCTGTTCCAACCGAAGCGGTATCCCGAAAATTAAGCTGATTACCGGTTAACACCAGATTGCGGCGCGCATTCAACAACACACGATCCAGACGTGCCACCACATCCGGAGAATTTCGTGTAACGGTAATCAGTAATGGAATGTAAGAAGGAGGACTCGTCAGGGTCATCGTGTGTGTGCTGCGGCCCCAGTCCGCTCCGGTCGGCAAGCTTGCCGTAAACAATTGCGTCCCGTTCACCGAATAAGTTTGCGAAGTTCCCCCGGAACTATTGGCATTTGAAGCCATCGAAACTTCAATGAGAGCCGGGTCAGAACTCACAATATCAGGAACACTGAATGAAATGGTTCGCTGCAATTGTGTATCAAACTCCTCACCGTACCAGCGTTGCCCGCCATTCACCAGGGACACCAGGTCCTGCTCATGCACATCGTAAAACGAATAGGAAGTAACGAAATCAGTAACGGGATCATCCACTGATGGTGCAGTAGCAATGCGCAATGGTGGTTCAGATGGATTTACATTGATGAAATAGCAGGATACATCCGAATATGGATTTCGATCCTGATTGAACCCTTTCGTACCATTGGGTCTCCATCGGTGTGGTCCCCATCCGTAAAAGAGAATGTAATCGTTGTCATCAAAAGTACCATCTCCCCCACCAACGACCATGATCGCATTTTTGGCGAGATCATCGGTCCGTGGACTTGAATTCAGTTCAGGAATACGTCCGTCACCGTTTCCATAAATATTAATGCTTTGCGGATCCAGGGAAGCAACATCAATTCCGCAACTTTCCAGAAATGCCTTGTCCAGTTTATAAATACCGTCCTGGTTCACGGAAATTTTATACCAAAAACCCGACCCGGGCTGCAATACAGAGTTTGCCACAAAACTTTTCTGAATCCCTTTCGGAGGAGCAGGCACCGCCGTGTATTCCAAACGAATTTCAGTAACGCGATGAATAGCCTCACCTATTTTCACAAAAGGAAACAAATTTAACATTATGTATTTTTGATCCCTGGCATTACTGGCAGTCAGCTCATAGCGCAATTCCCCCACTTCAATGAAGTTATTTCTCAAATAGGCGAGGTCTGCCTTTGTGGCCCGTTCAGTGCCCAGTAATTCCAGTGAAAGCTGGTAATCCGACTTTGCTTTAACCTGCCGTCTCCAGTGATAATTAGGCATTTTACCATCCAGGGATTGACCTTCGATGGAAGGCACGCGGATTTCCGCCCCACCCTGCGAATAAATGACCGGTTCATTCCACTTTAGCGAAATCAGCTCCTCAGTCTGGCCGATAAGTGCCTCTCCGAGACAAATAAAAAATGCCAGTAAGCTCCATTTCACAAGGGATTGCGTTTTCATAAGATCGAGTTCTTTCATTTCGTTTAACTGCACAAAAAAACGTAACAAATCTTTGATTATTATACATCAAATTACAATATTTGTAACTTTATTCTTAGAATGCCGTTAATGTAAGCTTAAGAATAAGACTATAACCTAAGTTGATGAAAGGACTTAAACAGCTATTTATAGTAGGCGTACTGTGCATCTCGGCTCAGACGGCATTGTCCCAGGACCCTCAGTTTACGCAGTTCTACGCGAACCCGATTTACCTGAATCCTGCCTTTGCCGGATCGAACGGATGTCCACGTTTCAATATGAACTATCGAAACGAGTGGCCAAGCCTTACGGGAAATTATGTCACGTACAGTGCTTCCTACGACCAGTATTTCAAGACCATTTCCGGAGGGATCGGAGTGATCGGAATGCACGATCAGCAAGGATCGGGAACGATCTATACTTCGATGCTCGGTCTGATCTATTCCTATCATCTGAAAGTCAACCGCAAGTTCTCCATGTTATTCGGAGCACGTGCTGCGATGTTCAACAAGTACCTTGACTGGGATAAGCTTACATTCGGAGACATGATCGATCCTCGCCGCGGATTTATTTACCAGACGGGAGATGTTCCCCGTGGAGGATCGCGTTATTTCTTTGATGCTTCAGCAGGTGTTGTCGGATTCAGCAAGCACTTCTTCTTCGGAGCAGCAGTGCACCACCTCAACATGCCGAATGAATCAATGATCATTGGCGAATCACGTTTGCCAATGCGTTTTACTGGTCATGCCGGTGCTGAGATCGTACTGGGACAGAAGTCACAGTACAAGAACAAAACCTCGATCATGCCGAACATCATTTACCAGTACCAGAACGGATTCCAGGAATTGGCGCTGGGTACGTATGTGAAGTATGGCGCCTTTACGGCAGGAGCATGGTACCGTAACCGGGATGCCTTCATCCTTTCGATCGGTGTAAACACAGGGAAATTCAGACTCGGATACAGCTATGATGTAACGGTATCCAAATTGAACAACGGAGTTTCGGGCGGATCACACGAAGTATCCCTCGGGTTCAACTTAAATTGTAAAGACAAGCCTGTATCATTCAGGACAATTTCCTGCCCTTCTTTCTAAGAAGAATGTGTAACGAAATTTTTCGCGAGCGTTGTAAGGATGAATTTGATGGAAAATAAAATGAAAACGAAAACAAATAAAATGCGACTATTCAGGTTTTTAGCTGTCGCCGTAACAGGAGCGCTTGTAGTGTCTTCATGTTCACGCGAGGCCTCAAATGCTACCGGTTGGGATTACAACAATCCCAAGCAAGGTGGATTCCAGAAAGTGCCGTTCCTGGATCAGGAAACTGGTCCCGGTCTTTTGTTGGTTGAAGGTGGTACCTTCACCATGGGGCGTACCGAACAGGATGTTATGTTCGACTGGAACAACCGACCTGCACGTGTAACGGTATCGTCTTTCTATATGGACCAGACGGAGGTTACGAACTTCCATTGGCTGGAATACCTTTACTGGATCCAGCGTGCATACGATGAAACGTATCCAATGGTGTACAAAAACGCACTTCCGGACACACTCGTATGGCGTTCCAAACTGGGCTTCAACGAGAAGTATGTAGATTACTATCTGCGTCACCCTGCTTACCGTGACTACCCTGTAGTTGGTGTTTCCTGGTTGCAGGCAAACGATTACTGTAAGTGGAGAACAGACCGTGTAAACGAATACATCCTGATTCGTGAAGGTGTCCTTGCGTTCAACGTAGATCAGCGAGACGAAAACACATTCAATACGGATGCTTATTATGTAGGCCAGTACGAAGAAGGACTTGTAAAGAATATTCAGGATCTTAACCCATCACACGTAAACGGTAAAAAACTCGGATTGCGTCAGGTACGCATGGAAGATGGTATCCTTTTACCGCGTTACCGACTCCCGACAGAAGCTGAATGGGAATTCGCGGCAACCGGGTTGATCGGAAACCTTCAGGTAGGTGCTGAGAATATCAGCGACCGTCGTCTTTATCCATGGAACGGGCACTGGGTTCGTCAGGATGAAGCACAATTTACAGGTCAGATCCGTGCAAACTTCGTTCGTGGTCGTGGAGACTACATGGGGGTTGCAGGAAACCTGAACGATGGTGCCGATGTAACTGCTCCGGTTGAATCTTACTGGCCTAACGATTATGGTCTCTACCACATGGCTGGTAACGTGTCTGAGTGGGTATTGGATGTTTACCGTCCTTTGACAAGTGAAGAATATGATGAATTCCGTCCTTTCCGAGGCAACGTATTTACAACTAAATTGCTGAACAACGAAGGAGATGTGGAATTGAAGAACGCGCAGGTAATGTATGATGTTCATGGCATGAAAGAATACCTGAACGAGTTCGAACGTATCCGCTACCAGCGTGTTTCTGCTGAGCGTCACGACCCGAATGATACTGTTATCCCAATGGGGCTTGCTTCAAACGTTCAGTCACGTAACCCTTCACGTCGTGGTTACGCTCCGGATCCGTTCTACGTGTCACACGGCAAAGTGAAAGACTCTATCGAATTGCAATTGCTCCGTCGAATCAACGAAGTTATTGACCTTGCTATTATTTATAAAAATGACAAGCACGACATCGAAGCTTCTGCCCTGATTCAGGATCAGTTGTTTGACGGAATCTTCGCTGATGAGATCAGAACCGGTCCTGATGGTGAGGAATATGCATTCGAAGTAATCTCTATGCTGCGTGACGGATTTAATGAGTTCATCATTAACTCTCCAGGCAAACTGAAGTACCGTAACGTAACCGAAGAAGAAAACATCGGACGTTTGAACTATCGTCGTGACGATTACATCGACTACCTTGATGGTGATATCGAAAGTTCTATCTTCTTCGATAACGATGAGCGCAAGAACCACATTAACCAGGCGACACGTGACCCTAACCTCGTAATGTATCAGGATCAGCACGAACAGTACGACCTGCAGGGAGCACAGGTAAAACCAGGTGGTGAAGACAGAACTTCCTGGCCAACAACCCTGATCTCTGACAAGTCTCGTGTGTACAAGGGAGGTTCGTGGAAAGACCGTGCATACTGGTTGGTTTCCAGCAGCCGTCGCTACCTCGATGAAGACAAATCGACCGACGCTATTGGTTTCCGATGCGCGATGGATCGTGTAGGATCTCCTACCGGATTCAACTACGGTCGTAAAAAAGAAAAAAAGAAATAGACTAAAGACGCTCAAGGCACAAACATTGAGTCGTTGATAAATTTGAAAAAAGCCCGCCCATACCTGGAGCGGGCTTTTTTATTTTTAACCTATGAATGTGCTCTTCCAGCCGTTTTATGAATCATCCGGCATTTGTACCGACACCCGGGCAATCACTAAAGACTGCCTGTTTATTTGTATTAAAGGCGAACGCTTCGACGGAAATACTTTTGCCGAAGAAGCCCTAAAGCAAGGGGCCAGTCATGTCATCGTAGACAATCCGGAATACTTCACCCAAAAGGGCCGGATGACTTTGGTAGAGAACAGTGTCCACTACCTTCAATCCCTGGCGAATTATCATCGGCAACAATTCGACATTCCAATCATCGGAATCACGGGAAGTAATGGAAAAACCACGACCAAAGAACTGATTAACGCCGTTCTTTCGAAAAAGTACAACGTACTCGCCACAGAGGGAAACCTCAACAACCATCTCGGAGTCCCATTTACCTTATTACGCCTCAAAAAGGAGCATGAGATTGCCATAATTGAAATGGGAGCCAACCGTTTCGGAGACATCAAGGAGCTCTGCGAAATTGCCGAGCCGAACTACGGAATCATTACCAATATCGGAAAGGCACATCTGGAAGGGTTCAAATCTTTTGAAGGTGTTCTGAAGACCAAAAAAGAACTTTACGATTCTCTGGAGAGATCCGGAGGAAAAGTGATCTTCAACCTTGATGATGAAGTACTGAATGGAGTTGTTCCGGGCAAATCACGTTTTCTAAGCTATGGTACCGAAAAAAAAGCCGATGTCAGGGGAAAGATCACGCAACTGACACCTTTTGTTGAGATGCAATGGGAACATCAGGATTTCCAGTCTCCTCCACTCCTGACCCAATTGGTTGGCAAATATAATTTTTACAATTTCCTGGCGGCCATTACCTTTGGCGTCGCCTTTGACATTCCAAACGATTCAATTTCACAGGCGATTCAGGAATATACCCCAACCAACAACCGCTCACAAGTCAAAAAGACAGCATCAAACACCTTAATTATGGATTGCTACAACGCCAATCCAACCAGTATGCAATCAGCGCTGGAGAGCTTCGCTATGAATTCACACCCGAATAAATTGTTTATTCTGGGCGACATGAAAGAACTGGGTGAAGATTCTGCTATGGAACACCTGAAAGTGATCCGTCAACTGGAACAGTTGGGACTGCTCGGTTATACGGTTGGCGAAGAATTCGAAAAGATCGAATCTCATAATATCCTGGCAAGTTTCGCTACGACTTCTGAAATGCTGAATTACCTTCAGGGAACTCCCGTATCTGACCGCCTGATCCTTCTGAAGGGATCACGAAGTGTCGGATTGGAAAAACTGGAATCGAGTCTATAAAAAAAGGGACCTTTTCTGTCCCCTTTTCAATATTATTGTTGTTTGATCTTAATCCTGCAAAAGACTTCTCGAAATCACAATTTTCTGGATTTCCGAAGTTCCTTCATAGATCTGTGTAATCTTCGCATCACGCATCAGTCGCTCAACGTGGTATTCCTTCACGTAACCATATCCGCCATGGATCTGAACAGCCTCTACTGTTTGCTCCATCGCCACCTTTGATGCATAAAGTTTCGCCATCGCTCCGGACTTATCGTAGTTTCGCCCCTGATCTTTATCGAGCGCAGCACGGTAAACCAACAATTTAGCAGCTTCAATCTCAGTCGCCATGTCGGCCAACTTAAACGCAATAGCCTGATGTTTTGAGATTTCTTTTCCAAATGCCTGACGTTCCTTCGAATAAGCAACAGCCAATTCGTAAGCACCTCCAGCAATACCAAGCGCCTGTGCAGCAATACCGATACGTCCTCCGGACAATACTTTCATGGCAAACTTAAATCCGAATCCATCTTCTCCGATTCGGTTTTCTTTCGGAACTTTCACATCATTGAACAACAAGGTATGCGTGTCACTTCCGCGAATTCCCATCTTGTCCTCTTTCGCCCCAACAACAAAGCCTTCCATCCCACGCTCAACAATAAATGCATTGATTCCGCGGTGACCGAGTTCCACACTTGTTTGTGCGATCACCAGATAGATGGATGCTGTTGAACCATTCGTGATCCAGTTCTTAGTCCCATTCAGAAGGTAGTAATCTCCTTTATCGATAGCTGTCGTACGCTGAGATGTTGCATCGGAACCAGCTTCCGGCTCTGAAAGACAAAATGCACCGATCTTCTCCCCTTTTGCCAACGGAACAAGATACTTCTGCTTCTGCTCTTCCGTACCATATTTTTCCAATCCCCAACAAACGAGTGAATTGTTTACAGACAAACATACCGATGCCGAGGCATCTACTTTTGAAATCTCTTCGATCGCTAATACATACGACAAGGTATCCATTCCGGAGCCTCCGTATTGCGGATCGACCATCATCCCCAAAAAGCCCAGTTCAGCAAGCTGACGCATTTCATCAGCCGGAAAACGTTGTTCCGTGTCCCGTTGAATAACGCCAGGTTTCAACACATTCTGAGCAAAATCTCTTGCAGCATCACGTACTGCGATATGTTCTTCTGTTAATTCAAATTCCATAAATCAGGTGGTTTTATAATTCTGCCTTTACAGTGTGCAAATTTAACGCTTTAATTTAATTTTCTACTTTTAAAAACGTGATGAAATCATATTCAATGATCGGTCTGATGTCGGGCACTTCCATGGATGGGCTGGACATTGCACATTGCACATTTTCGCGGACGAAAGAGGCACGTTGGAATTACGAACTGCATCAGGCAGAAACCGCGGAATATCCGAAGGAAATTTTATCGCTTCTCGCCAATTCGCGAAATCTCGGCTCATCAGAATTGATGCAACTGGACAAAACACTGGGGCAGTTTTATGCGGATTGCGTGAACCTCTTTCTCCGGAAATATGACATCCCGGTTTCTTCACTCAATGCCATTGCCTCGCATGGACATACGGTATTCCATCAACCCGACAAGGGATACACACTCCAAATCGGGTGCGGAGAAACCCTCAGCGTTCGTACCGGCATTCCTGTAATCAATGACTTCAGACAAAAGGATGTTATTGAAGGCGGACAGGGAGCCCCACTTGTCCCTATTGGAGATACACTGCTCTTCAGTTCCCAGGCCGACGCTTTTGTCAACATCGGAGGATTCTGCAACGTTTGTTTCACCCGACAACCCCCGGTTGCCTACGATATTTGCCCCGGAAATCTTCCGTTGAACACCATCGCTTCCCGTTTAGGACTTGACTTTGATCGAAATGGTACCGCCGCCACATCCGGTCAATTGATCGACTCTGTTCTGGATAAACTTAACTCACTCCCCTTCTATCGCCAGGCAGCTCCCAAATCACTTGGAACCGAATGGCTGGAAGAATTTTTCATGCCTGTTATTTCCGGCGATGAAAAACCGGAAGACCTGC
This sequence comes from Crocinitomicaceae bacterium, assembly GCA_050300995.1. Taxonomy (GTDB): domain Bacteria; phylum Bacteroidota; class Bacteroidia; order Flavobacteriales_D; family Crocinitomicaceae; genus UBA4466. The sequence continues at coordinate 7,350 of JBNKYR010000061.1, read as the reverse complement.
TCCACACAGTTACCGAACATATTGCCATCCAGATCGGAAAAGAACTTTCCAGTCACGGCATCAAAAGTGCATTTTTCAGTGGTGGCGGAGCCAAAAACACCTTTCTGCTCGAACGCATTGTGCAACACTATCAGGGACGTTTAATCATTCCGGAAGAGCGCATCATTGACTTTAAAGAAGCCCTGATCTTCGGATTTTTAGGAGCGCTCTACCTGGCAAATGAACCGAACTGCCTTGCTGCAGTGACCGGGGCCCGAAGGAATGTAAAGGGTGGCGTACTTCACCTCCCATAACCAATTAGGGCACGGTTGAAAACACGTGCGTAAATGATTGTTTGAACCCGTTTGAGGTTCGAATACTTTGCTAACTTTGCTCATCGGAATTTGACTGTTTTTGAATGAAAGAACTACTCGAAAAATTTGAGAATAAACGACCGGAAATCGTTTTTGAATGGAAAGACCCCGAGACAGAAGCCGAGGGGTGGGTGGTAATCAACTCGCTTCGTGGCGGTGCAGCAGGAGGAGGAACCCGGATGAGGGTTGGCCTGGATAAACGAGAGGTTGAGTCCCTCGCAAAAACCATGGAAGTGAAGTTCACCGTTGCAGGACCTGCAATCGGGGGAGCCAAATCAGGTATTAATTTCGATCCCAAAGATCCTCGAAAAGAAGGCGTTTTGCGTCGCTGGTATGCGGCCGTCACTCCCCTTTTAAAGCACTATTATGGCACCGGAGGAGATCTTAATGTGGATGAAATCCACGAAGTAATTCCGATTACCGAAGATTGTGGAGTATGGCATCCCCAGGAAGGTGTTTTCAACGGACATTTCCAACCGAGAGAAGCACAAAAAATTCATCGTATCGGTCAGTTGCGCCAGGGCGTTCTGAAAGTGATCGAAGACGAAAAATACTCACCGAAAGTTAGCCGTAAATACGTTGTTGCCGACATGATCACCGGGTATGGTGTTGCCGAATCCATTCGCCACTATTATACCATTTGGGGTGGAACTGTGGAAGGGAAACGCGTCATCGTTCAAGGCTGGGGAAATGTTGGTTCGGCAGCAGCTTATTACCTTGCTCAGCAGGGAGCCAAAGTAGTTGGGATTATTGACCGCGTTGGTGGACTGATCAACGAAAATGGTTTCGATCTCGAAGAAATTCGTGAATTGTTTCTCACCAAGGACGGCAACCAGTTGAATCATCCGAATATGCTTTCATTCGATGAAGTGAATGCAAAAATCTGGGATATTCCTGCGGAAGTTTTCATTCCGTGCGCAGCTTCCCGACTCATTACCGAAGACCAGGTTGATCGTATGATCAATAACGGTGTAGAAGTTATTTCAGCCGGTGCTAATGTTCCTTTCGCCGATCCTGAGATCTTCTTCGGGCCAATCGCCGACAAGACCGACAACAACACCTCAGTTATTCCGGATTTCATCTCCAACTGTGGTATGGCAAGGGTTTTTGCCTATCTGATGAGTAATGATCTGCATGAAATGACTGACGAAGGTATTTTTTCGGACACGAGTGAAACGATCCACCGTGCACTTAAAAACGCATATGCCAAAAACAACTCGAAAACAGGAATTGCCAAAACCGCCTTCGAAATAGCGCTGAACCAATTAATTTAAACTTAATACTCGTTAAACCAACACTCGCCTTATGGAAATCTTTATTGTCTCCGTCTTTGTCCTCGGGTACCTGGCCATTACGCTCGAGCACAATCTGAAAATTGATAAGCTGATCCCGGCTTTGATCATGATGGCCCTTGCCTGGGCCGGAATTGCTTTCGGACTTGATAGTTTCACGACCTGGTTCGACAGTCATAATTCAACTCTCATCGAGGGCTATTCGGCAATGGGACATGAAGAAAAGCACCACCTGTTCGATTCCACTCTTTTACATCATTTTGGCAAAACCTGTGAGATCCTCATTTTCCTTGTGGGCGCCATGACAATCGTCGAGATCATTGATCACTTTAACGGATTCCAAACCTTTAAAGCCATTATTAAAACGCGTAAGAAGCGTACATTGCTCTGGATCGTTTGTATTCTCGGGTTTATTCTCTCGGCAATTATCGACAACCTGACAGCAACCATCGTACTCATCACTATTCTGCGTAAGATCGTTCACGACAATAACCTTCGCATGTGGTATGCCGGTATGATCATCATTGCAGCAAACGCCGGTGGTGCCTGGTCGCCAATTGGTGACGTAACCACAACAATGCTGTGGATGGCCAACAAGACTTCTGCCGAGCACCTGATCATGCACCTGCTGTTGCCATCCGCTGTTTGTATGGCCGTTCCTACATTTGTTGCCGGATTGTTGCCGGTCTTCCGTGGAGAACTGAACACCAAAGAGCACGAAGAAAAACACAGCAAGAACGGAACATTCATGCTTGTTCTCGGGCTTTTGATGATTGTATTTGTACCGGTTTTCAAAACAATCACACATCTTCCTCCATATGTTGGAATGATGCTCTCTCTGGGAATTGTTTCACTTGTAGCTGAATTCAAAAGTAACCGCGAAATTTCCCTTACCGGAATTGAAGATCATGGACATGTACACGGACCAACAATGCGTGCACTTGGAAAGATCGAAATGCCTTCGATCCTTTTCTTCCTCGGAATCCTGATGACAGTTGCTGCACTTGAGTCACTTGGTTTGATCTATATGTTCGGACAAAATGTAAATGCTTCCATGCCTGAAAACCTCTTTGTAACGCTTTTGGGTGTGGGATCAGCTGTGATCGATAACGTACCACTCGTTGCGGCATCCATCGGTATGTTCCAGCATGAAATGGACCACGCTACATGGCATTACATTGCATATGCCGCAGGTACGGGAGGAAGTATGCTGATCATTGGTTCGGCCGCAGGAGTTGTTGCCATGGGAATGGAAAAGATTTCTTTCTTCTGGTATCTCCGAAATATTGCCGGACTCGCTGTACTTGGTTATCTTGCAGGAGCGGGAGTTTTCCTGCTGATGTAACATTAATTATCTTTTTATCGTTATAGAAGTTATGAGTTTATCCTTTTTGTTACAGGGCGTTGTTGTTGAAGAAACAGCCAGTGGAGTAAAAGATGTTCCACTGTGGGATATTATTGAACAATCCAGTCATGGATTTGGTCTGGTCATTAACGTGGTCCTGGCCCTTATGCTTGGTTACGCTATCTTCGTTTTTGTGGAACGCTTCCTTGCACTTCGCAAGGCAACACGTGAAGAACAGGGCTTTACGGCAAAGATCCGTGAATACCTGATAGATGGAAAGATCGATCAGGCAAAAGATTACTGTTCACGTTCTCATTCGCCTTCTGCGCGTATGCTCGAGAAAGGTATTTCCCGACTCGGAAAACCGATTGAAAGCATCTCGGCATCCATTGAAAATACGGCCAAACTGGAGATTCTTCGTCTGGAACAGCGTCTGAGCTTCCTGGCTACAGCTGCCGGGGCTGCACCGATGATCGGGTTCCTTGGAACAACAGTTGGTATGATTATGGTATTCTTCGACCTCCAGAACTCTTCGGAGATCAATGTGGAAACCATTGCACCGGGGATCATGACTGCCATGGTAACAACGGTTGCCGGATTGGTCGTCGGGATTATCTCTTACATCGGTTACAACTTCCTGGTTGCACGAATCGGAAAAGTAGTTTACCAGATGGAAAACGATGCACTGGAGTTCATGGATGTATTGAATCAACCGGGTAAATAAGGATCATGGATTTAGGATCACGAAATAAGATTAAGATCGAGGGAGGAATGTCCTCCATGACGGATCTGGTGTTCCTGCTGCTGATCTTCTTCATTATCATGAGCATCATGAGTAATGATTACACACCGGTCGATCTGCCGAACCCTGATACGGATCTACCCAAAATTCAGGAGTATGTTACACCAACCGTGGTGGTAACCGAAAACAACGAATACGTTGTGATGCCTGGAGGGTCGATGGAGCAACCAATGGCTTTTGAAGACATCATGGGACTTGCGGATGCTGCAGTAGCCGAATCAGGAAAATTGAAATTGAAGATTGCAGGACACAAGAACGCTGATTACGAAGCAGTGTTCAAAGTACTGGCTCTTTGCCAGGCAAACGGCTGGGATCCGGTTCTCGCATACGCTAAATAAAGAAGAGTTATGGCAACTATTCCAATAGTAAATACCGTTGATAAACGCATTGGCATTGCCGCCTCTGTGCTGGCAATGTTATTGCTGTTGTTATATTTGCTTTTAGCCACGCTCGAAAAAGCAGATCCACCTCCCGCAGACCCTGTGGTATTGGCTGAAACGGAAATTCCGGAAGAGATCAATCTGAAAGATCTCGTCGTGGAAGGCGGCGCAAGTTCGGGAAGTCCGACACAGGATGATGTGGTGAAACCACCTACCCCGCAAACGGAACAGGTTCTGACCACAAACAATCCGTCAACCCATTCGGAACCAAGTGGCCAGTCCACACATACAAATGCGCATAACACGACCAATACCTCGAGTACTACCACGCAATCAAATGATCCATTTGGTAGCGGTGGTAACAACGGAACTACAGGTCCCGGAGGTGCATTTGAAGGAAGCAATGGCCCGGGCGTGGGAGGCCCTGGGAGCGGTACAGGTATTGAGCGAAAACGTCTGAACGATCCGGACATTGACCATCTTGAGTCCAGTGAATATGCTACCATTATGTTAATCGTAACGATTGACGCGCAAGGAAACGTTATCGGTGCCGTATGCAATAAATCCGGAACAAGTACCACCAATCAGATCCTCATCAACCGAGTGATCAGTGAGGTAAAAAAACAAGTCAAGTATACCAAGGATCCGGGAGCGTCCCCTGCAAAAGTTTCCCTTACGGTGAAAATCACACCGAAGTAATACATGAACTACTTCTACCCTCTTCTACTGTGTTTGCTACTCATTTTACCTTCTTGTAAGAATGAGGAACCACCTTCCGCTGAACTCATCGAAGAGCCGGCAGAAACGCTGAATGCCACGTTTGTTCGTGTGGATGATAGCACCGAAATGCAGTTGACCCAACAGGACTCATTGTTAATCGAAGAAATTCGTTTTCTGGAAGACCATTGCACATTTATATATGACAGTGTTGGATACAAAGGAAACTACGGGATAGCAGAGAACAAAATATGGATCGCTGTTGAAGGAGAATTTGACACACTGCATTTAACGCGCACCTCTGACGATCGTCTGGTAGGCGAAGGATTTATTGCAGGTGTTTATTTGCGACAAGGTTCGGACGCCCTGACACAAACGGAACAGAAACCGGAGATGGAGAATCCGGAAACACCGGTTGTAAAGGATGAGAAAAACAACCCTGTTAATCCAACCGAGAACCCCAAACAAAGTAATGCAACCAGTCATCCAAATACAGCTGGCGTGTTTGCTTCAGGGGGCAATGACAAGAATGGAAACAGTGGTGATATCGGTCATGGAGATACCGGAGATGCAGGCAGCGGAAAACAAACCATTGTAACTTTTGGTGACAACCTGAGCGGCAACACCTATCGTGTCCGTATGAGTGAACCTTATGTCGGTGACATCAAAAGCACAGAAAGCGCAAAGATCTATCTGATGCTAACTGTGGATGCACAGGGAAATGTGGTCAAAGTCGAGAACAATGCCTCCAAAACAACCACAACAGATCAAACACTGATCGACAAGATCATTGCCAAGGCTAAAAAAGTGAAATACAACAAGGAGCCTGGAGCTACCCTTGCTAAAATTCCGCTTTCTGTCAACGTTCGACTTAAATAAGCGCTACCGGGAAGTTACCGACTGGCTGTTTCAGCAGTTCCCTTCGTATCAGCAGGTTGGAGCCAAAGCCTACAAGCCCACACTGGAAAACACCCATGCTCTTCTCCATTTTCTTGGAAACCCGCAAGATCAACTGACCTTCATTCACGTTGCCGGAAGCAATGGAAAAGGCTCAGTGTGTTCAATGACCGCTTCCATTTTAACGGAAGCAGGTTACCGTACAGGTCTTTTTACATCTCCTCATATTTCTGATTACCGCGAACGTATTCGCATTGACGGAAACTGTATTGAGCAGGAAAGCGTCATTGCTTTTGTCGAGCGAATTCAGGCAGCAGACCTGTCCTTTGCCCCTTCCTTCTTTGAGGTCACATTTGCAATGGCTCTCTATCATTTCCAGCGTCATCAATGCGATATATGTGTCATCGAAACAGGACTTGGCGGGCGACTGGACTCGACAAACATTGTTCGTCCGATCGTTACGGCCATTACATCCATAAGTCTTGAACACACACAGATGCTTGGAGACACCCTGGAAGCCATTGCCCGGGAAAAAGGGGGAATCATCAAACCACAAATCCCTGTTGTACTTGGCGATCTTCCTGTTGGAGCGCGTTCAGAAATCGTCGAAATTGCCAGACGACAACATGCCCCGATTTCGTATGCCGATCCAACCAAAAAAAGTGGATTCAGGCTTCCTCTCCTGGGGGCTTATCAAAAAGCCAATTTCGCCATAGTCCGGGAATTGTTCAACCAACTACATGACAAATACCCCGTCAGCGATGAACAAATCCAACGAGGTCTGGATCACCTCTCAGCAAACACAGGATTTATGGGGCGCCTGCAAATTATGCAGAAATCACCTTTGGTTATTTATGACGTTTCTCACAATCCTGATGGCATTGCCACCAGTCTGAAAAGCGTGCAGGAAATGACCCGTGGCAAATTACATATCGTCTACGGGACAAGCAAAGATAAAGATGTGGCGCTCATCGCTCCGCTTCTGAGCAAAGCCCACTCACTCTTTCTGACAAGTTTCCGGAATGAGCGCTCTATGGCCTCCAAAGACCTGCTACCATACTTTGATTCTGGCGCCACGATCAAAAACTTTGAGAATGCATCAAAAGCGTTAGAGGAAGCCATTTCAAATGCCGCTCCGGAAGACACCGTTCTTGTAACCGGAAGTTTTTTCCTGATCGCTGATCTTTTCCAATAACAAGAACGCCCCTGTTCGGGGCGTTCTGGGTTTAGGCGGAAGGTTAAAAACTATAAAACCAACTTCTATGAACGGAAGCTTGATTTCACCTACGTCTCCTTAAAAGTGTGCCGTAATAATCTGACTCATATGATAGACGGTTGAGCTAAATAATCGGTGACGTATAGCCGGTGTAATTAACCTGTACAAGAATAAATAAAAAAATATGCGGATCGCCCGTTATAAAGGATTTTGGGACGAAGGGATGGAAAAATAGGGACGAAAGAAACGAGAATTATAAATAAATCTGGTCCAGAACTTCGAGATACGTCTTTCCAACCTTCAATTCTTCTCCTTTTACCGTAACCGAATTCTTTGTTTTGGCAGTTA
>JBNKYR010000060.1:0-16936 GCA_050300995.1 Crocinitomicaceae bacterium | reverse complement strand
GTATACCGGTTTTCGATCGAAAGTAAGTCCTACGTATATATTTCCAAGGCGCGTTTTCAGGTCTTCAAAATTCTCTGCCATGCACAGGATAGCCATGACTTCTGATGCCGGTGTTATGTTGAACCCGTCCTGGCGTGGAATCCCGTTTCCGGTTCCGCCAAGTCCGATCGTAATGTCGCGCAGTGAACGATCGTTCATGTCCATGACACGTTTCCAGGCAATGGTACGCTGGTCGATGCCAAGGTTGCGTGTGCGACTCTGAAGATTGTTATCGATCAATGCGGAAAGCAGGTTGTTGGCCTTCTCAATGGCTGAAAAATCACCGGTGAAATGCAGGTTGATATCCTCCATGGGTACCACCTGGGAATAACCACCTCCCGCAGCTCCTCCTTTAATCCCGAAAACAGGACCCAGAGACGGTTCACGCAAAACAACGGTAGTTTGCTTTCCGATTTTGTTCATTCCTTCCGTCAGACCAATGGAAGTAGTGGTCTTTCCCTCTCCGGCTGGAGTAGGAGTCATGGCCGTAACCAGAATGAGGTGATTGTTGCGGATCTTCTTTTCATCGATCAGCGTCAGTGGAAGTTTGGCTTTGTATTTACCATAAAGCTCCAGGTCATCATCACTGATGTTTATTTTTTTTGCGATCTCTGAAATGTGCTGCATTTTCGCCTGTTGAGCGATCTCAATGTCGGAAGGTACCTTCTTTTTCATTCGGAATGGGTTTTATAATCTCACAATGACGTGTGAATATACGGGATATTGAGGAAAGTTGTATGGAAATGACAACCGAATGATGAACATAGTGGATGAAGACTGTCGGGCCGGAACTAATTGACTTTTATTCTGAATGTTAGCTTTATGAATGGTTGTAGTACTTGAAAATACTGGTATTCCGGACTTTATACTAACGACTTCAAATTTTGTGATTTTTAACATTCCCGACTGTTAAATTCACGCCGCTGGAGGCTGAAAAGTTCTACATTCGTCCAAAAAATAGCTCTATGAAAAAGTTTACAATTAGCTTACTCACGCTGGCTTTAGGGCCGGTAGTGTACGGACAAACATTGTCCGCAACAGGAACCGTGAATCAGGCACGGTGGAATCATCAGGCGCAAACACTTGCGAATGGTAAAGTACTCACGTTTGGTGGTAGTGATGCCATGGCACCCAACCCCTCAACGTATTATAACACCAGCGAATTGTACAATCCTTCAACAGGAACCTGGTCGATGGCGGGTTCTATGAACAGTAAACGTGAACGATTTGCGTCTGTTTTACTGGCGAACGGAAATGTACTTGCAATCGGTGGGAAAACTTCCGATGCGATCACGACAACTGCATCTTGTGAAATTTACAATGCGTCAAATGATACCTGGTCCTATACGGACAGTATGGCGTACCCGCGTTATGAACATGACGCTGTAATGTTGCAGGATGGTCGTGTTTTGGTTGCTGGTGGATTCCTCGGTGCAGGAAACACAGCAGAACTCTATGATCCGGGAACAGGAACCTGGTCGGCAGCTGCGAATATGAACTATACGTATGGTAAAGGCTTCGAAATGGCAGTACTTCAGGATGGACGTGTTTTGGCTTGTGGCGGAGATGCCATTCCAGCGGGAAATGTCGCTGAAATGTATGATCCGGTGGCAAATACCTGGACCATTTTGCCAACGATGAACGAAGAACGCAGCGGTCATGAAATGGTGGTCATGAATGATGGTCGCGTACTCATCTTTGGAGGTGATCCGGCATTTTCTTCTACCACTGAGATTTATGATCCCGTAGCAAACACCTTTACTTACACCGGAGACACGGATTACGATCACGGTTATTGTCCTGGTCGATTGTTGACAGATGGACGTGTGCTGACCTTTGGAATTGGAAACCTTTTCTCTCCGGGGGATACCAAGGTAATAGAGGTTTACGATCCTGCAACCGGTACTTGGTCAAGTCCGCCTTCTTCCGGATATGGTTCCGGTGTTTATGCCATGGCTCGACTTCAGACTGGTCAGATCCTGATTATTTCAGGGAACGTGCAGACCGGAGGTGGAGCACAGAACTTCTGCTGGTTGATCGGTGGTGTGTCGGCTGTTGGTGTCAGTGAGTTGGCATCGGATAATTCGGCAATTTACGTTTACCCGAATCCGGTGGATGATTTCCTGAACCTGGAAGTGGATACAGACGGCACGACTGGCACATTGAATGTTGAATTGGTAAGCATTACCGGTGAAAAAGTAATCAGCGAGACGCTGCCATCCGGAACAATTGCCGTGGATGTAAGCAAACTTGAGGCAGGCACATACTTCGTGAATGTCTTTGATGGCGTGAAGCGACTGAAAACGGAAAAAGTAATGATCCGATAAGACTCGGAAGCAATAAGTTTAAGGGCCCTGTGAAAACGGGGCCTTTTTTATTTCTGCAATCTTTACATGAAGTGCTTGCGGTTTTCCGGCGGACTCTTACTTTTGCAGAAATATGGCAACAGTCGTGCAACATATTTCCTTTATTCGCATTCCGATGATCCATCCGGTCATGGGGATTCGCACGATGGTATGCTGTTATCGCCATTGGCGGTAATCACTCCTGAGTCGGGTAGTCGGATCCCGCAAATCAAAACCGACACCATCCAACATTTTTAATTTTTTTGATCGCCATGAATGCACTGGTGGCAAGTACAATCACAGAACCGGTGATAGAAGCACCGGATGATTTGGAGCAGAAAATCCAGGAACTGGAACAAAAGGTTCGTGAAATGGATGAAAGCATTCGCTATGCCGGAAGCCTGCAGCAGTCTATTCTCCCGAACGAGCGCATCTTCCGTAACATCTTTAAGGATGCCTTTGTATATTTTCAACCGAAGGACGTCGTAAGCGGAGATTTTTACTGGATTTACCTGCACCACAGTGATGTGTATTTTGCTGTTGGAGATTGTACGGGACACGGTGTCCCGGGTGCTTTGGTCAATATTGCCGGCAACTCCATTTTGCGACAGGTGATCCGTACCGAAGGTGTTTCTGATCCGGCACAGATACTTGAACTGCTCGATCAGGAGATCACCGGTTTGTTCAATGAAAACCTTACCGTGGGCAAACGAAGAGATGGGATGGAGATCGCTTTTTGCAAGTTCAACCTGGAAACCGGCTTGGGTGCATTCAGCAGTGCAGGTCGACCGTTGGTACTCATCCGCGAAGGCGAGATCGTGGAGTTTTCCAAAGGACCTTCCATTGGCTACCACGATGGTGATAAGGAGTTCGAGACGGTTCACTTTCGTCTGGAGCCGGGAGATACATTTTATCTTTTTTCGGACGGATATACCGACCAATTCGGAGGGGAGAACGTGAAAAAATTCAATCGAAAGCGATTCAGGCAGCTATTGCAGTCGGTTCACATGGCACCGATGGATATACAGCGAAAAGAACTCGAATTGGCTTTTGAGCGCTGGAAGGGAAACAACGAGCAAATTGATGATGTTTGTGTGATTGGGGTGAGGGTATAGAGGGAAAAATGAGGGTGACTATTTTCGAAGTACTCATTTTTTTGTTTTCCACTCTTTCGGGGAAAAACTAACTGGCACAGCGCAGACACAACAAACTTTCCGGTCGGATTAACAGGCGACCCACAGGGATGTCCTGTCCGCATTTCTTGCATTTTCCGAATTCGGACGTACCGATACTCTCTTTCACGCGCTCCAGGTTTTTGAGTTTTTCTTCGGCTTTCCGTAAAGCGGCTTCGACCACGCTGCGATTATTGATTGCATCCATTCGCGAAACACGCCCAATGGCAACATCGGGAGCTTCCGGACGGGTCAGTTCACGGTATTCCGCAATGGTAGCAGTTGTTTTTTCGATGGCTTCATTCAGTCGTTGCTCAAATTCATTCTGGTCCATGTTCGCTAAACTAGCAATTATCGTCGGGGCGAATTCACAACCGGACATTCAAAACTCTTTGATCCGGAAAAATCTGCGGATCGGATTAATATGTAATTTCACCTTATGGCAAATGATGTCGACAAGGCAAACCGCAGGGGGGTAAAGACAAGTTACGTCTCGACAGTGATCGGGATTTCCCTCGTACTATTCATGATCGGGATTGTTCTCGGTGGTGTTTTCGGATTGGAGGATATCCAGCGACAGGCAAAGGAAGACCTGCAGGCAGATCTTTTCTTTCAGCCTGATCTGAATCCGGCCGATATCAAACAGATCGAACAGGAGCTGAAGACATGGGATCAGTTCAAGGAGGTTTTTTATGTTTCACCGGAACGAGCGATTGAAGAATTCACCGGTGAAGACCAGAACGCCGACAATATCCTCGAGATCTTTGAAGGAGAAAATCCTTTGCCGCCTACCATCGGAGTTAAGCCGAAAGAGAAGTTCGGTACAGTGGAAGGCATGAAGAAGATCAAAGAAGATTTGCTGGCTGCATATGGCGACCGCCTCGATGAGGTAAGCTACGATGAAAACAGCGTAAAGTCTGTGAATCTTGGCTTTAAACAGGTGGTTTACCTGATCGGACTTGTGGCATTGTTGCTGATTGTGATTGCCGTTGCAATGATCAACAACACGATCCGCCTAGCGCTCTACTCCAAACGTTTTTCGGTGAAAACCATGCAGTTGGTGGGGGCCACTTCCGGATACATCCGTCGACCGTTTTTATTGCAATCCGTAGGGATCGGTGTGATCAGTGGTATTAATGCCATGGCACTACTTTTCGGGTTGTTTTACGCCTTGAATAATCTGGTCGATTGGATCGAGATCCCGATTTCAATGAAAGTCTTCTTAATGCTGTTCGCTTCGTTGGTTGTGATTGGGGTGGTCATCACCTTTGTTTCCACCTGGTTCGCGCTTAACAAATATTTGCGAATGAAATTGGATGATTTGTATTAAATTTGGTCCATGAGCAAGAAGAAAAGCAAATCTGGCGGTGCCTCTCTGGACGAATCAATGGTTCAGGAACCTGTGGTGGAAACTTCGAAAGTGACCACAGGGGAAAATGTTTCCCTGAAAGACTATATGAAAACAGCTCCGTTTTCTTTTAGCGCGCAGAATTACCGCTGGCTGCTGATCGGTCTGGCGATCAATATCCTTGGGTTTATCCTGATGATAGGTGGTGCAACGGATGATCCCGCAAAATTCGATGGAGATGCACTCTTCAGTCCGGTACGGATTACCCTGGCACCAATGCTCATTGTGGCCGGTTATGTTGTGATCATGTTTGCGATCATGAAAAAGCCGAAAGCCGAATAAATACCTTCTTATGAGTTTTCTTGAAGCACTGATCCTTGGCATTGTTCAGGGGCTTACGGAGTTTTTGCCCGTGAGCAGCAGCGGTCACCTCGAACTGGCCAAAGCAATACAGGGGCAGGAACTGACAGGGGAATCCAGTATTCTCATGACTGTGGTTCTCCATTTTGCAACTGCGCTGAGCACATTGGTGGTGTTCCGTAAGGAAGTGTGGGAGATCATTCGCGGCTTGTTGCAGTTTAAGGTCAATGAGCAATTTCTGTTCTCCGTGAAAATTGTATTGTCTATGATCCCGGCAGCATTGATCGGAGTGATGTTCGAAGAAGAGATCGATCGCCTTTTTGAAGGACAGGTGCTGTTGGTGGGATGCATGCTGTTCATTACAGGATTGTTGCTTTTCCTGGCCGATCGCGCAAAAGATACTTCGCAACCTGTCGGATTCGGGCATTCGATCATTATCGGCATTGCGCAGGCTATTGCGATACTTCCGGGAATTTCACGTTCTGGAGCAACGATCGGGACTTCAGTTTTACTTGGGATTGACCGTGAGCGGGCAGCGCGTTTTTCGTTTCTGATGGTCGTTCCCCTCATTCTTGGTAAGGTGGCCAAAGACATTTTGAGCGATGAATTTTCAACCAGTGGGGTTTCAATGACTGCCATTTCCGTGGGCTTCATTGCTGCATTCGTGACCGGAGTTCTGGCCTGTACATGGATGATCGCACTGGTCAAAAGAAGTAAACTTTCATGGTTCGCATACTATTGCTTCTTTGCTGGCACAGGTGCGGTAGCGTGGTCATTTTTTGTGGCTTAAACGATGATCGGAGACTGGGTAACTTCCGGACATACAATTCTTGTCGATAAACCACTGAACTGGACTTCCTTCGATGTCGTTTCGAAGATTCGCTGGCGTATCCGTAAAAAACTGGGAGTAAAGAAGATCAAGGTCGGTCATGCCGGCACTCTTGATCCGTTGGCTACTGGCTTATTGGTGATCTGCATAGGAAAGCACACAAAGAAGATCGAAGAATACATGGGAGGGGTTAAAACTTATACGGGCACGATCCTTTTAGGGAAAACCACACCTTCCTACGATCTCGAAACCGAATTTGATGCCGTGTATCCGGTGGAACATATTACTTCTGCGTTGATGGAAGAAGTCCGGCAAACATTTATTGGTGAGCAGGATCAGTTGCCTCCTGTTTTTTCAGCGAAGAAGATCGATGGTAAACGGGCTTATGACGTCGCGCGAGCCGGAGGGGATCCGGAAATGAAGCCCAACACGATTACCATTAAGGATTTTCAGATCGACACCTCTGATTTTCCGAGAATTAAATTTGAGATCGTGTGCAGCAAAGGAACCTACATCCGGTCGGTGGCGAGTGATTTCGGAAAACGCCTGAATTCCGGCGCAACACTGGTAGAACTTCGCCGCACGGCTTCCGGTGATTTCGACGTTCGGGAAGCGAAGAGTGTCGATGCCTGGATTGAAATAATCGAAAACACGCCAGTCTAAAGTTGTTAGCTGTTAATTTTATTAACTTTGCCTGCCCTTAACGAAACAACGAGTTGGTATGAATAAAATGAAGCTATCGCAGTTCAACTTCAACCTCCCGGAGGAGTTGATTGCGGAACATCCCAGTGATAATCGTGACGAATCACGTTTGATGGTGGTTCACCGTGATACCGGTAAGATCGAACACCGTATTTTCAAAGACATTATCGATTATGTGCACGACGGGGACGTGATGATCATGAACAATACCAAGGTGTTTCCGGCCCGTATGTACGGAAACAAGGAAAAGACCGGTGCAAAGATCGAAGTTTTCCTCTTGCGTGAGTTGAACCGTGAGAGCCTTTTGTGGGATGTACTCGTGGATCCGGCACGTAAGATCCGTATCGGGAATAAATTGTATTTCGGAGACGATGACTCATTGGTAGCTGAGGTGATCGACAATACTACATCGCGTGGACGTACTTTGCGTTTCCTTTTTGATGGAACGTACGAGGAATTTAAGAAGACCATTACCGAACTGGGAGAGACACCCCTTCCGAAATACATTAAGCGAACAGTTGAGCCTGAGGACGAAGAACGTTACCAGACCATTTACGCGAAGGAGGAAGGAGCGGTAGCGGCACCAACAGCTGGTCTGCATTTCTCACGTGAGTTGATGAAGCGCCTGGAATTGAAAGGAGTGGACTTTGCTGAAGTAACGTTGCATGTAGGACTCGGAACTTTTCGCCCTGTGGAAGTAGAAGATCTTACCAAGCATAAAATGGATTCGGAGCAGGTGATCATTACTGAGCAATGTGCTGATATTGTCAACCGTGCGAAAATGAACAAGAAAAAGGTATTTGCAGTTGGAACAACCTCCATGCGTGCCATTGAAACTTCTGTTTCTACCGATGGTTTGCTGAAGCCTTTCGATGGTTGGACCAATAAGTTCATTTTCCCTCCGTATGATTTCAGTATTGCGGATGCATTGATCACAAACTTCCACACACCGCTTTCAACCTTGTTGATGATGATTTCTGCGTTTGGAGGTCACGATCTGATGATGGAAGCTTATCAGGAAGCAATCAAAGAGAAATATCGATTCTATTCTTATGGTGATGCGATGTTGATCATTTGATCGACGAAGGATATAAAAACAAAAAAAGGATGTCAGTTGAATGACATCCTTTTTTTGTTGTAGTGATTTAGGTTGTGGTTGGTGTATATTGTCGCTTGTTTAGACGTTCAAGGCAATAATTACGCCGACAAATATGCATATAATATCGACGAACAACAAATTTTTTCGAAAAATTTTTATTTCTGCATCTGTATCCGGGGTAACAGCCGGCCGGTAAATAATCACTATTTTTGTCAGCGAAATTCGCCTTATGGAAATCGCTGCGGAGAAAATGACGTTTTCGGGAAAACTTCGGGCATACATGGTCTTCACCAAGTTCAGGTTGTCAGCCCTTGTCATTATCTCTGCCTTATCCGGTTATTTATTCGTCGGAGGGAATGACCCCCTGGAAATTACCTGGCTGTTGGTCGGAGGTTTACTCGTTACCGCTGCCTCCAATGGCTCAAACCAGATCTGGGAGCGTGATCTCGACAAGCTGATGCGACGTACCGAGAGACGTCCGATCCCGCAGGGACACATGACGGTAAATGAAGGATATGCGGTAGTCATTATTTGTCTGGTCGCCGGGATTGCCATGCTGTACATGATCAATCTCTATTCAGCGCTGCTGGGGTTACTGGCCTTTCTTTCCTACGTATTTGTTTATACACCCATGAAGCGTGTTTCGCCATGGGCAGTTTTTGTCGGCGCATTCCCGGGAGCGATTCCGCCTATGCTGGGAGCAATTGCGCATACCAATGAGTTTGGCCTGATTCCCGGGGTACTCTTTTTTGTTCAGTTCACCTGGCAGTTCCCGCATTTCTGGGCAATTGCATGGGTGGCGTACGATGATTACAAAGCAGCCGGTTTTTCCTTGCTTCCTTCCAAAGAAGGTAAATCGAAGAACTCGGCTTTTCAGATAGTGGTGTATTCACTGGCACTGATTCCCTTCAGCCTGGTACCCTGGATCCTGGGACTGACCGGAACCATTTCCCTGTTGGTGGCAGGAGCATTGGGCGCTGGATTTTTCTTCTATGCTTTCCGCCTGTTGCTTACCTGCGAAGATAAAGACGCAAAGAAGTTAATGTTTGCATCCTTCCTGTACCTGCCGGTTATCCAGTTTGTATATGTGTTCGATGCGTATGACGAAGTAATTCAGCAATTTTTAGGAAAATGAGTGAAAACGAAGAAAACCAGGTGAACGAGGAGCAAATGACTCCCGAACAGAAACAGGAACGGGAAAAAGTCCAGATGGAAAAGGCCAAAAAGAACCTCGTGTATGTAGGAATCATGAGTGTGATCATGCTTTTTGGTGGATTGAGTTCAGCGTACATTGTATCAATGGGCGACTCTTTCTGGTTGAAGTTTCCGCTTCCACCGGCATTTTGGATCAGTACAGGCATCATTGCAGTAAGCAGTGTTACCATTCAACTGGCAATCGGTGCGGCAAGGAAAGGCAACTCTACAGCGTTGAAAGCGCTTGTATCGGTGACTTTCCTTCTCGGACTTGGGTTTGTGTATTTCCAGTTCAAAGGGTATGGCCAGTTGATCGATCGGGGAGTTTATGCGGTGTCGAACCATATTATCGTGACCGAAGGGCGTTACGGTGATTATTTTGAGGTAAAATACAAAGGCGACTTTATTGAGATCAACGGAAATGATTTCCTGTTAAAAGGAAAGGAAATGAACGAGACTCAATTGAAGGAATATAAGAACTTCATGGCGCAGTTTACAGACCTCAAAGACTCATCCGGCTTTACTGTAAACAATTATGGAAAGGATTTCGTGCTGTATTTCCAAAATGTTCCGCTTGAAGTGAAGAACAAGCGACTCATCACCCCTGAGGGAAGTGAGTTGGATTATCTCGATAACGTTCGTTTGCATGATCTGGCTGTAAATGTTCAGGCCGGCCGGGGTGATTTCTTTATTCGTGGAGAGATGGGAAAAGACTTCCATATCTACTTCAAGGGGGAAGAATTGCAGTATAAGAACCGTGAACTGTACAAGGATGGAAAAATTCTCTCCAATTATTTGCAGATCAAATCAATGGAGGCCCCGGATACGGCTTCGGCTTATCTTTACCTGATCACATTCCTGCATTTGCTGCATATCATTGTGACACTTTTGGTCCTGATCCGTCCGATAATTCATTCATTTTCAGGGAGAATAAATAGTGACAATACCATAGGTCTCAGAACCGCCGCGATCTTCTGGCACTTTTTGGGATTATTATGGTTGTATTTATTACTTTTTTTACTTTTTATTCACTAAACTTGCACATAAAATTTTTAGAGAATGTCTGGACACGCTTCTAAACAAATCGATGCAAAAACGCTGTGGGGAGGTAAGATGTCTCCGTTTAGCGCGAGCTACGGAAAGCTCATGATGTGGTTCTTTCTCGTATCCGATGCCTTGACTTTCAGCGGTTTACTTGTAGCATACGGTTTTACCCGTCATGATTATCTTGGTTCATGGCCGATCGGTGAAGAAACTTTTCACTCGCTTCCGCTGTTGGACGGGAACTATCCGTTGATCTACGTGGCTTTGATGACTTTTATCCTGATTGTATCTTCCGTAACGATGGTATTGGCGGTAGAAGCTGGTCACCGTATGGATAAGAAAGGAGTGGTAAAATGGATGATTGCAACCATTCTTGGTGGTTTCTTCTTCCTTGGTTCACAGGCATGGGAATGGACACACTTCATTCATGGATCTGAATTCGGAAAAGTGGAATTGGCTGACGGCTCACTCGCAACTGTGCACGGTGAGTTCGGAGATATTGAAAACTTTACGGTTACTGTTGCCGGAGATCACCACAAAGTAGGTGATGTGATCAAAGCAGGTGAGCACGGAATGACTGAGTCGGAATTGCTGCACGAATACCAGCATGCGGTGGCCGAAGGTCATGTACATAATAACGAAATTACGCTGCACGATGGTTCGGTAGCGAAGGTTGCCAAGAAGCCGAATACCGAAATGGCCCTCTACATTAAAGAGTCAGGAGGTAAGTACGAGATGGGGAAACACATCGAAGGTGAAGAGGCGGCAAAAATGTATGACGAAGTAGTAAACTCGGGTGAAGCTGGTCGTGTGATCTACGGAGCAAACCTTCAGCAGAACGAATACGGTCCACAGCAATACGGACAATTCTTCTTCTTCATTACAGGATTCCACGGATTCCACGTATTCTCAGGAGTGATCATCAACATCATCATCCTCTTGCAGGTGCTGGGTGGTGTCATGCACCGAAGAGGACATTATGAAATGGTAGAAAAGACCGGGTTGTACTGGCACTTTGTCGACCTCGTATGGGTATTCGTATTTACCTTCTTCTACCTTGTTTAATTCGCTAAAAGTACGCTGTTATGGAAAGAGATGACATCATTGAATATTCACTCGACGGACACCACTCGGAAGAAGAAGGAGTAAAGATCCGCAAGAAGATTTGGTTCGTAACCGCTTTGCTTACCATCATTACGGTTGTGGAAGTATTGATGGGAGCGTTCATCAAGCAATCATCCGATGCGTGGGTTTATGTGAAGTGGGCTTTCATTGTGATGACGCTTTTCAAAGCTGGTTACATTGTAATGGTCTTCATGCACCTTGGCGATGAACGTAAAGCATTGCGTTCAGTTATTCTGATCCCTTACGCGATTTTCATTATTTACCTGATCTTCATCCTTCTTTGGGAAGCTACAGCGGTTAGTGAGATCTGGGCTGCCTGGGTGAGTTAAGGAATTCGAGAATGGCCGTTAAAAGTACTGCCGGACGAACAAAGAGAATCTATGCATTTCTCATCTTGTTTGGTCCGGCTTTTATTTTGATCATTATTGGAACACGTGGTTGCGACCACAAGTTCAAGGAGTTGGACGACTTCGGGGCAGCTGTGAACTATGAGTTCACCGATGCTTACGGGAAGAAGCACAGTTCCGAAGATTTTAAAGACCAGATCGTTCTGGTAAATGTCCTCCAACCCGAATGTCCTTCGCATTGTTCGATAGCGCTTGGACCGGTGAATCTGCATATCTATCAACACATTCGTAAGAACAAAAAGAAGCTCGGTTCGGTACGGATCATCTCGTTTGTGACAGATGGTGAAGGTCACCCGATGACGGACCTTTCTGCCGTCCGTGATATGATGGAAGACAACATCGAAGGGTACGACCCGGAGGTCTGGTACATTGCATCCGGGGATCCGAAGACGCTTTACGATTTTGAACATAACAACGCACGCTTGCTGCAAACAGGGGATGAATATTTCGGAGGGGAAGCCTTTCAGGAATTGATGCTTCTCATCGACAAGAAAAACCACTTGCGTATGGTTCTTTCCGGGAAAACGGAGGGGATGGTCCGCAGGATGAAAGAACACATCGCACTTTTGCAGAAGCAATACGATAAGGAGAAAAAGCAACGTGAAAAATAAATGGTGGATTGGAGTGGCAGTCCTCACAGTTTTGTGGGCCTGTACTGAAGGAAAGGAAGATCAGGGAGTGGAACTCGTGCTTCCGATTCTTGGTCAACGAGATATCGAATACAAAACCGTGGACGGTGAAGAAGTGGCCGATACGGTTTACCATACCGTTGAATCATTTGTTTACCTGAATCAGGATTCTGTCAAGATCAATTCCGCTTCGTTGAAAGGAAAGATCTGGATCTCTGATTTCTTCTTCACACATTGTCCGACGATCTGCCCACCGATGACATCTCAGATGAAATGGTTGAATGGTGAATTGGATGATCTCAAGGATGAGATTTATTTCCTGAGTTTCACGATCGATCCGGATCGGGATACGCCGACACGTCTTCGGGAGTATCGTAAATCATACGACATCACTGCTAATAACTGGATTCATTTTACCGGTGATGAAGCAGCAACGCACCGTCTGGGAATTCAGTCGTTCCTGGTGCATGCCGGACAGGATGATACCGAACCGGGAGGATATGCACATGGAGATATCTTCACCCTGGTTGACAGGGAAGGAAGGGTGCGTGGCGTTTACCACGGGACAGATGTTGATGAAGTGAAACAACTGGAAAAAGACGTACGTAAATTGTTGAAGCATGAATATGGAGTTGAGTAACCCGGCTAAATTGAAACAGGCAAAAACATTGATCATCGCGGCTTCGGTAGCCATTCCGGTGGTTGTTGCGATTTTGTTTAAGGTGAAGATCGAAGGTGTTGATCTGGGATTCTTACCTCCGATCTATGCTGGAATTAATGGTCTTACGGCGATTTTGCTGATCGGCGCTCTCGTTGCGATCAAGCGTAAGAACCAACAATTACATCGCACATTGATCCGGGCAAGCCTCTTTCTTTCGCTGATCTTCCTGGTATGCTATGTTGCGTACCATATGACTTCGGAACCGACTCCGTACGGTGGTTCCCTGGCAGGGCTTTACTATGTAGTACTGGTCTCACATATTTTGTTAAGTGTGGCTGTGGTTCCACTGGTGCTGTTCACTTATCTCTTCGCATGGCAGGGTAATTTCGAGCGTCACCGTAAATGGACGAAGATTACCTGGCCGCTTTGGTTCTATGTGGCCGTAAGTGGGGTGGTTGTATACCTCATGATTGCTCCCTACTACACCTGATTAATTTCACCGACTATTCGTATCTTTTGACGGCATGAATGACCGGAAAGAGCATACGTCAGACACTTCACTGATCCGCATGATCGGTGTGGTCGTATTGGCAATGTATACACTTGCCCTTGTTTGGCCTGAACATACCTGGGGCTTCCATGCTTTCCTGTTTTTGAGCCCGGTTGTTAAGTTTGGATTGCCTGCTCTGGCCCTTGGACTGATCCTTTTCGGCAACCGCATTCCTGCGTTGCTGAGTAAGCTGAAAAAAGTGCCTTACTGGTGGGTTTGTATACCCGTTGTTGTCTTGTTGACCTATGCTTTTCATTCCTTTCCGATCGAGTCGGATTTTTACGGCGATGCACCCCGCCACATGGAATTGTTCGGCGAATACGTAGATACGCTTGATACGAAACGAACCCAAAATGTTTTTAGTCTGGATGTGTTCAATCCGAAGATCGGAGAGATTACAGTACTTAATGGTGTGGAGCGGGTCGCGTATGCCACGGGAAGACCAACCGCGAATGTATTCCATTTGATGGATGTGTTTTCCGGACTTGCCTTTTTGTTGGTGTGGTGCCTGTTCGTCTTCCGGTATACGGATGTTGCAATGACACGCTTTGTGCTGGTTTTGCTGGGAGTAACGGCACCTTTTCTTCAGGTCTTTTTTGGGCACATCGAGATCTATGCACCCTATTTTGTAGCAGTGACGGCTTATCTGGGGTTGCTGTTCATGTACTTCAAAGATCCGAAACAACGCACCGTGTGGGGCCTGGCCGCCTTGCTTCTGCTTTGCATGAAATTGCACTTTGTTTCCGTTCTTCTTCTGCCATCGTTTATACTGGCCGTTGCTCATGTTCGCGACCCGGCGAAATGGGCAACGCAACTTACCTGGAAGAACGCCTTTCGTTATGTACTGACACCGGTTGTCATCGGCGGAATACTGGCCTACGTGTTTGTATTTAAGGACTACAACGATCCTCGCGTGTTGGACGGAAGTATTGACACTTCGGAACGGCTTTTTTTACCTGTGATCTCTCCGGAGGCCCCACTTGACCGGTATAACTTGTTTAGTGTTGCGCACTTTCTGGATTTCTTCAATGTGTTATTCCTTTGGTCGGGAGCCGCGTGGCTTGTGGTGATCTTTTTTGTGATCAGGAGGAAGATGGAGGTCTGGAACAAACCTGAAGTACTGGTCACAGGTATGAGCCTGCTGTTTTTTTGCGGTTTGTATTTTATGATCAATCCTTTGTTGTCAATGCCAATTGACTGGGATTTGTTTGTTTTGCCAGCCCCCTTGTTGTTGTTTCTGGTTGCCGGCTTGCTTAGACATGGAGAGTTAAACGCCCATGTGTTTATTGCTCCGGTTCTGGCGATTTCCATGTTTGCCATTCCTTTTTTCGCAGTCAATGCTGATGGCAAAGCAAGTTCGCAGCGATTACAGACGGTGGGAGAATATTGCTTCAAAACCTATTGGATTCGATCGGCTGGAACAATTACACATGCGCTGGAAATGGATTCGGTGAATATGGAAGCGCGATTGAAGGGAATTATCCGGGATCTGGAACCCTGGGCGCATAAAGGAGACGATAAGGAATATGCTCATTTGTTGTGGTACCTTGCGAAGTATTATTATAGACAAAAACAGGACGACAAGGCCATTGAATGGCACGAGAGGGCAGCACCGTATGCGGTCAATTACCCGGTCAATACCTTAAGCCTGGTGAGCGCGTACTACCGGGCCGGGGATTTCCGGAATGCCTATCTGCAAAGTATTCAATTGGTCGAAAAGCAGTATCCCAGTCGGCTAAGGGCACTCAAAATTGCGATTGATTGTGCAATGCAGGCAGGGCACAACGACCATGCTCTGCAGCTCTCAGAGGAAGTCCTGCAATTGTATCCTGAGGATACGGAAGCCGGAGAGTTGATGGATGAGGTGCTTGATTCCGGAGTTTCCAAACAAAGGCATGGTGAAATTTTGCTGGGACAAATCACACGTGCGTTCGAACGGCAGGAGTACGATCAGGCATTTCTTTACAGTGAACGTCTGGTGGAGTTGCAATTCCCGGATCCGCATAAGGCATTGCGCATTTCCATTCATTGTGCCATTCAGGCAGATAAAAGGGAGGAAGCTGTCTCACTTTGCAAAGTGGTTGTGAAGGATTTCCCGGAAGACACATTTATCGCAGGAATTCTGGAGAAATTGAATAGCGGAACACCGCTTTCCATCATTGCACAGAGTTTTAAATCGCAGTAGGCATTTTATCAACTGTCCGATTTTTTTGAGGCAGCCACACAATTTTTTAATGCGTGCATAAGTTATTAAGGAAGTAACAACACTCTCGTTTTCTTTTTTAACCTTAAATCAGACCTCATGAAAACAATCCTTCTTTCATGCCTGGTTTTGCTTATTGTAGGCATCGGACAGGCGCAGCCAGCTGATTTCAATTCAGCACAAATTGTTTCGGAACCCAATCCCGAAATTCAGGATACAGGTCCTTTTGGAACTGTGATTTGCTATCGTCCGCTTGAGAAAAATGCTTCGGCAACATTGGATAATGTCATTTTACTGGGTGGTGCAACGGAGAAGAACCGCGCATCAGTCGGTATTGGGACCACCAATCCAAGTTCGCTGGCTTCCATTGATCTCGGAGATTCGGACAAAGGTTTTCTTCCGAACCGTATGCGTCAGAAACAAATTGAAGTCTTTGAAATGTCATTGGGTGTTTCAGAGGAAGGCATGACAGTATACAATGTGGATAAGGGGCGCTTGCAAAACTGGGATGGAACCCAGTGGATTACACTTGGAACGGAACCATTGAAGTTGAAGAAAGACCAATTGCAACTAGGTGATCTTTCTTCAATTGACCTTTCGGAGTACAAGGATAATACCGACGAGCAGGACCTTAAAAGCGCTACGCTTAATGGTAACGAACTAACCATTGAGATAGAGAACGGTGAATCGGTAACGGTAGATCTTTCTCCATTATTGGAATCGTATGAAGCCCGTTTGCGCCGACTGGAAGAACTGCTGGAAGCCAATGGACAGATCTCAGCGAATGGTTCGGACGAAAATCTTGCAAGTGCATCATCAAGTGGTGCACGATTGTACCAGAATAGTCCGAACCCTGTGACAGGTTTTACGCAGGTAAAGTACTTCATTCCGGAGAACGTTCGTGACGCCCAGCTTGTCTTGCAAAACGCGAACGGTCAGGCGATCTCTACGAAGAAATTATTCTACACAGGCTCCCGTGGCATAGAAGACATTAACACAAGCCAAATGGTGGCGGGAACCTATTATTATTCACTGTTTGTAGATGGTAAGAAGGTCGATACGAAGAAAATGATCGTTCGGTAAAACGGCTTTGCTATCAATCGTGAGTGGGGGATACTTCGGTATTCCCCTTTTATTTATCTGCGTTTCCCACTTTCCTTTACGTGTCTTTTTTCGTTTATTTGTCAGAGACTCAAACTAAAATGATGAAAAAACGCCTACTCTTTATT
>JBNKYR010000059.1:0-17028 GCA_050300995.1 Crocinitomicaceae bacterium | reverse complement strand
TCAGGGAGAAAACGCACATCACGAGTACGTGGTTGGCGGCATTTCCCCGGCTGAAGAAGTGGATCACACTGTGAACACGCAAAATATTGCGGTTATCACTGATGATGGTCTGCGCACCGGAATCCCAGTGAGAGGTGTCGAAGAGATAATGAGCCACCAACGATTCCTGGTCACCGATCCCTAAAAGCAATTGAAAGTAATCCCATGGGGATTGAAAAAAAACCTCGTTGAGAATAGCACTTTCTTCCATGAAAGCTCCGGCATCGGCACTCAGAGATCCCTTTCCATATACCGCTGTGTAGATGTATAGAAAATAGAAGCCAACTCCCACCTTTATTGCATACGTAACTGGCATAACCCACGGGTGAAGCCCGTTTGGTTGCAGAAATTTAAGGTAGCGGAAAGCGACAAAAAACACCAGAAATAACACCGCGGTGTATAGCATAGCTGGTTTAATAATTTTCGTAAAAATAATGATTTAGACAGCAGCGGATAATGCCATTCTGTCCAAAATCCAGGACACTTTGTCATAATACATGTCGATACCGCACCCAAAAGTTCAATGGCATAAAGATTGACCCTGCGAGCAGCAAAAAAAACAACAATCTATGAAAACAGGTCAGATTAATGTACAAACGGAAAACATCTTTCCGATCATTAAAAAATTCTTGTATTCAGATCATGAGATATTCCTGCGAGAGCTGGTGTCGAATGCCGTTGATGCATCGCAGAAGCTGAAATTCCTTTCATCCAATGGAGAATTCAAGGGTGAACTGGGAGATCTGAAAGTGGAGGTGTTACTCGATCCTGCCGCAAAAACGCTGACGATCCGTGATTACGGGATCGGAATGACAGCAGATGAAATTGATAAATACATCAATCAGATTGCCTTTTCCGGAGCAGAGGAATTTGTGAAAAAGTACGAAGGTAAGGAAGGAGCTGAGCAGATTATCGGCCACTTTGGTCTCGGGTTTTATTCGGCCTTCATGGTAGCTGAAAAGGTACAGATCAAGACGCTTTCGTACCAGGATGGCGCTCAGGCAGTTCAGTGGGAAAGTAACGGGTCTCCTGAGTACACGATCAGCGAGATCGACAAAGACGCACGCGGAACAGATATTGTCCTGTTCATCAACGATGAATCAAAGGAATTTTTGGAAAAAGGACGCATCCAGGGAATTCTGGACAAATACTGCAAGTTCCTCCCGATTCCTGTGTTCTTCGGAACCAAAACGGAATATGAAGATGATCCGAACGGTGAAAAGGACGAGAACGGTAAAGTAAAACGTGTGGCGGTTGAAGTTCCGAACCAGATCAACAACACAGTTCCTGCATGGACAAAAGCGCCCATCGATCTTCAGGACGAAGATTATGCGACCTTCTACCGTGAACTCTATCCGATGACTTTCGAATCGCCGTTGTTTCACATTCACCTCAACGTCGATTACCCATTCAACCTTACCGGGATTCTCTATTTTCCACGGATCAAGGAAAATGTGGAAGTACAGCGCAACAAGATCAACCTTTACTCAAATCAGGTTTTCATTACGGACAGTGTAGAGGAGATCGTGCCCGAATTTCTGACATTGTTGCACGGTGTGATCGACTCACCGGATATTCCGTTGAACGTATCACGCTCCTATCTGCAAAGTGATTCGAATGTGAAGAAGATCTCTGCTCACATCACGAAGAAAGTGGTGGACAAGCTGGCAGAGATGTTCAAGAAGGATCGACAGGATTTCGAAGAGAAATGGGAAGACCTGCAGGTATTTGTACAGTACGGCATGTTGTCCGATGAGAAATTTGCGGAGAAAGCCAAATCATTTGCCCTGTTGAAGAGCACAGATGGTAAGTACTACACTATGGAAGAGTACCGTGAAAAAGTCGCTCCGCTGCAAACGGATAAGGACGAAAAAGTGGTCTTCCTGTACACACATGATCCGGAAGCACATTTCGGTTTTGTGCAAAAAGCAAAAGATCGGGGATACGATGTACTGCACCTGGAAGGTCCCCTGGCTCCTCACTGGATTGCGAAACTCGAGCAGCTTTTCGAGAAGACTACGTTTGCACGTGTTGACGCGGACACTTTTGATAAGTTGATTCAGAAAGACGAAGAAATTCCGTCGAAGCTGAGCAAGGAAGATGAGGAGGCTTTGAAACCGCTGTTTGAAGGAGTGGTGGATAAGCAGAAATTCACGGTGAACATCGAAAGTATGAGCGCCGATGATGCGCCGATCATTATTACCCAACCGGAGTTCATTCGTCGAATGATGGAGCAGCAACGTTTGGGAGGAGGCGGATTTTACGGTGCATTCCCGGAGATGTACAATGTAACGGTCAACGCCAATCATGAAAAGATTGCGGAAATTCTGAATACGAAGACACCGAAATCACGTGAGCGGAAGGTAAAACAATTGACCGATATCGCATTGCTTTCGCAGGGTATGCTGAAAGGAGAAGCACTGAACGAGTTCATTGAACGAAGTATCAGTATGGTATAAAGCATGAGCGCCGGTGAATGCCGGCGCTCTTTCATTTTAAAAAGAACAGACATTGTTTAAGTGGATTTTAGCAGTTGGAGGATTTTTCCTGTTTGGACGAAGTATTTTCGGCGCTATTCTGGGGTTCCTTGTCGGGTCTTACATTGACAATTACCAGACGGTGATGGAACGTGTGCGTGCACAGGCAGGCGCCGGTGGTCGACGTGTTACTCCCGAAGAAGTTTTTCAGTTTTATCAGCAACGAGCAACGACGAATGACGTGCCTACGATGCTTATGGTACTCTCCGCGGCTGTCATGAAAGCAGACGGAAAAGTGGTCAAATCTGAGCTGAATTACGTGAAGACCTTTTTCAATCAGCAATTTGGTCCGCAGTTCTCTGTTCAGCACCTTCAAACTCTGAAGCGTTTCCTTGACTCGAGCGAGATTCCTTTGCAACGGATTTGTCAGGACATACGTTACCGCATGCAGCCTGAGGTTAGAGTGCAATTGTTGCATTATTTGTTTGGAATTGCCAAGGCCGACGGTCATGTTTCGAAGAGCGAGATCGATGTGATCCAGCAGATCTCGCACATGATGGGCGTGGCTATGAGTGATTTTGAAAGCGTCAAGAACATGTTTGCCCGCGACGTGAATTCTGATTATCGCGTATTGGGTGTCGAGCCAACGGCAAGCGATGAAGAAATCAAAAAAGCGTATCGCAAGATGGCCATCAAGTTCCACCCGGACAAAGTTTCTCAAATGGGAGAAGAATATCAGAAAGGAGCTAAGGAAAAGTTCCAGAAGATTCAGGATGCCTACGAAGCGATCAAGAAGGAGCGCGGCATGAAATAAGTCTTGTTTATTCTCTCTTAACTTACATTTAAAGAAATCATTAACCCTTTGGACCTGAGAAAGGAGTCGTTCGTTTTTACCTTTGGTGAAAACCGAACGTATGAAGCCGATCAGAGTGATTCCGTTTTTGGCAGGCATTGCTTTCTTGTGGGGAGTATTTTCTTCGTGTAAGAAAACAAGCGGCTGTATTGATCCGGATGCCCTTAATTACGATCCGATTGCAGTTTATGACGACGGTTCCTGCGAGTATTGCGAATGTTGCGGAAGTGGAAACTGCGGTGTTGGCTATCTGACGGGTACGATTACATCCAATACCACACTTACAAATGATGTTATTTATGTTTTGGCGGGACATGTAGTTGTTGCGTCCGGTGTAACATTGACCATTGAGCCAGGAACCATTTTCAAGGGAGAAGAAGGAACAGGAACAATGGCTTCCTGTCTTATTATTGAACGGGGAGCAAAGATCAATGCGGTCGGAACGGCATCTCAACCGATTATTTTCACATCCGTACTTGATAATATTCAGTTGGGAGATCCGATAGGAACTAACCTGGATGAAAATGACAAAGGCTTTTGGGGCGGACTTCTGATCCTTGGAAATGCACCTATCTCATCGGCAGATGGCGATACGGAATCCTATGTGGAAGGGTTCCCTGTATCCGGGAGCTATGGGTTTTACGGAGGAAATGATGCAAATGATAATTCAGGAGCTTTGGCGTATGTTTCCATCCGCCATACCGGTGCGAGTATCGGTGCCGGAGTTAATACGCCCGGTCTTTTTCTTGGAGGTGTTGGCAGTGGAACATCTATTTCCAATCTGGAATGCGTGGCTGGTGAGGGAGACGGGTTGGTCGTTTTCGGTGGGACCGTGAATACGGACAACGTGATCATTGGTTTTCCAGGTGATGATGGCATTGACATCGATCAGAACTATGACGGAGTCGTGGATAATTTCAGGATCATTACTTCAGGCGTAATTAGCAATGCGGTGGAGGCAGATGGCCCGGAAGGAGCAACCTATACGGATGGTGTATTTGAATTGATGAACGGAACAGTGGGCTACCAGGGAACGGATATTCCACGGAGTTCATTTAAGGGGAAAGCTAAAGGAGTGATGACCAATATTGATTTTGCCGGAAACCTGAAGTTGGGATCTGATTACACCAATAATTGCAATGATCTTGCGGAAAGTTGCCTGTACTACCTTTTGGAAAGTACGCCGGAATTGGTGTTTTCATCCTGTAAGCGCATGCAGATCGAATTTTATACCGGAGCCTGTCCTGTACAGACAGCGGATTCACTGGCAGCACAAAATGCAATTCCGTCTGTAGCTGTTTCCGGGGCATCTACTTCCGGATGGGAGTGGACCTGGATGTCCGCGAAAGGATTTTTGTAGAAATCTCTACTGTACCTGCCCGATGGCAAACATGGTCGGCTTCCTGGAGAGGTCGTAAGCATTTTCACGCCAGTCCTTGACACTCATCGTGCGGATGGAAGCTCCCGGCAGCGTAATATTGCTTGCGATGCAAAGCATGGTATTGTCAGCCAGTTCGTTAAGCAGATCTTCCAGTACATTCATGTTGCGGAATGGAGTGTCCATGAACAGGTGTGTAGTTCCGTTTCTTCGTGTATCATGCTCATAATCCTTCAATTCGCGAATCCGGTCTTTGCGATCCTTTGGCAGGTAACCATGAAACGCAAAGTTCTGTCCTGAAAAGCCACTTCCCATCAAAGTGAGCAGGATGGATGAGGGACCGACAAATGGATGGATGCGAAGTCCGAGACGGTGTGCCACAGCCACAATTTCCGCTCCGGGATCGGCAACACCGGGACAACCAGCTTCGGAAATAACACCAATATCCTGGCCTTGAATGGCCGGTGCAATGAAACGTTCAATTTCGGCGCGGTCAGTTTTCTTATTCAACACAAAGAATCGACTGTCATCGATCGGAAAGGCGCGATCCAGTTTTCGGAGATATCGTCGGGCAGATTTGAGATCTTCAACAACAAATACCCTGAGTTCTGTGATCTGATTACGCACATCCTCCGGGATGATGTCGGTAACTGTTTCTCCACCGAGTGTGGTGGGCACCATATAGATTGTTCCCTTGCTCATGAGCGAATCTTTTCAAGGATAATATCGGTTGCTTCGTCCAGCATATTGTACACGTCTATGAAGCCCTGATTACCTCCATAATAAGGATCGGGAACATCCATGTTTTCTCCTGGGTACAGTTCATTGAGAATCAGATGAACTTTTTGACGGTCTTCTTCATTGCGTGCGAGGTGAAGAATGTTGCGATAGTTGCTGTTGTCCATCGCGTAGATGAGGTCGAAGGCATCAAAATCGCCTGCCTGAAATTGTCTGGCACGAAGATCATCAATCGGTACACCAAACGAACTTGCCGTAGCGCGCATCCGGTTATCCGGTGCTTCACCAATGTGATAACCTGCTGTTCCGGCGGAGTCAACTATTACATTTAAACCGGCATCCGCGACTTTTTTTCGCATTAATCCGTCCGCCATTGGTGAGCGACAGATATTGCCAAGACAAACCATCAGAATTTTCATAGGTCAAAGGTAGAAAAATGCGATCCATTCGACTCTCAAATGTTCATCCAAATGGCATTTCTGTTTAGTTCGAACGCACAAAATATTCATTTTGAGAGGGAAAATTTGGATTTTCATCCAACGTTTTGTGTCTGTGAGCGTTCTATATATAGAGAGGTATAAATCATCATTGACATATGAGACAACTAAAAATAACGAAACAGGTCACGAACCGCGAAACAGCTTCGCTGGATAAGTACCTGCAGGAAATTGGTCGGGTCGATCTGATAACGGCAGACGAGGAGGTGGAGCTTGCAAAGCGCATTCAGGCAGGAGATAAAGCAGCGTTGGAACGATTAACGAAAGCCAATCTTCGTTTTGTGGTTTCTGTGGCAAAACAGTACCAGAATCAGGGGCTTTCACTTCCGGATCTGATCAATGAAGGAAATGTGGGATTGATCAAAGCGGCAAAACGTTTTGATGAAAAGCGCGGATTTAAGTTCATTTCTTACGCGGTTTGGTGGATTCGACAGTCGATTCTGCAAGCGTTGGCTGAACAGGCACGAATCGTACGACTTCCATTGAACAAGATCGGAACGATCAACAAGATTAACCGTGCATTTTCAGAATTGGAGCAAAAGCTGGAACGACCACCTTCTGCAGAAGAGCTTGCGGAATTTCTGGACGTTTCCGTATCGGATGTCCGTCAATCGGTGCAGAATACCGGTCGACATGTTTCCATGGATGCTCCGCTTGTGGAAGGTGACGAATCGTCTTCAAGCATGTACGATGTACTACCAAACGATTCTTTGCCTACGCCTGAAAGGAATCTGATGATTGATTCTTTGCGTAAGGAAATTGAACGTTCATTGTCAACGTTGACCTTGCGTGAGGGAGATGTAGTACGACTCTATTTCGGATTGAACGGAATGCAACCCATGACATTGGAGGAGATCGGCGAACGTTTCGATCTTACACGTGAAAGGGTTCGACAAATTAAAGAGAAGGCAATTCGCCGACTGAAGCATACATCCCGAAGCCGGATGCTTAAATCATACCTTGGTTAAGCGGGATCGACGTTCAGTATAGTTCGAATTGATTTATTAGCAGGAACGCAGTAAAAATCGTCTACGATTTTTTGAATGCGTTCCTTTATTTTTTTGTCGTTGGCGTCCCGCTCGATCTTCAGCGTGATCTTTTTCAGGAACAGGTTCTGAATTCGCTTAACCACGGGAAATTCTGGCCCCAGAACGCGTTCTTTAAAAGTGCCCCTGAGTGTTTCTGCCAGGTCGTGTGATGCCCGGTTCAATATGTTTTCATCCTTGTGTTTCAGTGTGATCTCAATGATCTTAAAAAATGGCGGATAAAAGTAATTTGACCGTTCAATGATCTCACTTTCGTAAAACCCGACGTAGTCGTGATCGATAACTTTTTGGATCACCCAGTGATCGGGATCGGCCGTCTGAATGATCACCTGTCCCCGCTTTTCTCTTCGTCCGGATCTTCCAGCTACTTGCGTCATTAACTGAAACGAACGTTCGAAAGCCCGGAAGTCAGCACGGTTCAGTAACATGTCAGCATCCAGTACACCAACCAGGTTCACGTTGTCGAAATCAAGTCCTTTGGTAACCATCTGTGTACCGATCAGAATGTCGATGGCTCCCCGGTCGAAATCGTTCAGGATTTCAGCGTACGCATTTTTCGAGCGGGTGGTGTCCAGATCGAGTCGCTTGACAACCTTGTCCGGAAATATCAGGCTCAATTCGTCCTCGATCTTCTCGGTTCCGAAGCCCAGCATTTTCAGTCGGTTGCTGCCGCAGGCCTTGCAGGTGCCAACCGGAGGAGAAGTATAACTGCAATAGTGGCATTTAAGACTATTCGTGTGCTTGTGATAGGTAAGCGAAACATCGCAATTCTGACATTTCGGGGTCCAGTGGCAAACCTCGCACATCCACAGGGGAGTATAGCCGCGTCTGTTCTGAAACAGAATGATTTGTTCTTTCTCGTTGAGCGCTTCCCGCATGTGATCCATCAGGAAGGATGAAAAATGCGATTGCATGCTTTGCTGTTTCCGTTCTTTCCGCACGTCAGCACAAAGAATCTCAGGCAAAAGGTGACTTCCGAAGCGCTCGGTAAGTGAGACCAGCTGGTATTTCCCTGAGAGGGCATTGTAGTAGCTTTCCATCGAAGGTGTTGCCGATCCGAGTACCACGTTGGCCTTGTGCAATGCTCCCAGAACGATTGCGCAATCGCGGGCATTGTAACGAGGAGAAGGGTCGAATTGTTTGAAGCTGGATTCATGCTCTTCGTCTACGATCACGAGGCCAAGGTCCTGAAAAGGCAGAAAGATGGAAGAACGCGCTCCGAGAATGATGCGGAAGCGGGAAGGATCGTTGTTCAATACGTGATTCCAGATCTCAACACGTTCATTTTGGTTGAACCGGGAGTGGTAGACACCGATCTGTTCCCCGAAATAGGTGGACAATCGTTGGATCAATTGTGTCGTCAGCGCAATTTCCGGAAGGAGAAAGAGCACCTGTTTTCCGAGATCCAGATTTTCCTGGATCAGTTGAACGTACAATTCTGTTTTTCCTGAACCTGTAACTCCGTGGAGCAGGGCTACTTTATTTTGCCCGAAAGCTTCGTGGATTTCTTCCAGTGCTTTGTCCTGTGCAGGAGAAAGAGCCTTGAACTGTTCGCCCTCGTTTTCCGTTTCATCGAAACGTGAGACCTCATATTTTTCCTGACGAACAAAACCATGTTTTTCAAGTGTATTCAACGATGATTGAGATACACCTGCATCGAGTAATTTACTACGTTGAATGGGAGCTTCGATGGCGCCTTCGGTCAGTTGAAGCAAGAGCATTGCAGCTTCCAGTTGTTTTCCGGTGCGGGATGATTGTTCGAGGAATTCAAACAATTCATTCAGGGCCTTTTCGGTGGAGTATTCATCGGAAAAGCGCACAAATGTGGCTGTTTTCGGAGTGAATTTATCGTTCAATTCTTCCAGTGAAAGCACCACTTTTTTATCCATGAGCGCTTTCACAACCGGCTGAATGGTTTTTATTCCGATCAGCTCCGAAATTTCTTTCAGGTCCAGCACCTCCCGCATTTCCAGAGCCGAGACGATTTCCTTTTCGCGTTCAGTCAGAATGCGGTAGTCAAAATTGTAATCCGGGTGCAGCACGATCTTCGTTTCACTGGCCAGTTTAAAATTGGCGGGAAGAGCAGCGTTCATGACATCTCCGATCGGAGCCATGTAATAATTGGAGATCCATTTCCAGAAGGCATATTGCTTATCGGTAATGATCGGCTGTTCGTCAAGCAAGGATTCGATATATCGCGCCTGATAGTCCGTCGGAATATGCTCATGGATGGATGAAACGATCCCTGTAATGAGCTTGGCACGACCAAATGGAACAACCACGCGTGCACCGGCAAAGATCGCGTCATTCAACTCGAAAGGAACACGATACGTGAATTCCTTGCGGATCGGAACGGGAAGAATAATGTCGGCAAAAAGCGTTTTCCTTTCAGACATACGCTAAAGGTAGAAACAAAAAGGAAAAAGTGTGTTCTTACATACAAACCCACGATTCGCCGGAAGCGATATCGGCAGGGTGATCGCTGCAGAACAGGTAAGGACCTGTAACGTTGCCAACGCACAAATGCTCAGTCGATTTCTTGTTCAGACAACGAACGTTTGAGTTTCCTCCCGGATCGATGAATGGTTTGTAGATCGAAACAGTTTGTCGGGAAGTAAAGACCCCAACAACGGACTGACCATTGGTCGCAGTCAGATTCGTATAGGTTGGCTTGCTTTGAGCAAGGGATGAACTTGGCTCGTTTACCTGAATATAGTTAACCAGATCTTCACCTCCACCGGTAATGATCGCTGTAATTGAATTCAACGTGCGCTTGGTTACCGCAGTATTATTTGAACAGTTCGCAGCAATGGTGGTGTAGAATGTCGCACCATTTGCAATAAAGGACTTGGAAGACTGCGGTTCCGTTTCCGTTTCACCAAGGCCCCAGATCGCATGGCGTACAGAAGGTGTAGTTCCTTCCCATTCGGTAAACTCAATGTCGAGTTTTACATTTACCTGGTAAGAAGTTCCTGTGTTCACATTCAGGGTAGTTGAAATGTACTCGTTGTTGTTGTCAACAAAACGATAAGGCTGGTTACTTCCGGCAATATTACTGTTTGTAATTCCGTCAACCAGTGGCGTTTTTCCGGATACCTCAAACTCACCGTTGTTGATCACCACATCCAGTTTGTATTCAGCACCACCGATAAGCGGGCTTGCAGAAGTGGTTGTGAAATAATACAGTTTCTGATAAGGTGCGTAGAATACACCGTTTACATCTTTATTGTCAACAATGGTATCCTTCAATGTAAATGTGCGGGCCTTTGCTCCGTTTACGTATTCAGTGACGGTTCCGGTTACGGACTGAAAATAGTTTGAATCCGGAATCTGAGCGATCTCAAAAGCATCACCAGGTCCGATGAAGGCACGGGTAATCTTAATGAAATGCACGGAGTCTGCCTGATCAAGCAAACCGTAAATCACGGCTGTTTGTTTCACATCGCCAATCAGCTCGATATCTTCATTACAAGATTGAAAACCAATCGCAAGCGTGATCAGTGTAAGGAGACCAAAAAAGAGTTTTTTCATTTTACAAAAGAGTATTTTTCAAAAATACAAATATTTGGTAGTATCTGCAGTATACGTACACTCAACGCGTACCCCCGATTACTCAATCTTTCACCTTGTTCATCCCCATTGCCCGGAGCATCCAGTTCGGGAGGTGTTTGCCCGGCGTTCTTTTCCGAAGATGAATATACCATCCCAGTTTTTTCATCACCGGAACTTTGTGGGTTTCTACGAACTCGATCCAGGTACCGTCGGGATCCTCGATGTAAGAGAATCGTCCGCCGGCTTCTCCCATATCAAAGGTGTTGGCACTGTCTACGGTGAAAGGATAACCCTTTTCTTCGCACTCCTTCTGCAGCGCATCCATTCCCTGAATGTCAAAACAAAGGTGAATGAATCCCCAGTCGCCCCAAAAGCGATTCTCAAATATTTTACGGCAATCATCGCGCTCGAGTGCCTGAACGAGTTCAATTTTGGTTGGCCCGAGCAGGCGTGCAAACGGACCTCTTCTCGGATCTTTATGTTTCAGGAGAACACGACGGACCTTTTTATCTCCGGCAGGTAAGGCCGTCAGGTCGTCGAATACTCCGGTTTCATCGTAGACGACTGTTTCGTAGCCAAGAATGTCACGGTACAATCCAATGGATTTATCAATATCGCTCACGCCGATGATCGTTCCGGCAACCGCTCCGCAATGGGAAGGGTGTCCTGTATTACGAAACCAACCGTCGCCTTCCACAATGGCAAAAATATTTCCGTTCGGATCCATCACATAGAAGATCTTTGATCCGTCCGGTGCCGTGCTCAGTTCACCGAGGATATTGGCGCCGTTCGCCTTGTAGTAATCATATGAAGCAGCAACATCTCTTGATTTGATCCGACAAACGTACAGGCCGAAATCGCCGAGTTGGATCGGAAATTCAGCCTTTTCAGTATTTCGGGAGGTGAATTGCCAGATTTCGAATCCGCCTCCGCCTTCCATACTCAACGCCAGAGTAGCTGTTCGCGAATGAACCTGTCCTCCGGTGTAACGCGTCATCAGCGGTGCTTCTGCCGCATCTTCGAAAACACGTACGTTGACCCCGAAAAACTTTCGGTACCATTTCCAGATTTCCTGGACATTGGGGACGCCAATCCCCATTTGCTGAATTCCACAGATAATTTTCTCCATAGTTGATTGCTTGGCCGCAAATATACACTTCCTTAACGGATTGCGCGCTCATTGAAGAGGACGTATCCGATGCTGAACTGGAAGGCCAGGGGATTCTCCTGTTTCGGGAAATAGTTGAGTGTTACGCGTACCGGCCCGATAAAGCTGTGATAGATAATCGAAGAGGAGGCCATGTACGTTCCGCCTTTGAAGGGCTCGGAAAGCACCTGACTACCGTCCTGGTTGAGATTGATTTGCACAAAAGGCTGGTAGATATAGGCATCCACACGGATGTCGAATTTTTTTCGGATCGTAAAGACAGTGTTCAGTCCTCCACCGATGTACTGCGGCGACCGGTATTCCGGCAGGAAATAGGTTTTAGCGTCCGGAACCAGTGAAAATTCGGTCATCGATAGCAGGGTTGCCGTGTAGTTTGCAAAAAGCGGGTGACTGTTGTACACAAGTTGTCCGTGAAGCCCCAGATGGAACACAGGATGATCTACAATGAAGGACTGGTAGTCAAGGCTCAGGTTAACCCACGAGTGGTACTTCCAAATATCATACGGATAAGGAGAAGTGGAACCGGAAACACTGTGCTCGCGACCGTAAATATAGCGTGCCCGGAATTTGAAATAATGGCCTGAAGATGCAAACTGCTGGCGGTTCAACGAATTTTGGGTGATTGCCCAGCTTCCTGAAAATCCGTCAACGAAGGTCCGGTCGGTGGTATCTTTGTTCGTAAATTTCAGTGATTGGTAGTACTCATCTTCCAGCTGATACCAGCGGGCATCGTATCCGCTCACAAGTGTATTTCCCAGGGCGTGCTCCATCGTCAGGCCGGCGTACATTTCATTTTGTACGAGGAATGATGGCTGGACGTCCTCGAAAAAAGTGGCGAAACTGCGGAAGTAATCCCAACGGTTCAACACAAAATACGCACTGTTGGAAATCGGGTGAACTGATGGGAATTCAATGGTGAATTTGGCTTTCCCGGACCCGTAGAACTTCCCGAAATACGATTCCAGATGAGTCTTGGTAAGTACTCTGCCGGCTGATTGGTAGGTGATCCCGACATAACCCGTGTTGACCGGCCTTGATGAAAAGTGACCGCCAACATCCAGCCTGAATTCCTTGGCTTTGTTGACCGAAAGTTCGAGTTCATACGTGCTGTCCTCCTGAAGCGAGAGCGTTGGGTAGATAAATTCGATTTGTGGTGTGGAGTAGAGTCGGAAATAACGTTTCGATAATTGCTCTTCACTCAATACTTCCGGCTTCTTCTTTCGGGTCATCGCCTTTCCAGTGTAGGCCAGTTTGGGGGTGTCCGACTGAATTTTAATGGAAGACACCTTCAGTGGGATTGTAGCTGCTTTGAACTGCTTTCTTCTGGCTTCCAATTCCTCTTTACTGACCGTTTGATGAATGTACATCTTAAGTGAATCAATCTTAAGCAAAGTCGCCTGGTAACCAGCGTCTATTGCTTCTTTGGCGTGGGCAAAGCTGAAGGTGCCAACATCCGAATTGGGTTCGATCAGGATACCGGCTTCGCACGGGAGGCCGAAATCAGAGTAGGCTACCAGCATGTTCGTCAACTGGCTGATGATATCGTCGTCCTCCGGAAGGTCGGCGTTGTAGGAAACATTACTTCCGATGATGTAGTCCGGATTAAAATCGTTGTACATCACATCTGCGGGGAAGTTGTTGTAGAGTCCGCCATCAAACAGCAGTATATCGTCTATTTTGATTGAACGAAGGTAAAAGGGGAAGGTCATGGAAGCACGAATGGCTGCGTGCAGGTTTCCATCGGAGAAGATGACACTTCGTTTATGCGCGATATCCGAAGCAACACAGCGGAACGGGACGAACAGGCTGTCGAAATTGTGGTGATGAGATTCGGAGATCAGCGTCATTCTTTTCAGCATTTCATAATCCATCAATGCCGAAGAAGTAAAGTTTGTCGGCAGGGATTTTTGAAGGATGCTGTCCTTGGAGAAAGAAAGTCCGATCAATGCGGCGTCCGGATCTTTTTCGCGGAGCAAAAAGTGCTGATTCGGGTGGATCCCCCCCGAAGACATTAGTTGGAATTCGTCACTGAGCACGTAGGACTCAATTTGTTCCGGGCTGTAGCCAGCGGCATACATACCACCGACCAGAGCACCCGCAGATGTTCCGGTAATATAATCAATGGGAATTCCATTTTCTTCCAACGCTTTGAGCACGCCGATGTGTGCCATGCCCGTAGCGCCACCACCACTAAGCACAAGTCCGATTCGTTGTTGAGCAGTGAGTGTGGTCGTAAACAGGACGACAGCAAATAAAAGAAGATATGGACGAATTGCCGTCAAATTTGTTCTTTTGTACAAAAATAAGACATTCCCAAAGCTAAACAAGAACACATGAGCAAGCAAGATCAAGACGTCCTTACTATCACACTGAAGACCTTTTACGGGTTGGAAAAAGTACTGGTGGAGGAACTCGAGGAACTCGGATACAAGGAGGCGATTGCGCTGAATCGTGCCGTTCAGATTAAAGGTACATGGAAAGATGTTTATTACCTCAACCTGCATCTGCGTTGTGCAATATCCGTTCTTGTGCAGATCGGGCAATTCAAGATCCGGAAAGAGGACGACCTGTACAAATCGTGTATGAAGATCGACTGGACGGAGTACTTTTCGGTGGATAAAACCTTTGCGGTAAAAGGAGCCGTTTATTCGGATATGTTTCGCCACTCCCGTTATCCGTTTCTGGTGGTCAAAGATGCCATTGTTGATACATTCCGGGATAAACTGGGCGACCGGCCGAATGTAAACGTAAAGACGCCACAGGTGGCATTTGATGTATATGTCAATCGGGATCAGGTGACGCTATCGTTGAATACAAGCGGGGCGCCATTGTTTAAGCGAGGCTATCGCGATGAAACCGGGGAAGCGCCGTTGAATGAGGTGGTTGCTGCCGGCCTCATCCGCATGTCCGGCTGGGATCGAAAATCAGCTTTTTTTGACCCGTTCTGCGGTTCAGGGACCTTGCTTATTGAGGCAGCTTTATTGGCTACAGGGCTTCCTTCACAATTGGAGCGACAGCATTATGCGTTCAAGAATTTCGCGAACTACGATGCGGAAGTTTGGCAAGCGTTACTGGATGAAATTCCACGGGGTTTGCGGGAATTACCTTGCGTTATTGCCGGATCGGATATCAGTGCGGAAATGGTGACCAAAGCGCGTCGCAATCTTCGCCGATTACCTATTGGTCGCTTTGTGGATACCCGCGTTGAATCGTTCGAGGAGGCAGTAAAACCCGGGGAGAGTGGCGTAATGATCAGTAACCCACCGTACGGGGAACGTATGGGAGAGGAAATTGAGGAAATGTACGAGGAGATCGGGAATTGGATGAAGGGATCAATGGCCGGTTTCGACTGTTGGATCCTGTCTTCCAATGATGCGGCAATGAAACGTGTCGGGCTAAAACCGGAACGGAAGTTCCGGGTATTCAACGGCGACCTTGAATGCACGTTCAGGAAATACAGTATCTACGAAGGGTCGAAAAAGCAAAAGTTCAACGAATCGATCAGTGAGTAACCAGCACGCGGTGATTGCTTATCGTGGATTGACTGCTAACCCTCAAGAGATAAATTCCTGCCGGTATGTCGGCAATGTTCAGGGTATTGGCTCCTGCGTTCACCTTCACAGCAGTTCCGGCTGTATTCAATAATTCAAGCTTTTCGACTTCCGAAAGGGAGTTTACGTGCAGTACGTCTTTGACCGGATTCGGATATACGTGAGCATCAGGGGATTCGTTTTCTTCGAGCCAGGCCGTTGATTTCTTTACCGGAACGTCTTTGAAACAAAGCATTTCCACATTGTTGTCATTGACCAGGAAGTTTCCGCTCATTACTCCGTCCGGAGCATAATAGGAAAGGGTGGCTTCAGTGCCCGGGTAGCGATCGAGTTCGATCAGGAAGTGGGAGCCGTTGGGGATGATGTTTGTGATCTCCGCGCCGTTGGCATCCCGCAGGAACAATTCCTGAACCTGTCCCGTGACAGAAAGGTTAATGGCGTCGGTCTTTACTTTGATCGTAAGATCGTCCACAAGTTGAGCGGACAGGATCATTGGCGCGTTGATGTCTTCTACCTGCGTTTCTCCATAGAGATCGTGGTCGAGCAACCTGAACATTCGTCTGGCAAATTCTTCGTAACCGTTGACATAATTAAAATGGCAATTGTCATAGGTATTGGGAAGAGCGGCAGTCGACATAGCCCGGATATCATCAAATTCGAAAGCAAGTTGGCGCTGTGCTTCCTTGATTCCCATGATATTTTCAATGGGTGTATTGCATCCGTTTTTAGTCTGGAACAAATAGATTTTCTCAATGGAAGGAAAATCCTCATACCATGCTGAACGCAGGGCCAGAAACGCCAGTATATAATCCTTGGTGCTGGTACCAATACCCGGAAGGCCGTCTTTTTCTCCCTGCGACCACAACACCGCACGGACATGATTTTTCAACCCTGATTGTTCCAGTCGGTAGTAAAGCCGGCCATAATTGGAGGCTTGTGATACCTGGTAATCCGCAGGACGCTGAAAGAAGGCAATTTCTTTTCCCCCGTGCGCACCATTGAAAATGGCCACGGGAATTCCGTACTTATCAATGATCTCCCGTGCAAGTTTCAATCCCCACTGTCCTGCATTTCCATTGGAAAAACGATTGCCATCTCCCTGGCCAACATACCAGTTGTCATTGCTCAGCAAACTTGCTTCTACCGGTATGCCACTGGCATATACGCGAATGAAGTCGCTTTGAGCCGAGACGCTGCTATCGGTGCGCAATTGGGCTTCTGCATTTGATTGCCCTTCGATGATGTACACATCTCCTGCCACCACACGGGTAACTTCTTCCAGCAAGGTTGAGGTGCCGTTGTCAACTCCGAAGATCCAAAAATCGTAGTTGGCAAGCTCCGCTTCGATTTCTATGTCAAATGAAAAATTGTCCTCGGACAGAGCGTTATTCAATGGCTCTTCGAAACTGGTAAGGAATTGTCCTTCGCGATATACCTCGACCCGAATGGAAGAGTAAGGGGCTCCTGAAAAATTGACCTCACCTTCAATGCTTACCGTTCCTTTGTTGGTTGTGAGGTCTCGGCCGTACAATTGTTGATCTTTCGGAAGTGTTGTAAACACTACCTGCGACCAGGCGGAGCTGATCGAAAGAATGAAGAGTAGTTCAGAATATTGGAAGGCACCAGCTGTCATGCACGAAGAAAGGATGTCCTTAATGACGTCATATTCGTGATTCAATATTTGCCCTAATTCGTTAAGTAAATTTTGTTAAAACGGACAAAGCAAGAT
>JBNKYR010000058.1:0-17117 GCA_050300995.1 Crocinitomicaceae bacterium | reverse complement strand
GAGCAGCAAGGACTTAAAAAGATTGGAAAAGTAGTGCTCGTGAATCGGAGTAATGGTATTTACCTGCCACAATTCGCCCAGTTTGACCAAAAATGGAAGGATGATCTCTGTGTACGTGTTTTCCAGCCCGATTTCATCAATTCGATCGTTGATCAGTTTGCGAATTACCGAACTATTGAAATCCAGAACGGCTACCGTCAACTCTTGCAGAATTCCGGCATTTTCGTCTTTCTCCACGATCAACAATCGGGACAGATTCAACAGTTCCTCCTCCTCCAGCTTACTTATTTTCGAAATTTTATACCCGTTCGAATAAAGTAACTGAATGTTCAGGATCTTCTTCAGATCACTCTCGTCGTAAAAACGAATGTTGGTTTCCGTTCTTTTCGGTTGAAGAAGATTGTAACGCTGTTCCCAGATACGGATCGTATGCGCCTTTATCTGAGTAAAATTCTCGAGATCCTTAATACTGTACTTTATCGGCTTCATGACTTTCACTTATACCGGATAGAACGAAGATAAATCTAATCGTCCAAAATCAACCAACTTTTGGAAAGGGATTATTCGGATCCCGGTGTTGCAGAAAATCGGTCAATTGGATCGGCTTGCAGCGTTCTTTTCGGATCTCAATTTTGGATCGTACAAACTCGGGAAACAGGCACGGATCTTCGGCATTAAAAACTTTCAGTTCCTGTTTTCGGGAATTCTTAAACAACTCACTTCTGGTTGCATTCAAGATTGATTTTGCCGTGTTAACACCGGAATTCATGGCTCCGGCAATGCCGTGCGAGAAGGTACTTGAACCGCAGAGAAAGAGATTTTCAATTTCAGATTTATTGCTGAAGGATCCGGGGCCGAGCTGAT
Source organism: Crocinitomicaceae bacterium (assembly GCA_050300995.1). GTDB lineage: Bacteria > Bacteroidota > Bacteroidia > Flavobacteriales_D > Crocinitomicaceae > UBA4466. The sequence continues at coordinate 16,253 of JBNKYR010000058.1, read as the reverse complement.
CAATCGTCTTGTGTGTTCCGTACACATTTCCTCCGGTTGAATTGATGTAATGTTTGTTTGTCTTCGGTGTTCCGATCTCCATTTGCACCACATGATTCCGAACATCCGGAATGAGGCGCTCCAGATTGGTCAGGAACATTTCAGACAACTTCTCCTTAATCTCCAGGTATTGCGCATATTCGAGCTGCTCGGCCTCGTTGAACAATCCGGTTTCTACAAATGTGACAACCTCCATATTGAAATGACAGCCATCGAAGGAAGAAGGATCTTTCAAAGACGAACTGCTCACAAACACCATAGGAAACTGGTCCCGACGAAGCAAATTATCCAACGATTGATTGGAAATCAATGCATTCAGATCATTGTTTTCACACATCCAGTAATTGCCGGAATCCAGGCCAAACTTCTTTGGGTCGATGTCCAGTGTGATAAACAAAAGAACCGAACTGTATGAATACTTCGTTTTCGCGAGTTTCCTGGCCAGACGTCTACTGATCGTACCTTCCGGAAGAAGCTTTCTGAAGGTTGTATGAGGATCCGCATTCGAAACAATGTTCGTAGCGAAAAGCTCCTCTCCTCCTTCCAGACGAACACCGACCGCCTTCTTGTTATTCAGAATGATTTCCTGAACCGCTGCTTTCGTTCTGATTTCTCCTCCGTATCTTTTTAGCGTATTCGTCATGGCTTTAACAAGTGCCGCACCTCCTCCCAACGGATAATATCCACCTTTCGAATAATGATTGACCACCCCGCAGTGATACAAAAAACTGGCTTCATTCGGCAAGACGCCGTGATTTCCCCACTGTACATTCAATACGGCTTTCAATTGGGGATTTTTGATGTATTTGTCAATCACACTGTCCAACGTGGAAAAGGCGTAACGAAGTTCTCCGATGTTTTTCAGGAAATGCCCGAGCTTTGAAATTCCGGTCTCACAATCCATCAGCTTGTCAATAAAGCGTTGTGTTTTCCCCATTCGCGCCAGATAGCGCAATATCCCTTGCTTTTCATCAGGGAATGCTTCGCACAAGGCAGCCCGGAACTCTTCACTGTCAGATGGATAATCAAACGCATAATCACCGATTCGCACATGTTCGTAACCGCGATGTTTCATTTTGAAAAATGTGAGATCACCCGCTATTTCAAGATCTTCGAACAACTTACGTGTGTTTTCGTTCGGCCCCAACTGTCCGATGTAATGAACACCCGGACTGAACTTCTGCCCATTCAGTTGAAAACTATGACACCATCCTCCGGGCACATAGTGTCGTTCCAGCACCAGAACCTTTTGTCCATTCATCGCCAGACAAATAGCCGTAGCGAGTCCTCCAGCTCCCGAACCGATAATAATTGAATCAAATTTTTTGTCCATGAGGTATAGTTGTTCTTCAAACATAGTTTATTTTGTTTAACTTTTTAAATAAAATATTAAACAATTTTATTTTTTGTTTAAAGGAACCTACTATGATCAGCCTAAAAATCAGGGCAAAAAACAAACGCTACACTGCAATCAATAGCGTTGAGGGCACATCAATAATTCGGGAAAGATTGTTTCGTGAAAACGAAATTTATTCGTCTGGCAAGATAGTACTACGGAATTTTTGGCGCTATCCTATTTTTCAAGGGAAGCCTCTTTGGCGGCAGCCTCACGCATCTTTTCGTACTTCCTGACAATGTTCTCAGGGAGTGTCTTCTTCAACTTCGGCATGAAAAAGAAATGCTTTATATAGGTCGGTTCTTCAATTCCGTCAACGTTGTAAAACTCCTCCAAAAAGGTATTGAAGGTTTTTCGATCTCCTTTGGCATGTCTGATCGCATCTTCGGTGATATCAACGATCTCAAGGGTCACATTTCTCTTCGGGCAAAAGAAGATCAGATTAGCGAACCACATACCGATTCCCTTCAGGAAAACAGGAAGAAAAGGAGGCTGTTCGCCCGTCCACGCCTTCGAGAATATGGATCCCCACAAGCCCTTGACGCGAACGCCTAATACGCGTGTATCGCTGTTTTCGGGGATATTGGCAACAATGGTATAAGCACTTTGCTTGTTCTTGATCTGTTCAATTCCCAGGTCCTGCAACTGACCGGAAGGATAAAGGATCGGTGCCTTGCCTTCCTCCAACGCTTTATTCACATTGGCATAAATGTGCTTCAGGACGTTCGGGTCACGGTTTCCCTTCTTGAATTCGGCCACCGGAATGGCTCCCCATTTTTTGAAAAAGTGCTTGATGATGGGGATTTTCATGAAGCTCTCATTAATGACCGGAACAATCCATACATACTTGTAGAACATGATCCCGATCAATTGCGGATCAATGTGCGACTGGTGATTCGGAAGAATAAGCTTCCCGCCCTTCTCCTTCAATAACTCCATTCCCTTGATGGTGACATTGTACCTTCTTCTGGCTACAAAGTCAAAGAAGATCCTGTAAAGTCGCATCATGAACATATCCGTCTCACTTTAGGTTCATTAATTCGCATTTCGGAAAATACCATCGATCACTTCCCTGTACTTCTCGCTCACCACGTTTCGCTTTAATTTCAAGGTCGGAGAAAGTTCTCCGGAGTCCGGCGTCCATTCTTCCGGCACCAGTCGGTGGCGTTTTACCTGCTCATCCTTTCCGATGGATCGATTGAATTCTTTCACTGTTGAATTGTAAAGCTCCCTGACTTTCGGCTCTTCGAGCACTTCTGCCATTGCTCTCCATTTCACATCATTTTGTTTGCACCATTCCCGCAACGCTTCCGCATTCGGACTGATCAGGGCACTGGTGAATTTCTCTCCCTCTCCGATCACCATCAACTGGTCAATGTACACGGACTCCTTGAACTTGTTTTCAATCGCCTGCGGAGCCACATATTTTCCGTTGGAAAGCTTAAACAATGCCTTCTTACGGTCCGTTATTTTCAGAAATCCTCTTTCGTCGATCACGCCAATATCACCGGTATGAAACCAGCCGTCCTTCATCACCTCATTGGTACCGGCTTCATCTTTATAGTACCCCAACATAATGTTCGGACCTTTCACCAGGATTTCGCCATCCTCAGCAATTTTGACATCTACACCCGGCAACTTCGATCCCACAGAACCCAGTACAATGTTATCGAGTCGGTTGATCGTACATACCGGAGAGGTCTCTGTTAAGCCATACATATTGAGCAAACGAACGCCCGCTGCCCAGAAAACTCTCTCCAGACGTGGTTGCAACGGAGCTCCTCCCACACCAACGGATTGGATGTTTCCCCCGATGGCCTCACGCCATTTACTGAAAATCAGCTTGCTCGCCAAACGAAGCTGTAGTTTGTACCACAGGCTTTTTCCTTCCACATTGTACTCGTGTCCCAGCTTTAGCGCCCAGAAGAACATCTTCTTCTTCATTCCGGTCAATGCTTCACCGCGTTGGACAACCTTATCATAGATCTTCTCCAGGATTCTTGGTACAGTACCAAAAGTATGCGGTTTCACATCCTTCAGATCGTCAGCAATCGTACCCATGTTTTGCGCATAGTAGATGCTCGCTCCCGAATACTGTGCCGAGTAATTTGCCATCCGTTCACCCACATGACAAAGTGGCAATATGCACAAGTAACGTTGATCGGGAGTCATTCCGAAAACCTTACTGACTTCTGTGAAATTGGAAACAAGATTGTTATGCGAAAGCAGAACTCCTTTAGAGTTTCCGGTCGTACCCGAGGTATAGATCAATGTAACACAATCATCCTTCGTGATACCATTCTTGATCTTCTCAAGCTCCTCGCGATGCTTGTCCGCGTTCTTCTTCCCGAGTTCCACGATCCCGGACCAGTTCGGAACCCCCTCAATGGTATCAATGGAATAGATCGATTCAAGTGTACTTAACTTATCCTTGAGCGGACCGATCTTCTTGTAGAGTGCTGCATCGGAGATCAGCACCATTTTAGATTCCGAATGCTCCAGGATCTGTTCATATCCGGAAACATCCAGCGTAGTAAAAAGGGGAACGTGAATGATCCCGAGCATGGACAGACCATGATCGGTAATGTTCCACTCAGATCTGTTATTGGAAATCGTGGCGATCTTATCTCCCGGCCGAAAGCCCAGTTCCATCAATCCGTAACTGACAGCATAGGCCGTTTCAATGTATTCGGAGGTGGTGTATTTCACCCACTCTTTTCCAACTTTCGTCGCCAGTGCATCGGCCTTGTCCGGGAAGCTCTGTGCGTAACGCTCTAATAAATCAAATGTTCTTGTAAATTCCATAGATAGCAGTTGCAGGCAAAGATAAAAATTAACGGTTCGGCATTGTATTAAACAATTTCAAAATCAGCAATATCAACGTTGTCGCCAATATATGCCAGCGTTCGGACATATTCAGGTGAAAAAGCGACCTCCTCAAATACCCAGTCGTCGTAGTCCGTGTATCCGTTGACCCCAAGCAATCGAATCTTACCGTTCTGAATGGAGAACTCCAGGTTTTGCGGTTCGATCCGCATCCCTTCTCCAATGGCCTTGAGGTACGATTCCTTGATCGTCCAGAAAAAAAAGAAGCGACGCAATTCATCTTCCCTGGTTTTCCGTATGTATGCCTGCTCACGTGCGATAAAATTCTTTTCGATCATCTCATCCAGGTCGGGTAAGGGACGGATCTTTTCCAGGTCTATCCCGACCTCATTATCCCGCGAAAAAGCATACACACACAGTCCTCCCGAATTCGACATATTAAAAAACAGGGATTCGTCGTTCTTGCAATACGGCTTGCCTTTGGACCGTCTTCCCAATTCAACTTCGTCAACCTCAATGGAAAGATAATTCGCTATCAGGATTCTCAGAAAACCCTGGCTCACCGTATAACTTCGACGTACTTGTTCGAATTCAAAGAAGTCCAGACGGTTCCGTTCGAATTCCGACAATGCCTGTTTCGCTGTTTCCAGCATAACGGAAGACGGCTGCAATGAAACCCGCCAAAGGTGAATTTCATTCTTTTTCAAAAAAGGGAAGTCCTGTCCAATAATCAACTTATCAAACAGGACTTCCATACGTCTTTCGTATCTGTTAGGCAATGACGTCTGCAGATAACTCCGCTGACATCAATTCCAGAAGGCCTTCTTTGTTATCTCTACAGAAGAGGTGTCCTCCCTGCACAGTGACGAACTTAAACTCACCACCTGCCTGGTCCTCCCATGCTCTCACCTGCTGCTCGGTAAATACCGTATCATCGGATCCTGCAAAGGCAATCACAGGGCATTCAAACTTCGCCTCTTCATAATACGTGTATCGCTTACCGAGAAGGATATCCGCTCTCAATGAAGGCAGCATCTCGTTGAAGACTTCTTCGTTGTCAATCACCGAATCCGGAACATCCAATGTTCGCATGTGATCTTTGATCTTCACGATATTCTTCTCGAGGTATACTTCCTCGTCACTGATCGAATCAAGGATTTCAAACGGACTGTCCAGATGAGGAGCTCTCCATCCTCCCACCATAAATGCGGTAGGAATAACATCGTGCTCTCTTCTCAGGTAACGTGCCAATTCGAAGGTGATACCAGCACCGGATGAGTGCGAATAGAACGCGACGGGAGTTGTCAGAAGTGGTTCAATGACTTCCGCAATCTTCGCTACCAATTCGTTGATGTCATCGTACGGACGTTCATCTCCCCGCTCTTCACGACCCGGCATTTGAATCGCACAGACTTCAATATCGCCCGGCAGGTATTCGTGCCATGAAGTAAAGATAGAGGCTCCACCACCGAAGTAAGGCAGACAGAACAAGCGCATACGCGGCGATTCAACAACCTTGGTTCGGATCACCCACTTATCCAGTTCGCTCTTCTCTTCACCTTCTCCGGCAACCGTTCCGCTCTTACCAAGCAATTCCGCAAGAATTGAACTGGCCATCTCTTCCATGGTAGGACCACGCATGATCTTCATCATGGAGTAGTCTACTCCGGCAGATGACTGCACCCAGTTTCTGATCTGGTTGGCCATCAAAGAGTCCAATCCGTATTTTGTAACCGGTTCGCTTGTCGAAAGTTTGTCTGCAACAGTTCCGAGAACGCGTGCAAAGGTATCTTTCAATTGAACCAGCAATACACCAAGTTGTTCTTCCGGCTTCGATTCGAAGATCTGTGCTTTCAATGCACCATCTCCAGCACCGCCTCCGGCTCCGGCATTCAGTTCTTCCTCGTTCACAAGGTGTCCGAATCGGCTGGAGTTTGCAGAGTGAGGGAAGAATCCTCCGATGATCTTCCAGTCACAATCGGCTGCCATTCGCTGAACAGGATTGTTCAGGAACATCTGCTCGATGATCGCCGTTGCTTCTTTGATCGTGAACTGCTTCCATCCCTGCTTGAAGAGCAATCCTCCAACAGTACCTGATCGGTGCACGAAACCGGCTTCACCGATTACACCCCAGTTCACTGTAGTCGCAGGAAGCCCCTGCGCTCTTCTCCAGTGAGCAAAGTTGTCGAGGAACTGATTGGCTCCCACGTAGCTCACCTGTCCAGGGTTACCATAGATCGACGAGATCGAGGAATACGACAGGAAGTGATCCAGATCGAGATCTTTCGATGCTTCGTGCAGTAACCAGCAACCCACCGCTTTCGGTGTAAAGGCACGAATGTATCGCTCGCGTGTCACATCCGGAATGGCACCATCATCCAGTACCATCGCAGCGTGTTGGATTCCTTTCAACGGAGGCATTGTTTCCGCGATCTCTTTAAAGATGCGCTTCACATCATCTGCGTTATCCACAGAACCGATTGCCAGATTGACATTCACTCCGTTTGCGCGCATTTCTTCGACCACCTGAGCTTCGTGCTCTGTCTTCGTTCCCGAACGGCTCATCAACACAAGGTTCTTGCATCCTTTGGTCGTCATCCACTTCGCAACTTCGAGACCAAATCCGGATGCTCCACCCGTGATCAGATAAGTACCGTTTTCCACGAATGTAATTTCTTCCGGCGGTGCCACGGCTACATTTCCTTCCATCGTTACGACCACCTTACCGATGTGTCGCGCTCCTCCGAGGAACTGGAAGGCATCCGCCAATTGGTTTACCGGGAATGCTTCGCATGGGTGCGGACGGAAGTTGTTGTCCACGAAGTACTGCATGCACTCGTTCAACATTTTTCCGGCCTTTTCCACACGTTGTCCGAGGAAACGATCGATATCCACACCGAAGTAGCTGATATTGTTTCCAAACGGTTTCAATCCTAATTTCGAGTTTCGATAAATGTCGGTCTTACCGATTTCTACAAATCGTCCGTAAGCCGCCAGGCATCGTACGCTCTTATAAATGGCTTCACCTGCAATAGAGTTGATCACCACATCTACACCGTAGCCATTTGTTTTTTCCATGATCTCATCAGCGAATTCCAGTGTTCTCGAATTCATGATGTTTTCAGGCTTCACGCCAAGACCGATGATATAATCGCGCTTATCGTCCGTACTCACCGTTGCATAAACCTCCGCGCCAACGGCGTTCGCAATATTGATCGCCGCAATTCCGACTCCACCTGCTGCTGCGTGGATCAGGACTTTCTCACCTTTCTCCAAACGGCACTGGTAAATGAGTGCGTAATATGCAGTCAGATAAACGATCGGCAAGCTCGAAGCCTGATTCCAATCCAGACTGGCCGGTTTCTTCACGACATGATCTTTCCATGCATACGTAAACCCTCCGATACTTGACTGGCTGCAGGCCATTACCTCATCGCCAACCTTAAAATCAGTCACACCCGGTCCAACCGCAGAAACAACTCCTGAACATTCCAGACCGAAGTTTCTACCGTAAAGTCCACCTTCAACCGCTTCGGATGAAAGCAGTCCCATCGCCATCATGATATCACGGAAGTTCAACGCTGCCGCTTTCACGCGGATCTCCACCTGATTTTCAGGAACCGCCTTACGCGTCGTTTCACGCAATTTGATGTTGTCAAGTACACCGTATTCTGAAATCGTCGCAGTATATGGAGAGCCTTCTGCCGGAACATTTCGCAGTGCTTTTTCTGCAATGTTGTCCATGGAGATTCGCTCCAGTTTCGCTACGTATCGCTTACGACCTCTGAACGCTACTTCGTCCACTTTGTCGTTTGCAAAGATCTCATCCACAAATACGTCGATCTCGCTGTCCTGAACATCCGAGCTGAAATCAACCAGGGTTGTTCTGTAGTTCGGGAATTCGTTCAGACATACGCGGGCAACTCCCCGCAATCCCATTTGAGACATGTTGACGAGTTCCGGCGAACCACCAATCGTTTGTGTACCTGCAAAGAGGTTCCAGATCGTTGGGTTATTCTGGTACTGTGTTTCGTTCAACTTGCGCATGAGGTTCATCAAGGTCATTGAACCGTGATCTTCAGAATCCACAATTGCTTGCGGATTCAACTGGTCGTTACTTACCAGATCAAGCCCCCATGCATAAATGATGCCCTGTAAATTATTTCCGGCGTTCAGTACGTCGAGTACCTTGTTCGTATCTTCCTGCGACAACGGATCGATCTCGAATGCTGTATCCGAAAGCTGCTTGAATTCTGTTCCAAGCGAAACAGTGTAGCATGTTTTATTCAGCGCAGACAAACGATCAATCACTTTTGCACCAACGCCTTTATGATCGGTGAATACCAGCCAATCTGCAGCTTTATCCTTGTCTTCATTCAAGGCTGCCGAGTTGTCCAACTCCAGTTTAGCCGCTCTCGCCATGATGACATTCTGTGCAGAGATTGAGTTATCGGGAACATCACTGTAATAAGCGATATCACTGAATCCACATTTATCCAATGTGCTTTCCCAGGCTTCTGGCCCCATTGTGGCGTGATCCGGACGAAGATCGGTGTCTTCGTAAAGCCACCATCCTTCTGTCATTCCGAAGATCAGGTCAAGGTACGCCGGATTATTGGTTACCTCCAGCATCATAAGGATTCCTTCGGAAGCCAGCAAGTCCTGCACGTGTCCCAAAGTAACGCTCAAATCGCGTGTAGCGTGCAATACGTCCGATGCGATGATCAGGTCGAAGGAATGCAGGTCAACTCCCTGGTCGGCCGGATTCTTCTCGATATCCATGATCTGATACTTCACAAACGGATATTTCGCGAAGCGGGTCTTCGCCTTCATCATGAACATGTGCGACAAGTCTGTAAACACATATTCTGTTCTGTCAGCAGGAAGCACCGGAAGAATAGCCTGGGACATCCCCCCCGTACCGGCACCGATCTCCAGAATTCTCAGTGTTTGATCTTCCGGAAGGTTTTTGATCAGTTCTTCTATCGCACGTTGTGCAATGTCATTGTATTTTCCGAAGGCAAATCCTTCCACGTAGTATTGTACAATCGCATCCCACTTGTCTTCAGGGAAGATCAACTGGATCGGATCCACATTTCCTTGCAATACACCCTGAATCTGTGGTCCGCAACGTCCAAGTAGAGTGGATTCGTGGTGGAATTGCGGGAATTTAGCTTCCAGCTCTTCCATCCATCCTTTGGTATCTTTGAATTGAGGATCTTTCACGATCTCGTACTCACCGTTGCCGCCCTTCACAATACCTACACGCTCCAAAAGAACGAACATGTGGTTGAATAATCGGTGGTGAGCGTCAACTACAGACAATTCGTCCTTCAACGTATCTACATGGATCTTCGAACCGACACTCATGTCCATTCCCATGTCTTTCAACGCGTCCCAAATGTAAGCCATGGTCAGCATGTGCTGATCCGGCTCGTATCCTTTGAAGTATTCGTCGTTTGTCGGTCCTGCAAGGATCTCATTAATGGTTTCCTGTACGCCTTCACGAATCGAATTCGGACTTGGCAGGAACTCTCCCGGATTTCTCAGAAGATCAAGATCCGCTCTTGACTTCATGTTCCATCCATACTCGTAGAACCACTTGTCCATTTCTCCGGCAACCTCGCCTCTTGACCCTTTCAGGTACTGAGATCGAAAGCCCTGGAATTCTGCAATCAGAGAACCATCTTCATTGTAGATCCACAAATCTCCGGTAGCATCATCTGCCGACCATTGCGTTAATCGGGCATATACCTGAAGTTTGTAGGAATTTACGTAACCATGCCACTTGATACGATCAATATGGCGCGGAATGTAGACTCCCATTTTATCCGCGATGTCGTTCTGCATTCCGAAAATTCCAAACATGGTCTGGAAGCAGCTATCCAAAACCCCCGGGTGAATGTTGAACTGGAAGAATTCATCCTTGATGCTCTCGTGTACTTCAATCTCTGAGTACGATTCCCACAATTTATCTGATCTCCAGAGTTTCTTGATCGCTCGGAAGCTTGGTCCGAGGTACAATCCGCTTTCCAACAATTCGTCGTGGAGCGGTTTCACAGGAACTTCCACCTGAATACGCGCTTTTGCCGCTTCGAGGTCGATCTCTTCCGAATGGAATTTATCACCGATGTGATTGATCTTACCATTTGAACACATGGTCCAGTCGGCATCCTTAATTCTTGGCTTGGTATAAAGGAACCATTCACCGTTATCGTAAGAAATATCGATCTGAATGTGTGGTGGCTCACCTTGATCCGGAAGGAACAATGCACCTTCGAAGTTGACATCTTCCACAAAACAGAACTTATCACCGAAAGAAGCGCGCGCGGCACCGGCAACCAGATCCATGTGACCTGCTCCCGGGTAAACGATCGGCCCCTGCACTTTGTGATCTTCAATGTAAGGATATGTACGGCGATCGAGATCTACCTCCCAGATGATGCTGTCATCTTCGCGCACCGAAACAACCTGACGCTTCAGGTGAGGATGGTACTCGATCTTTCCTAAACGTGCTTTTTTTCCTTCCTCTGTTTCCAGCCAGAACGATTCTTCCTGCCATGGATATTTCGGAAGTTCTACTGTATTTCCAACCTTTCCGTAGAAATTCTCCCAGTTGATCTCAGCCCCCCATGTATGCATTTTCGCTACAGAAGACAGGAACTGTCGCTGCTCATCTTCTTTTCTTCTCAATGAAGCCAGTACGAGGCCGGTAACCTTGTGTGCATCCAACAATCCGTTGATTCCGATCGCGTGAATCGGGTGTGGGCCCAATTCAATGAAGGTATCAAAACCGTCTTTGATCTGCTCTTCGATTGCGGCCGTAAAATAAACCGGCTCACGCACATTCCGGAACCAGTACATCGCATCCAGTTCTTCTCCCGGTACGATCTTCCCTTCCACAGTTGAATAAAAAGGAATCTTTGATGCAGTTGGTTTCCAATCGGCACCCAATGACTCCAGCAATTCTTCTTTCAGCGGCTCCATATGGTGCGAGTGGAATGGAACATTTACCACCAGCATTTTATGGAAGATGTCTTTTGCATTCATATCCGCTGCGATTTCCTCAATCACATCGGTATCTCCAGACAAAGCCACCATTTCTGGTCCGTTTACGGCCCCCACTGAAACACGATCTTCTCTGCCGGCAATCAGTTTTTCTGCTTCGCGCTGGGTAATTCCGATAGCAAGCATTCTTCCTTTGTCGGTTGCCTTGAACTGAACCCGTGAACGGTGGAAGATCAGTTTTACCGCCATTTCGAGAGTCAACGCACCGGAAGCATATCCCGCGGCCACCTCTCCGATGGAGTGTCCAACTACAGCCCCTGGTTCAATGCCTTTCGCTTTCCACATTTCGTACAAAGCAATCTGAATGGCAAATATGGATGGTTGTGCAATGTTCGTGTCAGATACTCTGGACGTTTCTTCCGAACGCGTCAATTCTTCGATCAATGACCAGTCAGCGTATTCGGAAAGCATGCCATCCAGCTTGTAGATCCATGACTTGAACAATTCATCTTTTTCCAACAACTGTCGGCCCATTCCCCACCACTGTGGTCCCTGACCGGAGAACACAAAAACAATCTTGTCCCTGGTATCATTCACCGATCCTTCCGAAACCTCATTCAAAGTTTCACCTTCCAGGTGAGATTTCAACAGGTCGGCCATTTCCGCTTTCGATTCACCGACTACTGCCAGTCTTTTTCCGTGATGCGTTCTTCGCAGCGCCATCGCCGCACAAATCTCATTTAACGGAGTCGAATTGTTCGGATCCTTAAGGTATGTAATGTATTTTTCTGTGAGTTCAGTCAGCGCCTCTCCATCGCGGGCAGAAATGGTTGCCACCATTGGTCCTTCGATAGCATTCGCTTTCAGGTCTGTTTTCTCCGGATGATCCTGCAATACAACGTGTGCATTTGAACCTCCGAATCCGAATGAGTTCACCCCTCCAAAACGTGGAATCCCTCCCTTCGGAGACCAATCCATCACTTCTGTAGGAACCTGCAGTTTCAGGTGCTCGAAAGGAATGTTCGGATTTCCTTTACGGAAATGGATGTTTGGCGGAATCTGCTGGTGATACATCGCCATCGCCAATTTTGTGATACCCGCAATACCGGAAGCCGGCTCAAGGTGACCAATGTTCGATTTGACCGATCCCATATAACAGTTGTCTTCACGATCTGTCCCGATCACTTTACCAATGGAATTGGACTCGATCGGGTCACCGACAAATGTTCCGGTACCGTGTGCCTCCACATACGTTACGTCGTGTGGATTTACTCCGGCATCCATATATGCTGCTTTCAGCAACTCTTCCTGTGCCACAGGATTCGGCACCGAAATTCCTTTCGTTGCACCGTCCTGGTTTACAGCTGTACCACGGATAACCGCGTAAATTTTATCTCCGTCTGCCTCGGCCTGTGACAAAGGCTTGATCACCATGATTCCCGTTCCTTCCGAACGTACGTATCCGTTTCCTCGCTCATCAAAGGAGAAACAGGTTCCATCCGGTGAGAGGAACCCTCCCTTGGAGAATCCCATGTGCGGTTCAGGCTTCAGGATCGCGTTTACCCCTCCGGCTACAGCCATATCAGCATCACCGTTCCAGATCGCACGACAAGCCACGTGAATGGCATTCAGCGAAGATGAACACGCGGTATCCAGGGCAATACTCGGACCGCGCAAATTGAAACAATAGGAAATTCTGTTTGCAGCAATCGACTGGGCACCACCCACGTTCGTATGCGAACCAATGTTCACACGTTCCTGCGGTGTATTCTGAATATCACCGTAATCGTGCGCTGAAATACCAATGAAACAAGCCGTTCGACTTCCTGACAGATCCTTCAGATCCAAACCGGCATCTTCGAAAGCTTCATATGTTACCTGCAGAAGCATCCGCTGCTGAACATCCATCCGCGATGCCTCGATCGGAGAAATTCCGAAGAACCCCGCATCAAACATGTCAATGTTATTAACAAATCCGCCTCTTTTTACGCTGATTTTTCCCGCACGCCGCCATTCCGGTGCATACATGTCATTCATTTCCCAGCGATCTGCCGGGATTGGTCCCAATGCATCTGTTTTACTACAGATCATTTCCCAAAATTCCTCTGCTGTATTAGCGTTTCCAGGGTATCTACACCCTATTCCGATAATCGCCAGTGGTTCCTTCGCCCCTTTGTTCATAGAAGTTCCATTAAAGTGAGTAGCCGTACAATTTTTTTCTTTTTAAAGCGCAAATGTAACAGTATTAAATGACAGTTTCTCCCATGCTGCCGGGAAAATTCAAATGGGCGTTTCCTCTGATCGAAGTTTAGGTGTGGTGTTCGGTCCGAACACGACGAAAACCCGTTTCCAATCGGGTGGAACAATCCCATATCAGGGTAGCACTAAAAGCACTATCTTCGTTCCCCGAAATCCATCGCTGGAAGCATAATAAGAGTTAACAGGCATTGATAATTTGTCCTATTTGAAAACAAAGAAGTCAGGTAAAAACGCATTGGGCAACAATCGGTATTTTGATCCGAAAGCCGGTTTCTTTGGTGGCCTGGTGATTGGCCTGATCGTCCTTTGGATCAATTCTCACCATGGTATGAACCTCGCCCTTGTTGCCGCTACCAAGCAATTTACTTACACCTTTTTCATGGGAGGTATCGTTGCCAGAGTTTGTGAAAACATTGCGGTAAATTTCAATCCGGCAGTCAAAGCAATCCTACTTGCCATTCTGATTCCCGGCATTTCCACCGTGTGTCTTACCTATCTGCTCCATTCAATGAAAGGTACTCCCGAGCCTTTCCTGTCTACTCTCCCCACCATCGTTTCGGCGCCTATCATTCTGACCATTTGGAGTTTAAAAAAAAGACACGAACTGAAGAAAGTTTCCGGTTCGTAGCATTCCTGCTTTATTCCTTTCCCTGAGATGATTATTTTTAGGGCCTTATTTAACCAGTCTTGCTAGCTCTACTGAAGTCTCCTCTTGTTACTGTCATTGGATTATTCCTGATCAACTCTACCGTTTTCGGACAGCATAAAATTGATCTACTCATACTGGACAGCACCAGTTACAAAGCTGTTCAACGCGTTGAAGTAGCGGTTCCCGTACTGGCAATCGAAATGACATCCAAGGCAAACGGGCTGGTTAAACTGACCAACATTCCTGACGGGCCGCAAAAAATAATCCTGCGGCATGATGGCTACGGATCCAAAGAACTTATTCTTGATTTTCCGCTGAGCGTTGAGATCTACACAGTTCTTTTAGCTCCGGTCACCGAAGTAGATCAGGAAGTGATCATTGAAGCCACACGAATGAACCGGGCGATCAATGACCTGCCCACAAGAACAGACGTTCTTACCCAAAGAATCGAGGAAACCTCAGCGGTTGATCCGAGCACTCTTGTTGATTTACTTGGATACAACACGGGCATCCGCCTGCAAGCCACCACAGCATCTTCGGGAGGAAAGGTAGCTCGAATCCACGGTCTTGGCGGGCAATACACCCAATTGCTCAGGGATGGGTTTCCCCTCTATGGAGGCCTTTCCGGAAGCCTTGATCTTCTCCAGGTACCCCCACTCGACTTGCGGCAGATCGAATATGTCAAAGGCAGTGCTTCTACACTCTACGGTAATGGCGCTATCGGCGGCATCATCAATCTCGTTAGTAAACGTCCTGACAGGGATGAGCTAAGGCTTTACGAGAACCTGTCGACCATCGGTGCCAGAGATTTCAATGCATTTGTCTCAAAGAACTTCGGAAAGCTTGGCTTCACGAGCATGGCCACACTGTACACCCACAAACCCTACGATGCCGATTCGGATGGCTACTCAGATATGCCGGAAGTACTGCGGATCCACTTCTCTCCCAAATTCTTTTACTACCCAACAAAGCGCACGGAGATTTCCCTTGGGGCCATTATCACGGATGAACGGCGTGCCGGCGGGGACATGGATCTGATCAATGGTTTCACCGTTGATTCTACACATTTTTATTCCGATGCGCAGACAAGCCGTCGCTTTGCATCTCAACTGCTGGCTCGTCACACCTTCGGAAAACACCATACCCTTCAACTTAAAAGCAGTCTGAACTCCTACCGTCGTGGCATACAGATAAGAGAAAACCAGGCCGGAGATCTTACCTACTTCAGCGGAAGTGAGCTTGGAACATACCATGAACTCAATTACAACTTAAAAAAAGACGTATATAATCTGAATATCGGTCTCAATGTTTATTCGAATTCATTTGTTGAGGACGAAGCAGACAGCAGCCAGTTGAGAAATCAGCGATCAGTCACCTATGCCGCCTACATCAATTACTTGTGGGATATCTATAATATGTTTTCCCTTGAAACGGGCATCCGTGCAGATTACGTGCAAGCTTACTCCACCATCAGTAAAAATCAGGGACAACTTTTCGCGCTTCCCCGTCTGGGTATTCTGGTTCAACCGTTAAAAAGCCTCGGCATACGCGTTGGCGTTGGTACAGGCTACCGAATGCCGACGATCTTCAACCCGGAATCAGAACCCTATGCCTATCGCAACATTCACGTGATCGATTACAGCAATGTGAAAGCCGAGCAATCGTACGGAACAAACTTTGACATCCGATACCAGTCCGATTTTGGCTCAAAGCACGTCTCTTTCACGTTCAACCCTTCCGCCTTCTACAATGTGATCGAAAACCCCATTCAATTAACGAATGATTCCACGGGATCGCTCATGTATGCTAACCGAGATGGCTATGCGATCAGCCAGGGAATTGAAATACAAATGAAACTGAGAGTATGGAAATTTCACCTTTCCACGGGATATACCTACACCGATGCGTATTTCAATGACAGCACAGGAAAGAGTCGCATGGATTACACGCCCATGCACGTGTTACGGGGAGATCTTTCGTTTATCGACAGGGACAAATGGCGTTTTGTCGCAAAGTTCACCTTCAATTCCGACCAGGTGGTAAGCAGTGGACTCAAACCATCCTATGCAACAATGG